>JAQUTD010000012.1 GCA_028709955.1 Bacteroidales bacterium | reverse complement strand
AAATCTGATAAAAGGAAGGTAATAATTAATTTTATCTTAATCCCATTTCTGATTTGAGTTTTGAAATTTTTGAGAAGGAGTTGTTGATTGATGATTCCTTAACTTTTCCTTGTTTTACTAATTGGAAGATGGTATCAATGGCTTTATATCCTATTTCTTTATCGTATTTTTCCCCATTATTAGAAAATATAAACATATCTACTCCTGCGTTTATGGCTTTTTCTAAACAGGTTTCAAGGTCGTATTGTTTTGATATAGCTCCCATTGCCATATCATCGGATATTATTATTCCTTTATATTCCATTTGCAATTTTAGTTTGTTGGTTAGGGTGTTGTAGGACATTGTTGCTGGGTAGAGGGAGTCAAAATTAGCATTAAAAACATGTGATGTCATAACCATATCTACTACTCCTTCGTCTATTAACTCTCTGAATGGTATAAGTTCTTCTTCTGTATAGGTTTTGGTTACATCTACTATTCCTTCATGTGTGTCGGAAGTTGAAGAGCCATGACCTGGGAAATGCTTAATTGCTGTTGCTATACCTTGTTTTTTGTGTTCTTGTATAACAATTTTTGCATTCTCAACAATTACTTTTGGGTTTGAGGAAAAACTTCTTTCCAATTTTCCAATTATTGGGCAATCTGGATTTACATTTAAATCTACTGATGGAGTAAAATTAAGATTTATTCCCAATGATTTAAGTGTTGAGGCTGCTCTTGCAGACCACTGAGTTGTTAGTGATTTATTGTTATTATCTCCTAAATATTGTTGGGAAACTGTTGGAGGAAATCCGTATTTTTCTTTCAAACGACTAACCCTTCCTCCTTCTTGGTCTATGGATATAAATAGTCTGTTATTTCCTGCTTTTTGTAGTTCTGTGCAAAGAGTTCGTAATTGGTCTGGACTTTCTATATTACGTATTGATTTTTTGGAAGGGACATCATAGTCAAAGAGTATTACTCCACCAATTTTTTCTTTTGTTATAAGGTCATATATTTCATTTGAGGTTTCTAATTCCATTGCTCTAAATCCTACAATCAGCATTTGTGATATCTTTTCTCTAAGCTCTTTATCTTCTTTATTGTGGGTTTGGGCATTAAGAATATTTGTTGAAATAATTGATATTAGGGTTAGTGTAATTAGGCTTATTTGCTTTATCATATATTAGTATTTTAACTTATTTGGTGACTTTTATTGAAGGCAAAAGTAAGAAAATTATATTAGACATCATTGTTTTTCCTATCTTTGTAGCTTCAAAAATACATAATTCTTATGGCAGAGAGAAAAAAAAGTTTAGTTTTTAGCTTATCCATTATTGGAGTTCTTTATTTTATTTTTGGATTCATCACTTGGCTAAACAGTGTTTTAATTCCATTTCTTCGTGAGGCTTGTGAGCTTAGTGATTCTCAAGCTTACTTGGTTACTTTTGCTTTCTATATTTCTTATTTTGTTATGGCTTTGCCTTCATCATGGGTTTTGAAAAAGACTGGTTTTGCCAAAGGAATGGCTCTTGGATTAATTGTTATGGCAACTGGCTCTTTGGTTTTTATTCCTGCTGCTAATGGAAGAAATTACATATTGTTTCTAATTGGTCTTTTCCTTCAAGGAACTGGGCTTGCTCTTCTTCAAACTGCTGTCAATCCTTATGTCACTATTCTTGGACCAATTGAATCTGCTGCAAAGCGTATGAGTATTATGGGGCTTTTCAATAAAATTGCTGGAATGGTTGGAATTTTCTGGCTTTCAAAAGTTCTGTTTGCCGATATGACTTCTCTTAGTGAGAAAATTCAAACTCTAACAGGGGATGCAAGAATTTTAGAACTTAACTTATTAACTCAAAGAATTATTACTCCATATATTGGAATATCTATTGGCTTAGTTTTGCTTGCCTCAATGGTTCTTTTGGCTAAACTGCCTGAGGTTACTAATGATGGAGATGAAGAATTAGATAAAAATACTCATAAAGGAAGAAGTATATTTAGTTTCCCTTATCTTTGGTTGGGGGTTATTTCTCTATTCCTTTATGTTGGAGCTGAAGTTATTGCAATTGACACCCTTGGACTCTATGCCCAAAGTCAAGGAATTGCGAAAGATATTGCTCCCATGCTTGGAACCTTTAGCTTAATTGCCTTAACTTTTGGATATATTTTAGGTATTATTTTTGTTCCTAAGTTTATTTCCCAAAGCAAGGCACTAACAATATGTTCTGGTTTAGGCTTAGTGTTTTCAATTGCTGCAATTTCCACTCAAGGAATTGTTTCAATTGTTTTTATAATTCTTTTAAGCTTTTCTCATGCTTTAATGTGGCCAGGAATTTGGCCTTTGGCAATTGACAAGCTTGGAAAACATACTCCTGTTGCATCAGCACTCCTTATTATGGCAATTTCGGGTGGAGCCGTTATGCCTCTAATTTATGGGGCATGGGCAACAGCAATCAATGATAGACATTTACCTTATTTAATATTAATACCATGCTATCTTTTTATAGCATTTTATTCAATTAGAGGTCATAAAATAGGAAAGAAAATTTAAAAATAATATACGAATAATGGCAAAAGTCAAAAATAGCTGCTCGTTTTGTGGGAGAACAGAAAATGAAGTTGAGTTTATGGTAAATTCCCACGAAGCAAATATATGCGAAAATTGTATTGAGAAAGTTCATCAGATGAAAAAAGATGAAAAAAAAGAAAGAGCTTCTCATTCTATTGCAAAACTTGAAGTAAAAAAACCAAAAGAAATAAAAGAATATCTTGACCAATATGTTATTGGGCAAGAGGAAGCAAAAAAAGTGCTTTCGGTTGCTGTCTACAATCACTACAAAAGGCTTAACCATACAATTAACGTGTTGAACAATTCCGAAGAAATTGAACTTGACAAATCAAATATAATAATTGTTGGACAAACAGGCACAGGGAAAACCCTATTAGCAAGAACAATTGCCAGAATGTTAAATGTTCCGTTTGCAATTGCAGATGCAACTGTTCTAACAGAAGCAGGATATGTTGGGGAAGACGTTGAAACCATACTAACCAGACTCTTGCAGGCAGCAGATTATGATGTTGAAAAGGCAGAAAGAGGAATAGTTTTTATTGATGAAATAGATAAGATTGCAAGGAAAAGTGACAATCCATCAATAACAAGAGATGTTAGTGGTGAAGGAGTTCAGCAAGCCCTGCTCAAACTTCTTGAAGGGAGCATAGTTCATGTTCCACCACAAGGAGGGAGAAAGCATCCAGAACAAAAGCTAACTGCAATTAACACAAAAAATATTCTCTTTATTTCAGCCGGAGCCTTCAACAACATAGAAAGAACTATTGCAGGAAGACTAAAATCAAATTCTATCGGGTTTAAAGGAATAAAAAAATCTGAAGATATAGACAAAGAAAACTTACTAAAATACATACAACCTCAAGACATTAAAAAGTTTGGATTAATTCCTGAACTTGTCGGTAGATTTCCTGTTCTAACACATCTTGACCCTCTAAACAAAGAGGCCTTAATAAGAATTCTTACGGAACCAAAGAATGCTATCATAAAACAATATAAAAAATTGTTTGAAATAGATGGTGTAAAACTCCGATTCTCCTCAGAAGCCTTAGATTACTTTGCGGGAAAAGCAATAGAATACCAACTTGGTGCAAGAGGATTAAGAGGTTTAATTGAAAATGTTATGACAGACCTAATGTATGAGACTCCTGAATCGAACAAAAAAGAGATAACAATAAGTCAAAAATTTGCAAAGGATCAATTTGAAAGATTTGCAGGTAAGTTTAATAACATAGAGAAATAAACTTTGGCACAATTATTGTTAAACTAACAATATATATAAAAGAGTTATGAAAAAGATTAGTTTAATAATATTATTATTTTCAATCCCTTTTGTTGTTAATGCACAACAAAAAAGAATAATAACATTTGCTACCATAAGCAATGGCGACACAATACCTATGAGTTACTTGAAAGAAGTAACCATTTCTGGATATATTGCCCCTCTAACTGACTCAGAAAAAATTAAATACGCCAAACTAATACGCAACGTAAAAAAAACATACCCCTTTGCAAAACAAGCAGGGAAGCTCCTTGAATCTTATAGTATTGCAATGAAGGACATGCCAGAGAAACAGAAGAAAAAATTAATGAAGCAAGCTGAAGACGAAATAAATCTTAAGTTTTCATCAACTCTAAAAAAATTATCCAAAAGTCAAGGCAAGGTATTAATCCGTTTAGTTGACAGAGAAACAGGAAGCGATTCCTACTCAATTGTAAAAGAACTTAGAGGAAGTTTTAGGGCTTTCTTCTACCAATCACTTGGAAAACTTTTTGGATATAATCTACACTCAAGATACAACCCTCAATACAACGAAGAAGATAAAATAATTGAAAAAATTATCTACGGAATAGAAACTAAAACCATATAAGAAAATAATGCAATACGGATTTTGTCATCTTGGGATTGTTCCAGTCAGAAAAGAAGCCAATGAAACATCTGAGATGGTTACTCAGCTATTATTTGGCGATACGTTTTCGGTTTTAGATCAAAAAGGAGAAAGAGTATTAATTGAAAACTTTGACGATAATTATAGAGGTTGGGTTGATAAAAAACAAGTAATAGAGATAGAGTTCGATCAATATGATTCGTATAATAAATCATCTAAACAATTTGTTAAAGATGCAATTGCATATGTTTTCCAAACAAATATCAAAACTAAAGAAAAGATAATTTATCCAATCTATTTAGGGTCTCAAGTTGTATCTCAAAAGTTTCAATTAGGTGACATTATTTTTGAAATCTCTGAAAGTTCATTAACCAAGAATATAAACACTACAGTGCAACATCTTATGACAATTTCTCTTAAATTCCTTTCTGCTCCATATCTTTGGGGAGGGAAAAGTCTTTTTGGGATAGATTGTTCTGGCTTTGTCCAAATATGCTATAAACAAATTGGAGTTCGCCTTCTTAGGGATGCTTCAGAACAAGCCACACAAGGAGAAGATGTGAAAAATTTAGAATTAGCCCTAAAAGGAGATTTATGCTTTTTCTCAAATAAAGAAGGGAAAATAACTCATGTAGGGATATATATTGGAAACAATGAAATTATACATTCCTCAGGTCAAGTAAGGATAGATAAAATTGATGAAAAAGGAATCTTTCGCTCTGATTCAAAAACATATTCCCACACCCTCTCTAAAATTAATCGATACTTATAAATTAGCTACCTCAAATTAGCTAAGTGTTTGTCTGTTTGATTGTCAATGTAAATAATTGATAAGATATAGATGAGTGAGAAAAAGTATGAGCCCATATTCCTATCAAGCATTGATTCAAATAGAAAACTTATCCCTATAATAATATAAATTGTTAATAGAAAATATTGTTTATGCTTGATTATTATTATTGATGGAATTATGAATATTAGAAGCATAATCATTAATCCTAACAACCCTAATGCTATTGTGGTTTGAATAAATTGGTTATGTGCATTAAGATAGGAATAGAAATGGACGTCGCTTTGTTCATATAGTTTATTTAAACTTTTTCTCACATCTCCAATTCCTTGACCAAATAATGGCTCCTCTAAAATTAATTTAATACTATTTTTATATATGAACTTTCTCTGAGTAATACTACTTGTTTCAGGCTTAGAACTCTGACTTGTAGTTATATTTTCTATTGCTGTGTTATGTCTTTTACTTAGAGTGTCGAGGCTATAAATTGTTGTGAAGGATATTAATACTAAAAGAAATATTATTATAGATTTAATTCTCTTTTTCTGAACATAAAACATATTATGAATTATCCAGATATAGGAAATAGCCATTATGATTATACCTGTTTTTGAATTAAGCATTAGAATAAAGAAAGTTATTATTGAAGATAATATGATTTTAATTATTGCGCTCGTAGTTTCTTTGATTTGGAAATTATCTTTAAGTGGAATTTCATAATTTAGGATTAAAGCAACTGATGCAAATAATGATAAATATGATGGATGAAGGTTTCCTGTTAAATTTGTGTAAGTTATTTCTGAAATTAGTGGTGAAGAATTTGAAACAGACCTAATTATTCCCTCTGTAAAACAAAATAATATATTTAAAATTAGTCCTATTATAATTGCAATTGTGTATTTCCAAAAGTTTTCTTTGGTGAGAAATTTTGGTGGGATGAATAAAAATAGAATTGGTAATATTATTATTGGTAGCTTTACTTCTAAATCGAATAGTGCTTCTTTTGTATTTTCTGAATAAAATAATCCTATTATATGAAGCGAATAGAATAGAATTGGCAATAGTATGAGTTTATTGGGATTTGGTTTTAATATATAAACTTTTGAGAAGAAAATAATAATTAAAATTAAGGCTAATAGTAATATAGACAAGGTTTTGAATTGTGGAGGGAGATAAATAGAAAGACAAATAAAGATAATTGCAGATATTATCATTTTGTCAATTATTTTAGTTGTTTTATCTTTCATAAAGATGAACTTATCATACAAAAATTTAAATGAATTATTTGCAAATGTACGCATTTTGAATATTATTTGTACATTTGTAAATTGAAAAATATTCGAAACATAATGACAAAGGTTAGTTTACTTATCCCTGCATATAATGAAGAAAAAGTCCTTGTTCTTTTATACCAAAGGATAAAGGCAATTATTGATAGCCTTAGTCAGTACGACTGGGAAATATTATTTATTAATGATGGTAGTAAGGATAATACTTTGGCAGTATTAAACAGTCTTAGAAATCAAGACGAAAGAATTAATATACTTGATCTTTCAAGAAATTATGGGAAGGAAGTAGCTATGCTTGCTGGATTTGATTATGTTAGAGGAGATGGTGTTATTATTTTAGATGCAGACCTTCAAGATCCTCCTGAATTGATCCCTCAGATGTTAAACTTTTGGGAGCAAGGATACGATGATGTTTATGCTAAAAGAAACTCAAGGAAGGGAGAAACCTTTTTCAAGAAAAAAACATCTCAATGGTTTTACAAAATATTACAAAAAAGTACGAAAATTCCAATTCAGTTAAATACTGGTGATTTTCGATTACTTGACAGGAAATGTGTTGAAGCTTTAAAACAAATTAGGGAATCAAACAGATATACAAAAGGGATGTTTAGCTGGATAGGTTATAACAAGAAAGAGATCTTATTTGACAGAGATCCTCGTGCTGCTGGAGAAACAAAATGGAATTATTTAAAATTATTTTCATTAGCAATTGAGGGCATAACTTCTTTCACAACCAGGCCATTAAGGATTTCTACAGTGTTTGGAGGGATTATTTCTTTTTTCTCTTTTCTTTATGCAATTTATATGCTATATGACACTTTCATCTATGGCAATGATGTTAAGGGTTATCCTTCTCTTTTAGTGATTATTCTTTTCCTTGGTGGAATACAATTACTCTCATTGGGAATAATGGGAGAATATATTGCAAGAATTTTTATTGAAACAAAAAATAGACCAACATATTTTGCCAGGTCATATAATGGTGATAAAATAATATAATTATGAATCAGAGTATAACTATTGAAAATAAAAAAAACATTTGGAAATATATTTTTTATGTTTTAGCTGGACTATCTCTAATTTTGATGATAGTTGCCAGTCAAGATGCAGGTATTTCGGGAGATGAGTTTTTTCATACCGAACATGCAAAAAATGTTTTTAACTTCTATTCAACTGGTGGGCAAGACTCAACTGCTGCAGTTGTTACTGATAATTACAACCTGCCTCTTTATGGTCAATTGATTGATAACATTGCTTATGGACTAACTATTATTTTTAATGTTGATGATTATATGGCTTTACGTCATGCTATCAATTCTATTGTTGGTTGGTTGGCAATTTTATTTGTTGGATTGTTTGCAAAAAGAGTTGCAGGGTGGAGAGCAGGAGTTTTTGCAATTATAATTATGATTGTATCTCCTCGTTTTATTGGTCATTCATTCAATAATTTAAAGGATGTGCCTTTTGCAGCAGCATCAATGATGTCAATTTACTACATCGTTAAGTTTCTTGACCAACTTCCCAAAAGAAAGTATTCAACAATGATTATGCTTGCTCTTTCAATTACTTTTGCAATTGATGTTAGAGTTGGAGGACTTATCGTTGTTGCCTATTTTGCCTTTTTTGCTTTAGTCTATTATATATGGAAATATAAGACCTTAAAAAAAGAATTTAGTAAAGTTTTATTATGGAGTATTGGGATTGTTTTAGTTGGTTATTTTTTATCTGTTCTATTTTGGCCTTATGCCTTAGTGGCTCCTATAGATAATCCAATTTCTACTCTTAAAGGAATGACTAATTTCAATGTCTCTTTACGTCAAATTTTTGAAGGACAAGCCCAGTGGTCTGATACTTTACCTTGGTACTATACTCCAAAATTTATTCTTATGACTATACCTTTGGTTGTAATTGCTGGAGGGATTTTGGGAATTATTATGATGTTTCGCAACAAAAAGGATTGGTTTTATTATTTTGTTCTTATTTTTACATTTATATTCCCAATATTTTGGATAGTAATAAACAAATCAAATGTATATGGTGGATGGAGACATGCAATCTTCACATATCCTCCATTAGTTGCTCTTTCTGCTTTAGGAATTAATGCCTTAGTTGAAAGTATTAATAATAAATATATCAAGATTGTTGTAATTGCCGCCTTTGGAATTCTTTGTATTAATCCAATTGCTCATTACATAAGAAACCATCCATATGAATATGTTTATTTCAATACTCTGTCAGGAGGAATGGATAAGGCTTATGGTAATTATGAATTAGATTACTACTACCATTCTCTTCGTGAAGCCTCAGAATGGGTAAAAGAAAATGCGAAGAAAGATGAATTGACAAAAGGAGATAAGATTGTGGTTGGATGCTGGCATTTAAAACCAATAAACTATTATTTTAGACATGATACAAGCAAATTTCAAACTTCATTCATCCGATATTCTGAAAGAGGTGAATCAGATTGGGATTATGCAATTGTTTGTAATACTGGAATATCTCCTGAACAGATTCAAAATGGAACATTCCCTCCTAAGAACACTGTTTTTAAAATAAAGGTTGATGGTAAGCCAATTTGCATCGTTCTAAAAAGGGAAGATAAATCTGATTTGATGGGATTTGAACTAAAAAGTAAAGGAAAATTAGATGAAGCGGTACCATTTTTCCAAACGGCCATTCAAAAGGATCCAAAAAATGAAACAGCTCTAATAAATTTAAGTGAAATATACTTAAGAAAGAATATTTCTGATAGTGTTGAATTTCTTACCAACCAGATTTTAAAATTTAATCCAAAATCTGAAAATGCTAACTATTTTAAAGCTTATGCATTATTTGCTCAAAACAAAGATAATGAGGCCTTAACTATTTGCGAAAAGATAATTAAAGATAATTATAAGTATCAGGGATCTTACTCATTGGCGGCAAACATAAAACTAAAACAAAATGACCTCTATGCAGCTGAGGGGTATCTTAATGGATTAATAGATATTGATAGGTTTGATCAACAAATTATGCAGCAACTATTATCAATTTATCAAGCATATGGACTTGATGAAAGAAATTCATATGTTAAACTCTATTCAACTCTTGCAGAGCACTATAAAAAGGCTGGAAATAAAAAAGCTGCTCAAGAATATGAAGACGCAATTCAACAAATTTATAATAATAAATAGTAAAATTGAAACATAAATAATAGAACTAAAAATGAAAGCAATAGAAGTAAAAAAAGACATTTACTGGGTAGGCGCAATAGATTGGAAGTTAAGAAATTTTCATGGCTATCTAACTCAAAGAGGCTCCACATATAATGCATATCTAATTATAGATGAAAAAATTACATTAATTGATACTGTTAAAGGATACCTTACAAAAGAACTTTTAGAAAGAATCTCTGACGTAATCGACCTAAAAAAAATAGACTATGTTGTATCAAACCATGTCGAAATGGACCATTCTGGAGCAATGCCAGAGGTTATGGCTATGCTTCCTAATGCCACTGTAATCACATCAATAGCTGGAGAAAAGGAACATCGCTTGATATATAAAAAAGACTGGAAATTCCAAACAGTAAAATCTGGAGATATAATAAACATAGGAAAAAGAAATCTTCATTTTGTTATGACTCCAATGGTTCATTGGCCAGATAATATGGTTACTTATTGTCCAGAAGAAAAAATATTATTTTCTAATGATGCTTTTGGTGAACATATTGCATCTTCAGAACGTTTCGACGACCAGTTTCCTGTAGAAACCATTATTGAAGAAGCAAAAAAATACTATGCAAACATTGTTCTCCCATATTCTTCTCAAGTTGTTGGAGTTATGGAAATTGTAAGAAAGCTTGATCTCGAACTTATTTGCCCAAGTCATGGATTAGTGTGGAGAACACATATTCCAACAATTCTTGAAATGTATGAGAAATGGAGTTCAAATAAAACTGATAAAAAAGCAGTAATTGTATACGATTCAATGTGGGATTCTACTGAAAAAATTGCAAAAATAATTAAAGAAGCCTTTGAAGATAAGGGATATCACTATTGTATCTATGATTTAAAGGACACTCACATTTCAGATATAATGACACAAATTATTGAAGCAGAATATATTTGTGTTGGGTCTCCAACACTAAACAAAGGAATTCTTCCAACCGTTGCAGCCTTTTTAACTTATCTTCAAGGATTAGCTCCAAAATCGAGAAAAGCAGTACTATTTGGAAGTTATGGTTGGGCACAAGCTAATATGAAAGAGCTCGAACGTTATATGGAAGCAAGTAATATTGAAGTTATTGGAAAATATAATATTAATTTCATTCCAAGTAAAGAACAGCTTGATACAATTCTTAACGATGTAAAGGAGAAAATCTGTTAATTCTTTGAGAATCACCAAAAAGAATTTATTGAATCGAAGATTGAAAAAATTGAATCTTCGATTCCTTTTTTTATTTCTTTGTCTAATTTTATAAATTCTTTAGGTTTTAATATTAGATACTTTTGATAGATTATTTGTAGATTTGCAAAATAAATAGTTTTAGGATAAACTACTTCTATTTTCTCAATTTTGTTGGATATTAACCAAATATATATACTATGTTTAAAAAATCAATTATTTTAGTTTTTGCATTTTCATTATTTTCCCCTTTTGTTTCAATAGCAGATGAGGGGATGTGGTTACCTCTTTTATTAAATAAAAGAGAGTCAGACATGCAAAAAAAAGGGATGAAAATAACTGCTAAAGATATTTATGATGTGAATAATTCTTCTTTGAAAGATGCAGTTATGTTATTTGGAGGAGGATGTACAGGAGAGTTTGTTTCAAACGAAGGTCTCCTTCTTACTAATCATCATTGCGGCTATGGCAACATTGTTCGCCATAGCACTGTTGAAAGAGATTATTTGACAAATGGATTTTGGGCAATGAATAAGTCCGAAGAATTGCCATGTGAAGGACTTTCAATAACTCTTCTTGTTTATATGGAAGATGTTACTAATAAAGTTCTTAAGGGTGTTGAAGATTCCTTAAGTCAATTGGAAAGAGAAAATGTTATAAAAGATAACATAAAGAAAATAATAACAGAAGCTACCAATTCAAACCACTATAAAGCAGAAATAAAACCTTTCTTTTATGGAAATCAGTATTTCCTTTATGTTAATGAAGTATTTACTGACGTAAGATTAGTTGGAGCTCCTCCTTCAAATATAGGAAAATTTGGTGGCGATACCGACAATTGGATGTGGCCTAGACATACAGGTGATTTTTCAATTTTTAGAGTATATGCAAATAAGGATAATAAACCTGCTGGATATTCAAAGGACAATATTCCTTTTACTCCAAAAAAATTTCTTAAGATAAATTTAAATGGAGTGGAAGAAGGAGATTTTACATTTGTTTTTGGTTATCCAGGAACAACTCAGCAATTTTTAACCTCACATGCTGTCGATAGAATTGAAAATTTTGAAGATCCAGCAAGAATAAAAGTTCGAACTTCAAGATTGAATGTTTATAATCAGGCAATGAATCAAAGTCCTGCCCAACGTTTGCGCTATGCAGCTGGAGTTGCAGGGATTGCAAATGGGTGGAAGAAATGGATTGGCGAAGTTAAGGGGCTTAATAGGTTAGGTGCTGTTGAGAGAAAAATTGAATTTGAAAAGCAATTTAATGTTTGGGCAAATATCACACAAGACAGAAAAGATGTTTATGGTGGGCTTATAAAAGACTTTGAAAAACTATATTCGAAGGCTGCTTCCATTGAAATGTCTTATTTATATCTAACAGAAGCAGTATTATGCTCTGATTTAATGAAAAATGGAAGGAGTATAATCTCACTAATAGATAAATCAGAAAGAGATAATTTAAGTAAGGGGGAAATGCAAAAAGAAGCAGATAAAGCTATTGAAAAGTTGAAAAGTTATTTTGCAAATGATTATTTAAATCATAAAGAAATAGATAAATCAATTTTTGTTGAAACTATGAATATTTACTACGAAGATTTTGCTAAAACAAACTTTCAATGGATAAAAGAAAAAGTTGATAATAATTTCAAAGGTAATGCAAAGACTTATTTTGATTATGTATACGAAAACTCATTTCTTTCAAGTAAGAAAGAATCGGAAAAGCATTTGAGAAAATTTAATCCTAAAAATATTTTATCGGATCCTGCTATCGAATTACTTTCTGCAATATGGGGCTCAGTAATTGAAAAAGATATTCCTAATTTAGTTGTAATTGATTCAAAAATAGATAGTCTGTATAGGCTATATGTTAGAGGAATAATGGAGATGAACTCGGGAAAAGATTTTTACCCAGATGCTAACCTTACATTAAGAGTTGCTTACGGAAATGTTAAGCCCTACAAACCAAGAGATGGGGTTAACTATTTTACTCACACAACTATAAAAGGAATAATGGAAAAAGAAAATCCAGAAATATATGACTATGTTGTTGAAAATAAATTAAAGGAGCTTTACAAAAATAAAGATTACGGAAGATATGCAAATTCAAAAGGAGAAGTTCCTGTTGCTTTCATAGCTTCAAATCATACAACTGGAGGAAATTCAGGCTCTCCAGTTATGGATGCAAATGGAAATTTAGTAGGGATAAACTTTGACAGGAATTGGGAAGGGACAATGAGTGATATTATTTATGATCCTGACCAATGTAGAAATATTTCACTTGATATTCGTTATTGTTTATTTATTATTGATAAATTTGCAGGGGCTAAAAACCTAATAGACGAGATGACTATTGTGGAATAATAATTACAGAAAATTAATTTTTATATAAGAAGATGAAAATATCATATAATTGGCTTAAAGATTATGTACCAACAAATCTTAATGTTGAAAAAGTTGCTGATTTATTAACTTTTTGTGGGCTTGAAGTTGAGGATGTAGAGTTAGTTGAAACCATTAAAGGTGGTTTAAAAAATTATGTTGTTGGAGAAGTTTTAACTTGTGAGAATCATCCTGATTCTGATCATTTACACATAACAACAGTTAATGTTGGCGAAGCAACTCCATTAAATATAGTTTGTGGAGCAGCAAATGTTACTAAGGGGCAGAAAGTAATTGTTGCAAAAATTGGGGCAAAGATATATACTTCTGAAGAAGAATATTTTGAAATTAAGAAATCAAAACTAAGAGGTCAAATTAGTGAAGGTATGATTTGTTCTGAAAAAGAGCTCCAAATTAGTAATAATCATGAAGGAATTTTGGTTATTAATGATGAAAATGTTTTAGTTGGAACTCCTGCAAAAGTTTATTTGAATATTCCAGAGGATTATGTTTTTGAGATTGGTTTAACTCCAAACCGTTCTGATGCAACTTCTCATATTGGAATCGCAAGAGATTTGGTTGCTCTTATTCAAACTCAACTACATGAAAATATCACATTAAAAATTCCTAATGTTGACAATTTTCAAATTGATAACGAAGAAAGAAATGTTGAAATCAATGTTGATTCGACAATTTGTCCTCGCTATTGTGGACTAACCATATCTAATATAGAAGTTAAGGAATCTCCTGAATGGTTATCTAATCGTTTAAAGCTAATTGGGATAAGACCAATAAATAATATAGTTGATATAACAAATTATGTATTATTTGAAATTGGTCAACCACTCCATGCATTTGATTTAGATAAAATTCATGGTTCAAAAATAGAAGTTAGAACTCTTCAAAAAGGGACAAAATTCACAACACTTGACACAACAGAAAGAGAGTTAAGTGGAAATGAAATAATGATTTCTGATTCAGAAAAGGGAATGTGTTTAGGTGGCATTTATGGAGGATTAGACTCAGGTGTAACAGAATACACAAAGAGTATTTTTCTTGAAAGTGCATATTTTAATCCCGTTACAATCAGAAAAGCTTCAAAACATCATGGATTAAAAACGGATGCTTCTTTTCGCTATGAAAGAGGTACAGACCCCAATGTTACCATATATGCATTAAAACGAGCAGCTTTATTGATAAAAGAAATTGCAAAGGGAGAAATTAGTTCTAATATTATAGATATTTATCCAAACAAAATTAACCAAGCAGAAATAGATATTAGTTTTGAGAATATATATTCACTTATTGGAAAAACGATAGAACCTCAAATTATAAAATCTATACTAAGTTCATTAAACATTAGCATTGTTAGTGAAGATAATAAAGGGATGAAAGTTAAAGTTCCTACAAATAAGGTTGATGTTTTGAGAGAGTGCGATATTATTGAGGAGATATTAAGGATTTATGGATACGATAATATTGAAGTTCCTTCAGAGTTAAAAAGTAGTTTGAACTTCCAGAAAAAACCTAATCCAGAAAAAATTCAAAATCTTATCTCTGATTTCCTATCATCCAATGGGTTTAATGAAATAATAAACAACTCACTTACTAAAACCTCATATTATGAAAAGAATGCGGACTTTCCTATTGAGAAATCAGTTAATATATTGAATCCACTTAGTAAGGACTTGGGACTTATGCGACAAACTCTTTTATTTGGAGGTTTAGAAACATTATCATATAATATCAACAGAAAAATTAATAATATAAAAATATTTGAATTTGGTAATTGTTATAATAAGAATATTGACCAATTCGATAACGAAAACATTACTAAACGATATAATGAAGAAAAACATCTTATTATATTAACAACTGGCTTACAATCAATTGAGAGTTGGCAAAAAAAAGAACAAAATACTGATTTCTATTACATAAAAAATATTGTAATGAATATTTTTGAGAGACTAAGAATAGATGTTTCAAGATATAATTTGGAAGAATCAATAAATAACTATTCTCAAGGATTGCAATTTGTAAATAAAGAAAATAAAAAACTAATTGTTTCATTTGGAAAGCTAAACTCAACCATTAGAAAACAATTTGATATTAAACAAGATGTTTTTGTTGCAGATTTTAATTGGAACCAAATCATAAAATCACTTAGTTCAAAAGCTATTAAGTATGAAGAAGTATCTAAATTTCCTGAAGTAAGGAGGGATCTAGCACTGGTTTTAGATAAAAATACTAAATTCTCAGATATTGAAAAGCTTGCATATCAATTGGAAAGAAAATTCCTTAAAAGAAACATATCACTATTTGATGTTTATCAAGGAGATAAATTGCCACAAGGGAAGAAACAATATGCTTTGAGCTTTACTCTTGAGGATAAGGACAAAACCTTAACAGACAATCAGATTGACGTAATTATGAAAAAGCTTTTAAAGGGATTTGAAGAAAATTTTGGAGCAAAACTTAGAGAATAATTCAAGATTTTAATAATAATCTATATGGAAAAAGAAAAATCTTTGAACCAATATGATATAAAAGTATTGCTTGCTTTAGTGAAATCATTGCAGGGGGATAAGATTTTCTTTAAATATTTAGCAGAAAATGGATTTTTAGAACTTGCCGCTTGGTCAAATTGTGTAAGGGGGGATGTTGAGGCTTTGAAATGGCTATTCAATAATGGGCACTCAACACTTGCAATTCTTAGTAATGCTATTGATGGTGAAAAGAAAGCCGTAAAATGGATTGAGCTAACAAAAGATGAATTTTTAATTAATTTTGCAGCAGCATGCAGAGGAGATAAGAGAGCTTATTTGTGGTTTAGAGCCAAAGAACTTCAAATTTTTATTTATATGATAACTGAGATAAAAGAGGTTTTAAAGGTTCAAGTCAAAGATAGTATTTTTTGGTATAGATGGAAATGGTAAGTTATGGAAAAAAATAAATTTTATACAAACGGCTATTTTAATGATACTATAAGTAGTGCAATACTATTTATTTTTTCATTTTTATTTGTGTTATATGTATCATTATCAGCAACAGCATTTATCTCATTTACAAACCAACTAACAATCCCATTGGAAATAGATAGGATTGATTTTGATAGAGCAACATCATCAAATGATTCTGTTTGGGACTCAGCAGAGAATGTTTTTTTAATTTTTTCTTTTTCTCCCTTAGTGATTTTTATCTTAGCTCTTTTGGCGGTAATTGCAATAGGAAAAATTCAGAATCAAACCATAAAAGTTTTCTTATTTTGGGTTGTTTTTCATAGTATTATAAGACTTTTCGGTGATTTCATGTTTGGACAAATATTTCATCTTTGGGGCTCAAATCTTGTTACAGATTTCATGGGATTGACATACTCAAACTTATATATAAAATTAATTTTTATAGCATTGGCATTAGTTTCAATTTTGGGATTTCCTCTTTTGCTTTCTCCATTGATTACGCCATTTTTCGATCCTTTTTCACATAAAGTTGATGAAGGGGTGAAAATTAATTTTATTTCCCCATCACTTATAGGATCTATTTTCATATTTTTATGGTTTATCCCTTCATTTAATATTAATGAAATTTGTATTTTAATAATTTCTGTGATAAGCGTATTTATATTTTCAAACTACATTGTTTCCAAGTATAAATTTGTATCTATTACAAAAGATAATATTACTAATGATAGATTTAATATTAAACTTAGGTTTGTACCATTTATTATTTCAAGCATACCACTAATAGCATTAAAAATTATCCTTACAAATGGAGTTGTTCTTAGAAGTTCAGGTTATAGAAGAGACCAGCTTGATTCAGTTTTCTACTCATCTTTGCTTGGAGTTTTGCTAATCGCATTTATTTTCTTCATAGGTTTCATGCTTATATCAATTAAAAATAAAAAAAATAAAAAAAATCAAGAATTGATTGAAACACTTGAAAATATTGAAAAGCAACAAATGGATATTAGTCTATTAGAAGGTACAAGGTGGAGTAAGATTGGAGAGAATATAAAAAAAGCTCAAAGTTTTAATGATTATCGAGAGGGAGAATAGTTAGAATACATCAAAAACAATTATTTTCTTTTTCGAAAAAAAAGAAAATCAAATAGTAAAATAAGAAGAATTGTTGTTATTGAACTTAAAAATATTCTCAAAAGTGTTTTGAAGAATTCTGAAAAACTAAATATTTCAAAACTAAAATATAAGAAATGGTGGATAAAAACTAAAAATGCCAAATAAGGTAAGAATGTGGATAATCCCATTTCGGCAATTGACGGTCTTAAATTTGATTCGATTTCTTTTCCTGAGAAGAATATATTTATAAACAAAGGTCTGATAAATCCAATGAAAGTTAAAACGGCACAATGGAATCCAATATAACCAGCAAATATATCTACAACAAATCCCATTGAAAAAGAAAGTAGCAAAACTGCCCATTTTGGAGTATTTGTTGGTAGCATAAGAATAAACCACAAATAAATCAACGGATTAATATAACCTAACAAGTGTACTCCATCAAGGATAAAAACCTGAAATGCTGCAATTACAAAAAAATGGATAAATCCAACTATAATATCCTTATTCATTTTTAATATCTTTTGTTAGTTGTTGTTGCTCCTCTTTAAAAAAGTTTTTTACAATATATACAAACTCTAACTTATTGTAGTCAACAGAGAATTTTATATCTACTACATAAAATCCAGTACCCTTATCTTTTTGGAAATTAGTGATTTTTCCAACACTAATACCTTCAGGAAAATCTTGAGAAAAACCACTTGTAATTATCGTATCGCCAATTTTTAATGGTATAGAAGAAGGGATGTCAATAAGCTTACCTTTTGAATAATTGCCACCCTCCCAAACCAATGTTCCCGATATTTTTGTTCTTGCATTCTTGATGTTTGGGCGTGAATCTTGATGAAGAACACTCATAACCAAAGAAAAATTTTGAGAAACATTAATAATTACTCCAACAATTCCATCAGGACCAATAACTCCCATATTATTTTTAACCCCATGGATACTCCCTTTGTTTAGAATGAAGTAATTATTCCTTTTATTGATTGTTTTTTGTATTACTTTCGCATCAATATATTCAAATTGTTGTTTATAAATAGTATCATTATATTGAAATGCTTTGTGTTGGTACTTAACATATGAATTCTCTATTTTTGATCTAAGTCTTGCGTTTTCTTTAGCAAGAGACTCATTTGAAGAACCTAAAGTGAAATAATGGGATATATTTTGAGTTTTAGTACTAATTTTACCTGCAATCTCATTTGCAAAAGTAGTAATTGCAGATCCTTGATAATAAGAATTTTGAGAAATAATATAAAATGATATTCCTTCAAGCAAAATGAATAAGAAAATATAATAGTATCTTTTTAAAAACCTTAGAAGATTACGCATATAAACTATATTTAATCTGCAAAAGTAGTAAGAAATTTTGTCATAAATAAAAAAAGTATTAGTTTTGCCTAAATAAATTTTAAATTATAAAGTCATGAAAAAAATTATTTTATTATTAATGCTGATAACTCCTATCTTTTTTTCAGCTTGTGAAGAAGCTGAAGAATTAACAGGAACGATGGAATTCACAATTGGCGATAAAACCTACAATTTTCCTGTAGCTACTTTTATCAAACAAGATGGGAAAACAATCGTTACTTCTACTGAAGTTTCAAATTCTGCAACAATTGTGTTTGCAGGAATAACACCAAAAACCTATCCTCTTGGAGTTGGAGCTAATTTAGAGGAAGCATTACAAAATCTTCTTGGACTAGAAAATCCAGATAATGCATTTATTTATTACCCAACAGGAAATGCTGATAGCGCATATATTTCATTATACGGAACTTTACAAGTCACAGAATACACAGATTCAAAGGTTGTTGGTACATTCTCTGGTTTCGGAATAACTAAAGAAGTTGCCTTAGGGGGAGTAACTGATATAATTACCTCCCAAAAGAAAGCTTTTTCAGGAACATTTACAGCAAAATCGATTAACTAATAATTTTATACAGAGGCTGTCTTGAATACAATGTTTTAATACAGCCTCGAGTGAAAGTTGCTTTTAAAAACAATGAAATCCCTCACAACGGAAAACATCAAGTTTCTCTGAATTTAACCTTAATATATTTCAAAATAAGTTAAGGAAAAAATTCTTTTTATTAAGGAAAAATTCTTTTTTATTAAGGGAAAAAAATTTGAGTAAGGAGAAATTTTGAGTGAGCTTTTTTGTAAGAATCAGGATTAACTTAAAGGATTAAGAATAGAAAAAGAAACTCTCTCGTGAATAATGAAGTGCACCCCAAAAGTTAGACAAAAAACTTTTGGGGTTTATTATTGGTACAGATTTTATATTAATTATCAGCTGTAAGTCCTGTTATAAAAGACAAATAGTTAAGAAAAATGAAAAGACATATTTGTTAGCTGTTAAAGAATTGTTTGTTGGGAAAATGACAAAGCATAACTATCCTCTACATAACTTTTTTTTGAGCATATATCCTCTCGATTATTTTAAATAAAATATCTTTATCAAATGGTTTTTCAATGAATTCATCGCATCCAGCCTCAAAAGCTTCTTGTTTGTTATAGGATAATATTTTTGTAGAAACCGCAATAATTGGAATGTATTTATTAAACGCCCTAATCCTCCTAATAACCTCATATCCATCAATATCATCAAGAATAAGAGATACAAGTATTATATCAGGTTTATTTTTTAATGCAAAATCAACAGCTTCCTCCCCTGTTTTTAAACAAATAATTTCATATTTTTCTTTAAGAACTGTTTCCATAAGCTTTTGAGAGCAAGCCATTTTGTCTACAACTAATAATTTTAGTTTTTGAGGATTATAGTTATCAATCTCAACGTTAGTTCCCTTAATATTTAAATCGTCCACAACAATTGATTCAGAAGATATAATAGTCCAAAACTTTGTCCCTTCACTCTCTTTAGATTCAAATCCATATTGAGCACCAATTTTATCAAGTATTGCTTTAATAATTGCAAGGCCTAAACCTGTTCCGTGTTCAAAGGAATCAAATTTTTCAAACCTATCAAATATTTTAGGGAGATTTTCGTGCTTAATCCCTAAACCAGTATCTTCAATAAAGAATTTTATTTTATTTTCAGAAACTATTTCATATCCAATCTTAATATGACCTTTATTAGTAAATTTGATCGAGTTATCCAAAACCTCTCTAATAATTTGAGTAATACGCATTTTATCCAAAAATACTACACAACTCTTATGAGGATTTTCAACTATTAACTCGACTCCTTCTTTGATTTTATATTTGAATAGGCTTTCAATCTCTTCGAAATATTGTTTTAAATCAAATTTAATCCTTTTAAGGTCAATATATCCCGATTCAATTTCGGAAAGTTCAATAATATCATTAACAAGATTTAATAAGTTTTCATTATTCTCTCTAATAATTTTTCGGAATTCAATTTGTTCTTCCTTGTTTTCAGAGTCTATAACCAAATCAGTAAATCCCAAAATCGCATTCAGAGGTGTTCTGATTTCGTGACTAATGTTTGCAATAAATTTAGATTTAAGGGTATCGCTCTGAATTGATTTTTCAAGCGCTTGATTAAGGGCTATTTCGTTTTGTTTATATTTCTCAATATTAAAATTGATTCCACTTATTATTCTATATTGCTCATTTTTTTCTTCAATAAGCTCAACAATCCCACGGGTTTCCCACCAAGAAAATTCTTCTATACCAGGAATTTTCCCTCTGAATTCTTTTGCAAATTCAAATCCATCACAAGAATTCAATAAGCTATTAAAAAAAGCAATAATATCATTCCTATATTCTGGGGCAAAATTGCTTAGAATGTATTCAGAGTTTATTTCTTCACTCAGGTCTTTTTCATCAGTAATTCCGGTAAATTCAATTTTAAATTTTTTCGTTTTTTCGTTATAACTCCAATAAAGAATTTGAAGAGAAGGTATTGCAAAAGATAATAATTTAATATTTAATTGCAATTCCTTTTCATGCTTTTCCTTAGATTTGATTTTTCTGTTTAAACTCCTATTATTTAATCGAAGGATAAATATGCTAATCACAAAAATAATTACTACTATAAATAAAATAACCAAAACTTTATGAGCCATGAAAAAAGCTTTAAATTCGTTTAAAACAATTGTGTTTTCTGGAAGAACAGCAAATAAACCATTTCTATCAATTATTTCTGCGTAGTCATATAGTGGGGTTGGAGTAATATTATCCGTTGTCATTTTTTCAGGGATTTCTCCATTAAAAATTCTCATTGCTTTAGAAAAAGCAGCTCCAGCGTTATTTTTGGCTATTTGAACAAATCCTCCAACAAAACCTGAGCCAATAAAACCATCAAAAACCGTAAAAATAGGGACAGTTGTTGCCTTAATTATTTCTGGATAAAGCTCCGTTGCAATATAAGAATTCCCCTTATCATCCAATTGCCAAGTGCCAAAAATAATAAATGAATGAGGGTCTAATTGCTTACATTTTTTTAACAATTCTTCCTTGCTATTAGCATCAACTCCAAATTCAATTTTAACTCCTTGGTCAATGTATCCTTTAAGAATATGTTTAGCTATATTCATAAAAAATTCTCCAGTTGGAGATTTGTCTGCCCAAACATAAACTTTATTGGTCTTAGGGAACATTTTCAATCCTGTTTTATAGACCTGACCAACTCCATAATCGCTTGTTATTCCCGTAATATTCCTAAATTCAATTTTTCTTTCGGGTTCAAGTTCTGAGACAAAAACAATTGGAATTTTGATAATAACTGAATCTGTATAGGTTAGAAACAAATCAGTTGCTCCATAATCAAAAGCAAGAATAACATCAATTTTAACTGTATTTTTAGATAGATAACTTTTTATAATCTCTATCATTTCCTCTTTTGAGTTCTTTTTCTCATCAAGGTATATTTCAAGTAGATTAATTGAATAGCTACTCTCTTTAAACTTATTCAATAACTCTTCCTTACAACTTATTGCCCAAGAATTTTTTTCAGAGAATGAGCTAACATAAAGTACATTTTTTTGAATTTGATTTTTTGAAAATCCAGAAAAAGGGATCAACAAAACTATAAGAAAGATTATCTTAAAAAATAAAGATTTGCAAAATACATTAATCATAATGAATTTTTTATATTATTAATTTATAGATTGCTTAGCGTATTATATGTTATAAATTATATAATTTTTTATTGAAATATTTTGTTAGTATGCTAATTGTTTTGCTAATTGGAATATTACTTATATTGGCAACAAAATTCTATATATAATTTATATGCGAATATACAACATTTTTTCACTTTTTGCAAATTTTTTGAATAATAACATTAGATTCTATTCTTAGATTATCCACAATAAGGATTAGTTTTCAGGCAAATAAAAAAGCTAACCTAAAATTAATCAGTTAGCTTTTAAGTGATTCAGGCGGGATTCGAACCCACGACCTACTGCTTAGAAGGCAGTTGCTCTATCCAGCTGAGCTACTGAACCGTCCCTTGATAAAAAAAGGAATCCAATATTGATTCCCTCTTGTCGGGGTGGCAGGATTCGAACCTGCGACCTCCAGTTCCCAAAACTGGCGCGATAACCGGACTACGCTACACCCCGAAATGTCCTCTCAATTCTTCTGCGGAGAGAGGGGGATTCGAACCCCCGGTACCCGTTACAGGTACGACAGTTTAGCAAACTGTTGGTTTCAGCCACTCACCCATCTCTCCAATTCCTTTCAGAATTGGTCGTGCAAAATTACAATTATTTTTCCAAATACAAAATTTATAGTGGTTTTTTTGTTGTTTAATTTATATTTTATCAGTTAAAGGATGAATAAACACATAGTTATAATGTTTTTGAGATTTCTATTTTATGCATAACAAATTATTTTTAATTTAATATTTGTGCATAAAGTAAGTAAAAAAGAATAAAGTAATTTTATACTATTTTACTTTCATCATTTTTTTAATTTCTCATTGAAACAAAGCTGAGCTTGAATCGTATACTCATTGAAGTAATTTTAACCTTCTGAACTAGTTCAAACTTTTATGGAGAGCCAATTCAAAATTTTTAACGATAACCTCGTTCTATTCAATGATATGCTTAGTGAAATTGAATCTGCCAAGAAATCTATTTATTTAGAAACATTTAGATTTGGCACTGGTTTAATTGGTGAAAAGTTTCGTTCAGCATTAATAAAAAAGTCGAAGGAAGGCCTTAAAATTAGAGTGTTAGTTGATGCTTGGGGCAGTGATTACGATAATTCTTTCTTTAGCCCATTAATTGAAGCAGGAATTGAATTGAGAGTTTTTAAGAAATTGAAGTTAGCAAGAACTTATTTTATAAAAAATCATTGTCGAAACCATAGAAAAATTCTCCTGATAGATAATTCAATAACCTATATTGGATCCTCGAACATTACCAGTTATTCAGTATCTTGGAGGGAATTGAACCTCAAGATTCAAAACCTTGAATTAGCAAAACTATTCAGATATTCCTTTAATGAGAGTTTCCGCTCCTTCAATAAGTATACACTAACCAAAAAGAGTTATAAAAGGAATCAATATTACAACTCTTGGGTTTTGTTGCAAGACGTTCCAAATCCATACAGACAAACAATTAAGAAGTACTATCAAAAGATGATTGATAGTGCAACAAAAGAAATTATTATAGAAAGCCCCTATTTCTTGCCAGGACACATTCTTAGAAAGAAATTATGTGAAGCTGCAAAAAGAGGTGTAAATGTAATTGTAATAATTCCATATCATTCTGATGTTCGCTTGGTTGATATTGTTAGGAGAAAATATTTGGGAGAATTACATCAAGGTGGCGTAAAAATTCGTTTCTTCACCCAAGGTAACCTGCATTCCAAAGGATTTATGGTGGATAATCAAGTTTTCTCAATAAGTTCTTCAAATTTCGATTATAGGAGTTTTCGCTATCAATACGAATTAGCTTTGATTGGTGAAGAAAAATCTATTTTAGAAGATTTAAGAATCCATTTTGATACTACATTATCTAATTCAAGAGAATTTGATTTTGAATCATGGCAAAAACGATCTGGAATTGAAAAATTCTTTGAATGGTTGCTCCTGCCCCTAAGATATTTATTGTAATCTTAAATCTTTCCCTGACATTTTGTCAATTTATTTGTATATTTGCATTCAAATATAACATAAACAATGGTAGATATTCAATCGATAAAGACAAGATTCGGCATTTTAGGGAACAATCCTGAGCTTAACAGAGCTTTAGAAATTTCTCTTCAAGTTGCTGTAACAAATATGAGCGTTCTTGTAACGGGAGAAAGTGGGGTTGGAAAGGAAGTTTTTTCAAAGATAATTCATCAATTTAGTCCAAGGAAACATAATAAGTATATTGCAGTAAATTGTGGAGCAATTCCTGAAGGAACAATTGAAAGCGAACTTTTTGGACATATGAAAGGTGCTTTCACAAGTGCTGATAGAGATAGAAAAGGATACTTTACTGAGGCAGATAAGGGAACAATATTTTTGGATGAAGTTGGCGAATTACCAATGTCTATGCAAGCCAAACTTCTAAGGGTTTTGGAAAGTGGAGAATTTCTTCCTGTTGGTTCAAGTAAAACAATTAGAGTGGATGTTAGAATTGTTGCTGCAACAAATGTAAATCTTTTAGATGCAATAAATAAAGGGCGTTTTAGGGAAGACCTCTACTATCGTTTATGCCAGGTGTCAATATTCGTTCCACCATTAAGAGAAAGAAAGGATGATATCTATCTTCTTTTCAGAAGGTTTGCAGTTGAGCAGGCAGAAAAGTATAATATGCCAGTAATTAACTTAACAAATGAAGCAAGGCATTATCTTCTTAATTATCGTTGGAAGGGAAATATCCGTCAATTGAAGAATATTACAGAACAGATTTCAATTATTGAAAAGGAAAAATTAGTTACCTTAGATACCTTAAAACAATATATCCCAACTGTTTCTTCTCTTCCTATGGTTGTGGAGAATAGTATTTTTGAAGAGAACCTTTACAGTCAAAAAGAAATAATTCTTACAATCATAAACAACAAACATCAAATTGAATTGCTGAAAAAAGAAGTTGATAGCTTAAAAGAATTTGTGAAACAACTACTTAGCGACTCAAACTCTGAGCCTCGTTTGATTCCAACAAGCCTTCAAAGCACAGGTTTAATATATTCTCAACCAACTCAAACTCAGGAAAAAGAAGATCATGAAGATGAAATTATCGATAATGAATATTCAGAAGTTGATGAATCTCCAATTCCATTGATTGAAATGGAAAAGAAAATGATTATTTCTGCACTTCAAAGAGCCAAGGGGAAACGTTCCATAGCTGCAAAAGAACTTGGAATTTCAGAGAGAACTCTATATAGAAAGATAAATGATTTTGATATAGAGCTTTAATACTTAATATCTAATTATGCAAGAGTTTATAGTTCCTTCTTCCAAAAGCATAAGCAATAGGCTTTTGATAATTAAGTATTTATCTCAAAGCCAAGAAAAAATCAATAATCTTTCATTAGCCGACGACACATTATTGATGCAAACTCTTTTAAATAAAATAGATACATATAATTCGGAAATACTTTTCTGTGATAATGCAGGAACAGTAACAAGGTTCCTAATAGCACTTTTAGCCCTAAAGGAAGGAATATGGAAAGTTGATGCTGACTCAAAAATGAGGGAAAGACCAATAAACCCTTTGTTAGAGAGTTTAAGAGAATTGGGTGCAAAAATAGAACATATTGAAAATCAGAAAAAACTTCCAATTCAAATTGTAGGAGGATTGCTTAAAGGAGGTAAAACAATAAGGATTGACTCAAAACTTAGCAGTCAATTTATCTCATCCTTACTTTTAATTTCACCATACATTGAAAAAGGATTGTCAATCGAGCTGAATAACGATACAGTATCTATGCCTTATATTGAAATGACAATTTCTCTTATGAAAGATTTTGGAGCTAAAATTAATAAAATAGGCAATAACCTAATTATTAATCGTTCAGAATATTTTTTTAAAGGGGCTGAAGTTGAAAATGACTGGTCTAGCGCTTGTTATGCATTTGAAAAACTTTGTATACTAAAGGAAGGCACATTATTTATTAAAAATCTTATTCCCAATTCTTTGCAAGCAGATTCAGTTTCAATTAAACATTTTTCTCATTTCGGGATTCAATACAGTTTTGAAAACAAAGGCTTGGTTATAAAGTATAACGCACAACATATTTCAAAGGAAAATGAAATATTATTTGATGTAGAAGACTCTCCAGATATGTTTCCATCCTTAGCTATGGCATCTTTATTTTCAAATAAGAAAGTAATTTTCAAAGGCATAAGGAGTTTAGAACAGAAGGAAAGCGATAGAATTAAATCTATGTTGGAAGGCATGAAGAAAATTGGAGCTAATGTAAATTTAGAGGATAATAAATTTATTATTAGTGGCTTCTACAAGCAGGTTAGTGAAGACATAATAATTAACACCTATAACGATCATAGAATAGCTATGGCATTTGCAATAGCTTCTCTTAAACTTCCAAACATAAAAATAGATAATAAGGATTGTGTATCAAAATCATTTCCAATGTTTTGGGATAACATATAATTAAGACTGAATCTAATATCTATTTTCCTCACCATTATATATAATGAAACCTTGTATTTTTGTATTATCTCCTTATTGCTATAAAATTAAACAAGGAATAATTCCAATATGTTGCCAACATAACACTACTATGTTGCCAACATATAGGTGATATGTTGGCAACATATAAAAATTAAACGAAGTTTAAATATAATATTTGGAAGATTTGAGAGAATAAAACTTTATTCGTAGATAAATTCACCAAATTCGGAACGAATAGTTACTTTCTTTCCTTCAAAGGCTTCTACCCTACCTATAATTTGAGCATCTACATTAAAACTCTTACTTATGGAAATCACTTCTTTTGCAGTTTCTTCATCAGTATAAACTTCCATTCTATGACCCATATTAAAGACCTTATACATTTCTTGCCAATCAGTGTGTGATTGGTTTTGTATCATCTTAAATAAAGGAGGAATTGGAAATAGATTATCTTTTATAACATGAACATCATCAACAAAGTGAAGCACCTTTGTTTGAGCACCACCACTACAATGAACCAATCCATTAATCTTAGAACGATAAGACTCCAATATCTTTTTAATAATAGGAGCATAAGTTCTTGTTGGAGATAAAACCATCTTTCCTGCATCAATTCCTTCCACTTCAGTTGGAGATGTTAAACTCATTCCTCCACAATAAACAACCTCATCACTAAGAGAATTATCATAGCTTTCAGGATATTTCTTAGCTAATTCTTTTGAAAACACATCATGACGAGCAGAAGTTAAGCCATTGCTTCCCATTCCACCGTTATAAGAAGTTTCATAGGTAGCTTGACCAAAAGAAGCCAAACCAACAATTACATTTCCTGCCTTAATATTATGATTTGAAATAATCTCACTTCTCTTTGCTCTTGCAGTAACGGTGCTATCAACAATTATTGTTCTAACTAAGTCGCCCACATCAGCCGTTTCACCACCAGTTGAATAAATTCCAACACCTAATTCTCTCATTTGGGCAAGAAACTCTTCAGTTCCATTAATAACAGCAGAAATAACTTCGCCAGGAATAAGGTTTTTGTTTCTTCCAATTGTTGAAGAAAGAAGAATATTATCAGTTATACCAACACAAAGTAAATCATCAAGATTCATAACAATAGCATCAATAGCTATACCCTTCCAAACACTTAAATCTCCAGTTTCTTTCCAATACATATAAGCTAATGAAGATTTGGTCCCAGCCCCATCAGCATGCATAACCATACAATAATCCTTGTCATTAGTTAAACTATCTTCAACAACCTTACAAAATGCCTTAGGAAATAACCCCTTATCAATGTTTTTAATAGCATTGTGAACATCTTCCTTAGAAGCCGAAACCCCTCTTAAATTATATTTTTGTGTATCCATTATATTTATAATTCTAATATCAATAGCAATTTGCAAAAGTACAAATAATATAAATAATTACAAGTGGAAAATAAACATGCTTATAAATAAACTGAATATAAAATCATATATTTAGAATAATTTTTATACATTTG
>JAQUTD010000117.1 GCA_028709955.1 Bacteroidales bacterium | reverse complement strand
ATGTGACCAAGCGTGAGATGGGCATGTTGCGACTTGTAAAGGAAGTTTAATTAGTTGTAGATAAGGTTTTGATAATTATTAATAAAGTATATTCAGGTTTAGTTACTGAATATCATCTATTTCCTTTATACCTTCAACAGGATCAAAAAGAAAGTAAATGCTTTGAGAGTGAAATATATCTTGTATGTTTATATGGTATATTCCAAAGATAAATTTGCTTACATCTAAGCTTATTTTATTATGGCTTGGGAAAAGAGTATATTTGTTTAATAATTTCGCAAAATTATCATATACAAATATTTCTGTTTTCCTTTCAATTTCAGCAAATTCTAATTCTATTTTTCCAACCTGCGATTTATAATGTAGTTGAATTGAACACTCATCTTCTAAGGAGGAATTCTCAGCAACACAACACCTGCAATCAACATAACTGAATTGGCTTTTGCAGTTTTGATTGGAAGATTTAACTTTATAGCAGTAGGTTTTGTTGTTTGGAATGTAATTTTCTTTAAAATATGGCTCTTTTACCGTTGCAACATATCCACCATTTCTAAATATATCATAACTTTTACCATTTCCTTTCCAACTTAATTCTATGTTTTGGGGTAATAGATTTAAGGTAAGGTTTTTGGGGATTAGATTTGGAATTATCCTTAATCTTAACTCAACAATGCTATCACATCCCTTATGAGTTTTGAGTTCTTGAGTATAAATCCCTTGTTGATTGGTTTTAAAACCATTTTCATTATAGGTTTCATTTTCACAAACTTCTGCTTCAAATAGTGTTTTTTGTGGCTTATTAATTATTAGTTCAAGATTAATAATACTGTCACAGCCCTTAATGGTTTTATGCCTTTGAGAATAAAGTCCTGGTTTGTTTAAGTTAAATCCAAAATAATCATAGGTTTCTCCCTCACAAATTTCACATAATAGATTTGTTATGGAGTTTGGATTGATTTGAAGGTTTAAAAGGATAATGCTATCACATCCATTTTTTGTATTAAGTTTTTTGATATGATTACCCTCATTAGAGGCATTAAATCCATTGAGATTATATGTTTTTCCTTGACAAATTTCTTCTTTAATGATTGTTGTGTCGTTAATGTTTATGTTTGAAAACTCTGTCCAATAAATAGCTTTATTATAGAGGGAGTTTGAGCCACAGGGAACTTTTACAGGAATATTTGTATCGACTCCATAGAAGGTTGTGGAATAAATTCTTGGGGGTTTTTGTGATTGGCAAGAGATTGAATTTATGGATTTACAGTTTTCAAAGGCAAAGAGTCCAATATGGGTAATATTGTTGGGAAAAGAAATAGAATAAAGAGATTCACAATTTCTAAAAGCATTATTTCCTATTGAGATGATTGAATTGGATAAATGGACAGAACTAAGTTTTATGCAATTTCTAAAAGCCGACTCTCTTATTGAAACAACTGATTTTGGGAAAACTATTTTCTCAAGACTTACGCATCCCCTAAAAGCAGAGTTTTCAATTGAAACAACTGAGTTGGGTATTTCAATTGAACTAAGTGAAGAACAATCTTCAAAAACAGATATACCTATAATGGAAATTGAATTGGATAGTTTTACATTTTTCAAACTTCTACAAGAGTAAAATGCATAACTGCTTATATTTGTTACAGAATTGGGAATTGAAATGGACTTTAAACTATTACATGCATCAAATGCCGACTGATTAATTGATTTTATGGTTTGGGGTAACGAAACCTCTTCTAACATAAAACAATCCCGAAAGGCTGACTCTCCAATTGCAACAACTATATATTTTATATTATTATATGTTACATCTTGAGGAATAGAGATAGAACCCTTATATTGATTGAACAAATCATACTTCTTTCCTTTGAAACTAACTTCAACTGTGTAGGGATGAGCGTTTGATGTGATATTATAGAATATGGTATCGCCTTTATTAATGGCAAAAAAATCTTCTGCGTAAACATTAATATTTATACATAGAAACACTACGGCATTAAGAAAACAGAACCTTATTATATTTAGTATTCTTATAATCATATTCTTGAAAATTAAAAACTTTCAACCCACAAAGATAAGAAATAATATCTCAGAATGTTTGATATATTTTAAATACTTTTTGAAATTTGGAAATAACACAAACAAAAAAGGGAGCATAAAATCTATACTCCCTGATTGTAACTATTATGTTTTTAGAGATTAAATTTCTTTTTAATTGTTTCAACATAATCCAATTTTTCCCATGTGTAGAATCCAACTTCTTTTTCAATTTCTACTCCATTTTCAAAAACTTTCACCATTTCATTGTATGGAGTTCTTCCGAAGTGACCATATTTTGCTGTTTCGGCGAATATAGGGTTCTTCAAACCAAAACGTTGGATTATGGAATATGGACGTAAATCAAAGATTTCATTAATATTTTTAGCAATTAATCCATCATGCATAATTTCTCCGTTTTCATCTTTCACTTTTGCAGTGCCATAGGTGTTAACATACAATCCTACTGGTTTTGCTACTCCAATTGCATATGCTACTTGAACAAGAACTTCTGAACATAATCCAGCTGCCACCATATTCTTGGCAATATGTCTAACTGCATAAGCAGCACTCCTATCAACTTTTGATGAATCTTTTCCTGAAAATGCTCCTCCTCCATGAGCTCCCCTTCCTCCATAAGTATCAACAATAATTTTTCTTCCTGTTAATCCTGTATCTCCATGAGGACCTCCAATAACAAATTTTCCTGTTGGGTTAACATGAAGGATATAATCATTGTTAAATAGGTCTTTAACATCTTGACGTTGTTGAATTGCTATAACTCGTGGTATAAGAATTTCTTTAACATCCTTATGAATTTGAGCTAACATCTTTTTTTCTTCATCAAAATCATCATGTTGGGTTGAAACAACAATTGTGTTGATTGAAATTGGTTTATTATTGTCATCAAACTCAATTGTTACTTGGGATTTGCTGTCAGGACGAAGATATTGCATATACTTTCCTTCTCTCCTGATTTTAGCTAATTCAAAAACCAATTGATGCGACAGAATTAAAGATAAAGGCATATAATCTTCGGTTTCACTACAAGCATAACCAAACATCATTCCTTGGTCTCCAGCACCTTGCTCTTCTGGATTTGCTCTTTCAACTCCTTGATTTATATCCCCTGATTGTTCGTGAATTGTTGAGATAACTCCACAAGAATTGCCCTCAAACATATATTCACCTTTTGTGTAACCAATGTTGCGAATTACTTTTCTTGCGGTTTCTTGTACGTCGATATATCCATTACATTTTACTTCACCACTAAGCACAACCAGTCCAGTTGTAACTAAGGTTTCGCATGCTACTTTTGAATTAGGGTCTTGACGCAAGAATTCATCTAAGAGTGCGTCTGAAATTTGATCCGATACTTTGTCGGGATGTCCTTCTGAAACTGATTCAGAGGTAAAAAAATAAGCCATTTTGTTTTGTTTTTAATAATTAATAGATAAACAAATTAACAAAATGGGAAAAAGAATTGATGTAATCAAAAATGGTTTAGCATTTTTTTTTGTGGTTGCAATCAATTCAAATCTTTCCACATTTATGTTTGCAAAAATACTCAAATAATTAATAGTAGCAAAAATTAATCTATAATAATTTTGCTACTATTAATTTTTGGGATATATATATTTTATTTCTTGCCTTGATTAGCTACGGCTTCCATTAGTTTTTTTATTGTTTCAGGGTCGCCAATAAACTCATCTTTAACCATTTCTAATTTCTCATTTAAGTAAAAAACATATGGAATTCCTGTTGGAATATTAAAAGCAACTATTTCATCAGCACTCATTTGCTTTAATGTTTTAACAATCCCTCTTAAAGAATTTCCATGAGCAACTACTAAAATTTGGTCGTGTGTTTCAAAAGCTTTTAATATATTATCATTGAAGTAAGGCATTAAACGATCAATACAATCTTGAAGAGATTCTGTTAGAGGTAAATCTTTTTTATCTACATCTTTATATCTTAAATCATAAATTGGGGAACGTTTGTCGTTTTCTTCAAGAATTGGAGATTGAACATCAAACCCTCTTCTCCAATATAAAACTTGATCTTCTCCATATTTATCAACAGTCTCTTTTTTATTTAATCCTTGAAGGGCTCCATAATGTTTTTCATTAAGTCTCCATGACTTTTCAACGGGGAGATAATCCATATCCATTGCATCAAGAATATTATTTAAAGTCTTTATGGCTCTCTTTAGATAGGAAGTAAAACATATTTGAGGTTCAAATCCATTTTCTTTTAAGGCTTTTCCTGCCTCAAAAGCTTCTTCCATACCTTTTTCTGACAAATCAACATCTGTCCATCCTGTAAATAGGTTTAATCTATTCCACTCACTTTCTCCGTGACGTACTAATATAAGTTTTTTCATTTCTTTTTCTTTTCTTCTGTTTTAACTAATTTCGATATATCTAACTTGTTTCCCAATTGATATTTAAACGATAAAAACAAAATAATTATTCCTGCAATAATAAATGGCACACTTAACCATTGACCCATATTTAATGTCATTGAATCTTCCCAACTCTCTTGACTATTTTTAAGAAATTCAATAAAGAAGCGAGCTACAAATAGCACTATTAGAAATATTCCAAAAATAAATCCTTGACGAGGAGGAGTTTTCTTTTTCATAAAATAGAAAAACAAGAAAGTTCCTAAGGCAATATAGGATAGAGCTTCATAAATTTGAGTTGGGTGCATTGGCACTGTTTGTCCATCCCTCACAAATATAAATCCCCATGGAAGATTAGTAGCAAATCCATAAATTTCCGAATTCATAAGATTTCCTATTCTAACTGCTGCTCCTGCAAAGCCAACAATAATTACTAATCTATCTATTACCCATAGATAAGGAAGTTTGGTGTTACGACAAAAGAAAAATGTAGCAACAAGAAGACCTATTGCGCCTCCATGTGAGGCTAAGCCTTGATAACCAATAAATTTCCAGCCCTCAGCAGTATTTTTTATTGGAAGAAGCATCTCTATTGGATTATTGATATAGTAGGAGAATTCATAGAACAAACAATGTCCTAATCTTAACCCAGCTAATAAACCAATAAACATATAAATAGTCATTTTGTCCAGAAAATACACCGAAACATTTTCTTTTTCAAACATCTTCTTTAGCAACAAATAACTTATAACAAACGCTAAAGCAAATAAGACCCCATACCAACGAATTGATATACTTCCAATATTAAAAATAACAGGAGAAACATCCCAAACAACAGATAGTAAATTCATATATTATAAAAATTAAGTGGCAAAGATACTAAAAATAACCTTTTGCATTTGGTTCTTCCATGAAAGATTTGGTTCAATTGTCTTACGAATATCAATTGGATTGAGGTTATGATTTTTATAAAACTCAACAATTGAGTTAATATTTAAAGGAGTCTCATCAGAAGGGGCTTTAATAATATATGGCATTTCTTCGAAATCCTCATCAATTTCAGAATAAACAAAACCTAAGCCTCTTGCTGCATATTCTCTATTCTTAAGTGTCTTTATCTTTGTAATATTACTTCTATGTCTTGCAAGGCTTCCTATCCCAAAATCTGTTTTTTCAAAAACCTTATCCAATTCCTCTCCTGAAAGAGGTCCAAGAAAACTAATATATTCATTCAAACCTAATTCCTCAACCTGTTGTTTTAAAGCAAAACCTGATGCCCTCTCAGGCTTACCTACTATATTCAAATGAACTCTTTGCTTAGGATTTAACTTCACATATTCATTAATCCCGCTAATAGCCCTATCAACTCCATGCCAATAATGCAATTCAGCCACAACCAATAATTCTAAAACCTCAGGAGTTTTCCTATAA
>JAQUTD010000116.1 GCA_028709955.1 Bacteroidales bacterium | reverse complement strand
AGAATGAGATAACTTTAACCAATATGCAAGAGAAGTCAATAGATTTTAATGATTTTGGGAAGTATTCTCTAATTATTTTAAACGCTCTTACTGAGTTTTCAAGTGGTTTAGCCTCCGAATTAAGCAGATTTTGTGAAAATGGAGGCTCTGTTTTTATTATCCCTTCCCAAACAATGAATCTATCTTCATTTGAGTCTTCCATGAAAGCACTAAACCTCCCTTATTATTCTGAGTTAGTAATGAATGAGAATAAAGTATCTATCATTAATCAACAAAACAAACTCTATAAAGGAGTGTTTAGTTCACAGGTTGATAATATGGAGATGCCCTCAGTAAAAAAGTATTATAGATTATCTTGGTCAACAAAAACACCAAGAGAATCAATAATGAAATTTCAAAACCAGGAGGACTTCTTATTAGTTAGCCAGAAAGCGAATAGTAAAATATATATCTTAGCCACAAATTTAACGGAGGACTTTACTGACTTTGTTAGTCAGGCATTGTTTGTTCCAACAATATGGAATATGGCTCTATTTAGCCAGTTTGTTTCTAAGCCATTTCATTTCCTAACCGATAGCAAGCCAATAGATATTTCAAAAATTAAAGATATTAATCAAGCAACTATTCTTAATGTTGTTTCATCTGACAATTCAATTTCATTTATTCCAGAACTAATTAAGGATAATCAAAAATTCAGCATAGACATTCATAACCAAACCAACAAGGCTGGGAATTATAATATTGTCGAAAAACAAAATATTTATGGGGGAATATCGCTCAATTATGGAAGAATGGAATCAAATCTTAACTTTTTGGAACCAAAGGAAATTGATGAACAACTATCTAAGAGTATATTGAAACACTTTAGTGTTCTTCAAACCAAGCAACAATTAATAAGCAGTTATTTTAAAAAATCTCAAAACATTATTCCATTTACAACAATTTTATTATTTTTGCTTTTTATTTGTCTTGCAATAGAAACTTTTATGTTGGTTAAAAATAAATAGTAGGTATATGAGTACATGTTTTTCAAAGGAATTTTTTCAGTGTTTGAGCGATATTAGTCAAAACAACAATAGTCCTTGGTATCATCAAAACAAAGAAAGGATTAATTTTGCAAGAAAGGAAATGGAAAACTTTGCCAATATTTTAATTCCTGAGGTTAGAGGATTTGATGAAAACGTTGGGCTCTATGATGCCAAACAAACCATGTATAAACAGCATAGGGATATTAGATTTTCTAAGGATAAATCACCTCTCAAAACCTATATTTCATCAGTAATTTTTAACGGAAACTCCAAAGCTAATGTCTTGCCATGCTATTATTTGCATTTAGAAAAAGATTATTGCATGATTTCTGGTGGTGTTTATAGCCCTGAAAAAGATAATTTAAAAAAAATAAGAGACGAAATATTCTATAATATTGATGAGTTTAAATCTATAATAAACCATAAACATTTTAAGAAATACTTCGACACAATTAATTCGGAAGACAGGTTAAAAACAGCTCCAAAAGGTTTCCCAAAAGATTGGCCTGATATTGAAATATTAAAAAATAAGAATTTTACTCCATCACATTTTTGTTCAATAGAAAAAGCCCAAGACAAAGATTTTATTAATTATGTTATTGATGCATACAAATCGTTAGCAGATTTAAATAAGTTTTTCTTTAAAGCAATGAATTAATAACAAAAAATATGAAATATGAAAAGATTATTTATTTTAGTAGTAATGGTATTTTGCTCTTCAACTATTTTGTTTTCGCAAGATGATATTAAGAAGAATGCCGTTAACGCAGCTAATGATGCAGCCTCAAAAGCCTCAAAAATTGTTAGCGACACCACAACAAAGCCTTCAAGATGGTATATTAAAAACAACCTTACATTAAATACAGAACAGAATATGTTTGACAACTGGGAAGCAGGTGGAGTTAGTTCATTTGCTTTTTCTGTTTTCTACAAGGGCTTCTACAACTACCACAAAAAGAAACTAAAATGGGATAACTCAGTTGAACTTGGATATGGAAAAATGCGTCAAGATAATAATGGAAAAGGGATTTTTGACGATGGGAATATATTCAGAAAAAATGAAGACAAGATTGAATTAAACTCAATTATAGGTTATAAAGCCTTTGATGGTTGGAATTATTCTGCTCTTGTCAACTTTAAATCACAATTTGATGATGGATTTAAAAATGATACAATTTTAGTATCTTCTTTTTTCGCTCCAGCCTATTTAACAACTTCAATAGGTTTAGAATATAAACCACGACCATATATTTCAGTGCTTATTTCTCCAATAACAGGCAGAACAACCTTTATTGCAAATAAAGGCTTAGCTAAAAAAGGGAATTATGGATTAACAGAAGATAAACAAATTGATTTTGCATTTGGTTCCTATATAAAAATATTCTTTGAAAAGGAAGTCTTTAAGAATGTTAATGTTTTATCGAAATTGGAATTTTTCAACGACTACAACAAAGCTCCTTTCCTTACAAACACTGATATAAATTTTGAAACCTATGTAACTATGAAAGTAAATAAATACTTGTCGGCTTTTGTTAATTTCCAAGTAGTATATAACTATGATTTTAGTGTGAATTTGCAATTTAAGGAAAGAGTTGGATTGTCAATTCCTTTAGATTTTTAATTAGTTTTTTATGAAAATTATCCAATCCCAATCTGCTGGGTTTCCTATTCCTACACTTGGTGTGTAGAGGAATAGTTTCACTGAAGCATTTGGATTAGAACTTAAGTATTCTCTTACTTTCACCAATCCTTGAACCGAACTCCATATTTGAGAGTAATCATATTCTTGTTCGTTTGGGTTAAATACATTCTCAAAGCCTCCTCTTGGATATACGTAATCTGATGTTAGGACATGATTAAATTGATTTGCAGCCAATATATTTTGTGGTATATGAATTTCTCCTGTTCCCATCCAAATTATTGAACCATCAAATATAATTTCATTTAATTCCTGATATATTAATCTTATGTTCCCAAAATCACCAGGGGAATCGTATTGGGTTGTTATTGTGAATGTAGATGTTGGGATTGTAAATAGTGTTTCTTTCCCTCCTTCAAAATTGTTTGTTAGGTAATCAACTTTAAGCATAAGGAGTTTGGAATTTGAATATTCATCTCTTGGATGGCAAGCAGAAAAAGTGCAAAGTCCTAAAACTGCAATTATAATTATGACAACTGGAATTTGCTTGAGGTTTAAAATTATTGTTTTCATAAATTATTCTGATTATATTTATTAATTTTATTTTAGTTATCAATCATTTAAAGGACAAAGATACATAAAAAAATAAAAAAATCCAAATAATTCTACAATAATTTCATCTTGTAAATTATAATTTAGATAAAAAAATGCAGATGCTTTTTAGGGCTCCTGCATTTATATAATTATTAAATGAAATTTAGGCTCATTCTTTAGAAAATTCTTCGTAGAAATATGTTATTGTTTCTATTCCGTTAAAGAATTGTTCTAATGGGTAGTTTTCGTTTGGAGAATGTATTGCATCTGTTGATAGCCCAAAGCCCATAAGTATTGATTTGATTCCAAGTATCCTTTCAAAGCCTGCTACAATTGGAATTGAACCACCACTTCTTGTTGGAACTGGTTTCTTTCCATAAGTTCTTTCATAAGCTTTATCTGCTGCCTTATAGGCTGGCATATCAATTGGGGATACGTAGGCATATCCTCCGTGAAGTGGGGTTACTTCAACCTTAACACTTTCTGGAGCAAGACTTTCAAAATATTTTTTAAAACGTTCTGTTATAATATTATAATCTTGGTCGGGAACTAAACGGAATGAAATTTTGGCATGTGCTGTTGATGGGATTACTGTTTTCGCTCCTTCTCCCTGGTATCCTCCCCATATTCCACAAACATCTAATGACGGACGAATTCCTGTTCTTTCTATTGTTGTGTAGCCTTTTTCTCCATGCAATTCATCTATGTTTAATTCTTTTTTATATTGGGCTTCATTGTAAGGAGCTTCTGCCATTAATGCTCTTTCCTTATCGGAAACAAAAAGAACTTCATCATAAAAACCTGGAACTGTTATATGATTGTTTGAATCGGATAGTTTTGTAATCATTTCACAAAGAATATTGATTGGGTTTGCAACTGCTCCGCCATATAACCCTGAGTGTAAATCTCTATTTGGGCCAGTTACTTTGACTTCAACATATCCCAAGCCTCTTAGTCCTGTTGTTATTGAGGGGGTGGTGGGAGATATCATACCTGTATCCGAAACAAGTATTATATCTGCTTTAAGAAGTTCTTTATGTTCTTCACAGAAAGGATAGAGAGAAGGTGATCCAATTTCTTCTTCTCCTTCAAGCATAAACTTAACGTTGCATGGCAACTGATTGGTTTTAACCAAATATTCAAATGCTTTTGCGTGCATAAAGGATTGCCCCTTGTCGTCATCAGCTCCTCTTGCCCAAATTTTTCCATCTTTTATTATTGGTTCAAATGGTTTTGTATCCCAAAGCTCTAATGGATCAACTGGCATAACATCATAATGACCATATATCATTACAGTTTTTAGCTTAGGGTCAATTATCTTTTCTGCATAAACAACAGGGTTTCCTTGAGATTCCATTACCTCACACTTATCTGCACCTGCTTCGAGTATAAATTTCCTCCATTGGTTAGCACAACGTAGCATATCGGGTTTATTGGCTTCAATTGATGATATTGAAGGAATTCTTATTAATTCGAAAAGTTCATTTAAAAATCTTTCTTTGTTTTCTGCAATGTAGTTTTTGATAGTATTCATTTCTATTCTTAATTTTTGTTTTTATTCTGTTTCTTCTTCATAGTATTCAGGAACAATTAGGTCGTCCTTTGAAAGTACTGGAAAATTTACATAATCTCTAATAATTAGGGAAGAAGGATATAGTGCCTTCAATTGTAGGTATGTTCCATATGCATTTAGTTTTGAAGTGTAATCACCACATTTTACGGTAAAATTTGGTTCTTCAAAAAAAACATAAGCTCTTAAGTCTGGGAAGTTATTAGATATTTCATCTCTTAATTCAAAGGCATTCTTCTTTGAGCCTGCTCCTGTAAAAACACCTACTTTAATTCGAAAACCAGGTGTTGTTCTGGCAATTTCATTGAAGGTTATATGTTGTTCTAATAGCGTTTGGAGTCTTCCGTCTGCAATAATTTCAACTTGAGCCTTTAATGGGAATGCTCCCATTAATAAAAATATTATTAATAGTGTAGGTCTTTTCATTATTTCTTGTTACTGTTTTTTATTTAGCTGCTCCGTGAAGCTGAACAACTGGGACAATTAGAACAGGAAAAGGAGAAAGGTTAATCATTTGTTGTGAATATGGACCTAAGAAAAGCATATTTGAAATAGTTTTTTCTTGTTCTGACATAACTACAATCAGGTCGGCATTGATACTTTTTGCATATTCAATTGTTGATGTGGTTATATTTTCGGCATCTAAATATTCGGTTGTGTATGGTAAATTATGTTTGGTTAAGAAAGTTTCAACACTATTTACATATCCTCTAACTTCATTTCTAACTGTTTTTACGTTTGTTGTTTGAACACCAAGAACACATATATGAGATTGAGGGAACATTTTTGCAAACTCTATTGTCCAAGGCACTTTTTGACGAGTATCTCTTGAAGAATCAATAGGGAGAACAATTTTCTCAAGATGTTTATCAAAATTAAATGTTTCTCTAATTATTAGAACGGGTGTATTGCATTCAACTACAATTTTGAAGGTATTTTGTCCTGCATATTTTTCATCAAATCCGCCTTTACCATGAGATCCAATAACAATTAGGTCTGGTTTTTCTGTTTTTGCTAATTTAGCTACTGCCTGATAAACCTTTCCTTCGCAAATAATAT
>JAQUTD010000115.1 GCA_028709955.1 Bacteroidales bacterium | reverse complement strand
TAAAAGGACGAATACAGGGTTTTCCTTTAATATACCATTTAATATTATTTTTAACTTATTCATAGTTTATTTGGATTTGTTTTGTTCTTGATATTTTTTAAACGCTTCAAAGGCATCTCTTATTGAAGCAAGAAAGGCTCTCGAAGATATTGTTGAAGCAGTTATTGCGTCAATATCTCCTCCGTCTTTCTTAACAGTAAAATTAACTTTCCCAGGATTTTTTCCTCTTATATCTTGGTCATTTTTTGATGTTTTAAACCATTGGCTCGCTTTTGAGCCTAAGCCAGGGGTTTCGTTTGAGGTTAATATAGTATAATTTGAAATTGTACCTTCTTTGTCAATTCCAACCATTATTTCAATCTTCCCTGAATATCCATCATTAGAATATGTCTGAATTGCAGCTCCAACAAATTCTTCATTTAAGAAAGAAGGGTAAATTACAAATGGAATTTCTTTACCTTGAAGCCTAATCTCAACTTTCTCCCCAACTATTGCTTGTTTGTTTGGCAACACTTCTTTTATGGCGTTGGATTGTTTATCTTTTTGAGCTTTGGCAATTGGCTCTTTTGTTAATGTATAACTTGAGGCCAAAAGGCCAGATGCAATAAAGGTTATTACACTTAAAGATAATACCATATTTTTTAATGATGATTCTAATTTTGCCATAATATTTTATTCTTTTAATAAATTAGGCTTAATAGCCAAAACGTTTAGGTTTGAATGCCTTGTCAATAAGTGGAGTAACTGCATTCATAATTAAAATTGCAAATGATACTCCCTCAGGCATTGGACCAAAACTACGAAATATTATTGTTAATACGCCACAACCAAATCCAAAAATTAGTTGACCTTTATAGGTTATTGGAGAAGTTACCATATCTGTTGCCATAAATATTGCTCCCAACATCATCCCCCCTGCCAATAGTTGATAAGCTGGGCTTATGTATTGTTGAGGATCAATTAGCCAAAGAATTAGAGCAAATATTGCAGCTGAGCTTAGAAATGAAATGGGTATATGCCAAGTAATAACTTTTCTAAATAATAAAAATAATCCTCCAATAATTAATGCAATGGCTGATATTTCTCCTAAAGAGCCTCCAGTATGACCTATAAACATATTCCACAAATCTAATTCTTGACCATTTTTCAAAGCCAATAAAGGAGTTGGACCTGTTACTGTATCAGTTAAAGAAGCTCCTCCAAACAATGGTTTTGGTAAAGGCCATTCTGACATAGCTATTTTTGTTGGGAAAGAAATAAAAAGGAATACTCTACCAACAAGTGCTGGATTAAAAGGGTTCTTTCCTAAACCTCCATATGACATCTTAGCAACTCCAATTGCGACTAAAGCTCCAATTGCAAGAATCCAAATTGGAACACTTGAAGGCAAATTGAAGGCAAGTAAGATACCTGTAATAACGGCTGAACCATCTTTTATTGTGGGTATTACTTTTAGTATATATTTTTGGATAAGCCATTCAAATAATACACAAAAAGCTACTGAACTAATTGTTACTATTAATGCATCTAAACCAAAATAGTATATTCCTACCAAAAATGCAGGTAAAAGGGCTATAACAACGGTCCACATTATTTTGTTTGTGGTTTGTTTGCTCTGAATGTGTGGTGAACCTGAAACTGTTAGTAATGCCATATTCAAAAGTCTTTATTTGTTTTTATTCGCTCTCTCTGTCTCTAAATAGGACATTGTTGAACGTATTATTTCTAAATATTTTATTTTATAATCTAATTCAAAATCTTCTTCTTTACAAAAAGAGGTGAAGGAAATAACCTTATTAAACATTTTGATAAAATAGAATAAACTTATTGCTGAGGATTCTCCCACATTGTATTTTGAAACAAACCAAATTGCTTCATTTCCATTTATTTTCTCTTTTCCTTCTTTAACAATTGTAAATCCACTAAATAATTCACTCCAATCTACAGAAAAAAAGTTTGCCTCAACAAATTCTTCCAAACTCCCATCATCCCAGCGACTTGGAGTAATTTGTATTTTTTCTTCAAGTATCGGAGTATTTTCTAATTCAGAATCTAATTCTTCTTCATTATTTAAGTCATTATTTATCTCCTCAGCAAATGGAGAATAAAGGGTTATTTCTCCTTCTTGACCTTGTTCCAAAGACCAATCATCAGGATAAAGAATCATGAAATCATTTACCTTATCAACATACGTTTCTTTAACCTCTTGTTGTGCAAAAAGATTTGAACAACAAAAGATTAAAGTTAGGAAAAATGCTATAATAAATGGTTTCATAAAATTTCTACTCAATTATCTTTTTGCTCTTTGTCGTCTGATTTCTGAAATATTGTTTTTGGATAAACGTAACAAATCTAATAAAGGTCTTCCTGCTGGGCAAGTGTATAAGCAACATCCACATTCAATGCAATCCATTGCTGATGATTTTTCAGTTTCTTCCCAAAGTCGATTTTCTGCCAATTGCGCTATATGAATTGGCTGAAGACCCATAGGACATACTGTTACACATTTTCCACAACGCAAACAATTAGTTTCTTCCTTACGAGAAGATTCTTTATTTGACATAATTAAAATTGCTGATGTGGTTTTTACTGTTGGAGCAGATAGGTCGCTAATTGCTTTACCCATCATTGGACCACCACTTATAACCTTGCCTGTATCTTCTGGAAGGCCTCCGCAATAATCAATTACTGATTGAATTGGTGTTCCGACCCTAACCAATAAATTTTTTCTTTGTTTAACACTCTTTCCTGTTAGGGTAAGAATATTTTGGATTAGAGGTCTATTCTTTTGAACAGCATAATAAACAGCTTGAGCAGTTCCAATGTTATTTACAACACAACCAACCTCAATTGGAAGTTTTCCACTTGGAACTTCCCGCTTGGTTAAGGCATAAATAAGTTGTTTTTCTGCTCCTTGTGGATATTTTGTTTTTAAAGGAACTATCTCTATCCCTTTATATTTAGTTGCTAAATTTGTCATTTGCTCAATAGCTTTTGGCTTATTTTTTTCAATTCCAACCAAAGCTTTTTCAACACCTAATGCTTTTTTTAATATTTCAATTCCAATTAAAGCTTCCTCAGCACTTTCCAACATCAGTCTATTGTCAGAAGTTAGATATGGTTCGCATTCAACAGCATTAATTATTAGATAATCAGCCTTCTTCCCTTCAGGAAGCATATATTTTATATGAGTAGGGAAAGCTGCTCCACCCAAACCTACAATCCCCATTTCCTTGATTTTCTCAACAATTTGTTTTGAATCAAGTTTTATATCTCTTACAATTTCATTTGAAGTATCAATTCCTTCCAACCACTCATCATTTTCAACATCAATATATATTGCAGTTTTTTTATATCCAGTAAAGTCAATTGCTAAATCAATCTTTGAAATTGTTCCGGAATAAGGAGAATGATTATTGGCACAAATAAACTGTTCTGCCTTAGCAAGTAATTGACCAACCTTAACCTTTTCTCCCTTTTCTACAACTAAAGTTGCAGGTGCTCCTAAGTGTTGAGAAACAAAAACAACTGCTTGTTTTGGTAATGGAAAAACTTCAATTGAACAATCATTAGTTAATTTATTTTCTTCTGGATGAGTACCGCCTCTATGGAATGTTTTCATTGTTTTCTTAGATTTGTTATTTTATTTGACTAGCTTCTACTTCAACATTTGCCTTTTCTTTTCTTGGAGGAAAATTAACCTCGTGAATAGCTCCTGTTGGACATTCAACAACACATTTACGACAAAGCTTACATTTATCATAATCTATATAAGCAAGATTATTTTCAATTTTTATTGCTCCAAACTCACAAACCTTTTCACATTTTCCACATCCAATACAGCTAACATTACAGTTCTTCTTTGAAATGCCACCTTTTTCAGTATTTACACAACTAACAAATACTCTTCTATTTTTTATTCCTTTATTTCTCAATTCAATTACCTTGCGAGGACAAATTTTTACACATAATCCACAAGCAACACATTTTTCTTGATCAACTATTGGCAATCCTGTTGTATTATCTATCTTAATTGAATCAAAAGCGCAAACAGAAACACAACTACCCAATCCTAAACAAGCATTTGGGCAACCTCCTTCAGATGACATATTTAAATGAGCATATAAGCAATCTTTCACTCCTTCATATCTAACCTTTGGTGTTGTATTCAGTTTTCCTCCATTACAGCGAATAACTGCAACCTGTGGTGTTGCTTGACTTGCTTCTAATCCCATAAAGGATGCTATATCACTCATAACATTGTCTCCACCAACAGGACACCTAAGCCCGTCAAGGGAATTGTTATTTATTATATTTTCAGCCAAAGAACGACAACCAGCATAACCACATCCCCCACAATTAGCCCCTGGCAACATATCTGTTAGGGTATCTATTCTGGGGTCTTCAATAACTTTAAATTTTTGGGCTACAAAATAAAGAATAACGGCAGAAGCTACTCCCGTCAGAACTAAAACTAAAATTGAGAAAACAATGGTTGACATAATCTCTTAAACTTTATTCATATAAAATTACAAGATGCAAAAATACAATAAAAAAAATTAAATCATAAACATTGAGTCAAAATTACATAAACTAAAGAGTATTATTGTTAAATAAAAAGCTCCGTAACCTTTTTAAGATTTACGGAGCTTAAAAATTAGTTATTTTTTCCGCTTCTATCTACATAATAGGTATGGAGATATTCATGAGATTTATAACACCCAGGCGAGCCCCATTGATCATAAAACTTTTGAATAGAAGGGTTTTCATGGGATTGACGAAGGTGTTTATTTTCGTCTTCAGCATATAAAATACTCATACGCTTCTTTCTTAGCTCAGGATCATGGCTTCTTGGTTGACCTCCTCCACAAATACAACCACTTGGACAACCCATCACTTCAATGAAATGATAAGGAGATGTTCCGTTTTTGATTTGTTCAATTAATATTTTTGCTCCTGCCAATCCACTTGTAACAGCAATCTTGACTTCTAATCCTTCGAATTGTTTATATTGAGGGAGCACTCCTTCCAATTTTATTGTCGCTTCTTTTATTTGATTAAGCCCAACAATTGGTGTTACATGAAGATTTTCAAAAGGGAGATTTTTACCCATAAGTATTGCATAAACAGTTCTAAGTGCTGCTTCCATAACACCTCCTGTTAATCCAAATATATCGGCAGCTCCAGTGGAGAATCCCATTGGTTCATCAAATTTTTCATCAGGAAGGTTATTAAAATCTATTCCTGCTTGTTTAATCATTGAACCTAATTCACGAGTTGTAATAACTTCATCAACATTTTTCAATCCATCATTTTGCATTTCAGCTCTTGTGCATTCAAATTTCTTTGCTGTGCAAGGCATAACCGAAACAACAAACATTTTTTTAGCATCTAATCCTTTCGATTCTGCATAAAATGATTTTGCTAATGCTCCCAACATCATGTGAGGAGACTTACAGGTTGAAAGATTTGGAATTTGCTCTGGATAATAGCTTTCAATATATTTTATCCAGCCTGGAGAGCAACTTGTTATCATTGGTAATGTTGCTTTCTTATCCGCAAGAACATCAGTAACCCTATGCAAAAACTCCATTCCTTCTTCCATAATGGTAAGGTCTGCAGCCCAATCAGTATCAAACACATCGTCAACACCTAAGGCTCTGATTGCTGCAGCCATTTTTCCCGTTACGGATGTGCCAACTGGATATCCAAACATTTCTCCAAGTGCAACCCTAACTGCAGGTGCTGTTTGGAAAACAACTCTTTTATTCGGATTATTTATTGCCTGCCAAACTTTTTCTGTTGAATCAGTTTCTCTTAAGGCTCCTGTTGGACAAACTACAGTACATTGTCCACAAAATGCACATTTTACATCTCCAATAGGTAAATCCATTGCAG
>JAQUTD010000114.1 GCA_028709955.1 Bacteroidales bacterium | reverse complement strand
TTTGCTACATTTATTGTAGTTTTTAGGTTAGGTTCTCTACATATTGGCAAATTAAGTAGAGCCCCTGAAGATGTTTTAATTGCATCCTCATTAATTTGAGCTGAGCCATGTTGAGGGATAACAATTGTATTAACTCCTGCACATTCTGCACTTCTGCAAATTGCACCCAGGTTTCTTACATCCGTCACCCTATCAAGCATAAAAATAAACACCTTTTCTGATGCATCTATTAATTCTGATGCTATTGTTTCAAAATTAAAATATTTAATCATCGGCATAAGAGCTACAACTCCTTGATGATTATTTCTTGTCAAGCGATCAAGTTTTTCGCCTGGAACATATTGAACAATTATATTTTTATCCCTCAATGCATCTTTTAACTCCTGTAATAATCCTCCCCTAAGTGATGATTGAATAAAAATCTTTTCAATATCTATATCATTTTTTAACGCCTCTATAACAGGTCTTATACCATAAAGTAATTGCGATTCTTTCATATTATTTATTTTATTTATTTTGTTATAAAAAAGATAAAGCAGGATGTAATTTATAAATTATATCAACTTAAAATCACTCCGTCTTTTATCAATAATTCCCTATCACTCATTTTTGCTAATTCTTCATTATGAGTTACTATAAGAAATGTTTTTTTGTAGTACTCTCTCAACTTAAAAAACAAATTATGTAACTCTTTTGCATTTTGGCTGTCAAGGTTTCCTGAAGGTTCATCTGCTAAAATTATTGATGGATTATTTATTAATGCCCTAACAATTGCAACTCTTTGCTGTTCTCCTCCTGAAAGCTCTGATGGCTTATGATTCATTCTATCTTTAAACTGAAGTATTTCAAAATATTTTTCAGCTTCTTTCTTAGCTTCTTTCTTAGTTTTGCCGGCAATAAAGGCTGGTATACATACATTTTCTAATGCAGAAAATTCAGCTAATAGATTATGAAATTGATAAACAAATCCAATTTCCTTATTTCTGAATGCAGCTAATTGTTTTTCGTTGAGTGAACAAATATCAACACCATTAATCCAAACTTCTCCCATATTGGGTTTATCTAAAGTTCCTATAATATGTAATAGAGTTGATTTCCCTGCCCCCGAAGCTCCAACAATTGAAACAATTTCTGAAGTTTTAACCCCCATATTAATACCTTTTAATATTTCTAGGTTATTATATGATTTAAAGATATTCTTGACTTGAATCATATTATCTATCTATATTTTTATTGTTAAACATTATATAACCATAGTTTATTGATATTGTGAAAGGATTATTCGAATTAACAGCATCTCTTTGATGAAAACTGGCAATAAGACTTAATGGACCTATTGGAGTTTGAAATACCAATGATGAACTTAGAATAAAGTATAGTTTTCCAAAAAAATCTTCTGAGTATGAAGGTATATTATTTTCCAAAGTTACAATTTGTGTTATAGGAGCATAAAGATGAGCATTTATACGAAAAGAAGCATCCATTCTAAAAAAATTAACTTTATATATATTTTCAATTCCTGTTGCTAAATATTGATTTGCTCTATATTCAGGCATAAACTGAGTAAAAGTTTCTAATGTAGGAGCATAAATTCCTGCATTTAAAAGCGAGGAGTTATAATTAGAAAAAAGATTTTGTAAGGAATAGAAAATATCGGTACTCCAACCAAAAGTAAAATTTTTAACAACGTCGAAATATAATTTATGTCTAAAACTAAATTGAAACCAATTATGGATACTTTCTTTTGTTTCAGATAATGAAGATGTGTTACCTGGAACAAAATTTTCAACTCCATTTACTAATTGTATCTGCATTTTTGAAAAAGCCCCTGAGGTGGGAAACTGAGGGTTATCAAGCGTTGAATATGTTCTAGTTAGTCCTATGGCTAAATGTGAAAAGGTAGTTCTGTCTGCTGTATCGTATAAAGTAGAATATTTTATGTTAAAGTAGTCGTCCTTAACTACTCCATAACCAATATTAAATACTAACTTATCTTTAATTCCTAAAGGTATTCCAGTAAAAATTTGTATATTATTTTCTCTTTGAACAATATAGTTAAGTGGTGAAAAATCAAAAAAATTAGTTTTTAAATTATAGTAACTCCACATGTTAGCATTAAATTCAATTTTAGTAAAAAAAGGCATACGTGTTGGATAATTTACTCTAACACCTGCCATAAATGATGTATAGTAACGTCCTAAATAAACATTGGATTTAAATATCCAAGCATTACCTTTCAATATATTATATTCTGCACCAAGATAAAGATGCGAAATTGGGTTTGAAGAGAAACATCCTCCAATTTCTCCTTTTAAATTTTCTTGAGTTTTTAAACTGAGATTCAAAACATATGAATTAGAGAAATCATTAAAATAAATTGAAGGATGAATGGTTTTAACATTATTATCAAAACATAGTGAAAAATAGTTTTGTTTTAACTTTTCTGAAAAATTAGAGTCAGGAAGATTTAACAGTAATGAGTTTTCAAAATATTTCTTTTGCTTTTGACTCACTCCTTCAATAATAACATTTTTAATATTTATTGGAGGTTTTTTATCATTAAACTTGTCTCTTTTTAGAGTTAGTTCCTTTGGAGTAATTGAATCTATTAAGAAATCTCTAATTTTAACTATTTTTTCTTGAGCAGATTTATAACCAATTTCATAAGTTTCCTGCATTCTGTCAAATTCCAATATTCCAAAGCTTTTTAAATCTGGCTCTATTAATACTCCATTATTACAAATAATGTCATAATCAGTTTCTTTTGAAAGAATGCTCTGCAAGTAAGAAACAAGATTACCTTCCTTTGGAGGAGGATAATTTGCAGAAATTTTAACCCCAATAATAATATCTGGATTAAAAATTTCATACATTTCTTTTGAAGGGAAATTATTATACATACCTCCATCAAACATTAACTTTCCATCTAAGTAAATTGGAGCAAAATAAAGCGGATAAGTTATTGAGGCTCTAACGGCCTGACCTAAATTTCCATTTCTGCGAATACTAGCTTTACTTTCAGTTATGTCTGATGTTATGCATAGAAAGGGAACAAAAAGACTATCAAAATTATTTTTAGAAATTGCTGAAGCCCCTGCAAATATCTGCATAAATGCATAATCCATTTGAATTGGATTTACTATGGAAGTTGGCAATTGTAGGCGAAATTTATCTTTTGTATCTAAAGAGAAAGAAACCAAAGACGGATTATCGTCGGTTGCTTTATAAAATAGAGAAGCATTATTATCAACCTTTCCTGAAAGCCAACGTTGAAAATCTTCAGAAAGAAATAAACTCATCATTTGTTCAACTGTATATCCTGAAGCATATAATGCACCAACAATGGCGCCAACTGAGGTACCAGCAATATAATCGATTGGAATATTATTATCTTCCAGTGCCTTAATTGCACCAACATGAGCAAGCCCTCTTGCACCTCCTCCACTTAATACCAAACCAACCTTTTGAACTCTTTGAGCAAAAGATATAGTAGAGATAAAAATGAGTAGAAATGCAAGAAAGCAGATTTTACGCATAAAATTAGATTTTTTCCAAAGCTTGTCTTAAATCTCCAATAATATCACCAACATTTTCAATACCAACTGAAAATCGAACTAAACCTTCAGAAATTCCAGCATCTTCTCTTGCCTTTGGTGACATCTTAGAATGTGTCATTGAGGCAGGATGTTGAATTAATGTTTCAATACCTCCTAAAGAAACTGCTAAAATGCACATTTTAACATTATTCATTAGCTTTTTCCCTGCTTCAAGACCTCCTTTAACTCCAAAACTAATCATTGTTCCAGGTCCTTTCATTTGTTTTTCAACTAAATCTTTTTGAGCAAAAGATTTTAACCCAGGATATTTTATCCATTCTATCTTAGGATGATTTTCGAGAAATTTAGCTACCTCAATAGCATTTTCTTGAGCTCTATCAACTCTGATCCCAAGAGTTTTCAATCCTCGAATAACCAAATAGGCTTGATGAGGGTCCATATTACAACCCATATTTACCATCATTGTCCTTAATTTATCGTAGATAATTTTTTCTTTTCCAATTATTACACCTCCAACAATATCAGCATGTCCATTAATAAATTTTGTGATTGAATGAAGAACAACGTCTGCTCCCATATCAATTGGATTTTGAAGGTAAGGGGAACAAAAAGTATTATCTACAACTAAAATAGCTCCAATTGAATGAGCAATTTCGGCACAAGCAGCAATATCTGTAATGTCCATTGTTGGATTGGCAGGTGATTCAATAAATATCATCTTTGTATTTGGACGAATTTCTTTTTTGATGTTTTCAACATCTGCAGAATTAACGTAGCTTGATTGAACTCCAAATCGAGAAAAATGTTGCTCCATAACCACACGTGAAGGTCCATAGACAGCTGCTGAACTTATCATATGATCACCTCCACTTAACAATGCCATATAAACAGTTGACACAGCAGCCATGCCTGAAGAGACAGCAACTGAGTCATATCCATGTTCTAATAATGCAATTTGACGTTCCAAAGCTTTAACAGTAGGATTACCTATTCTTGTATAAATATAACCCTCTTTTGTTCCAGCAAAACATGCAGCACCATCTTCAGCACTATCGAAAGCAAATGTTGAGGTTTGATATATGGGAACTGTAGCACTTCCATATTTATCATCATGACCACTGTAATGTATTAATTGTGAGTTAAAACCATAATCTTTTGGATTTTCCATATTTTTTATATTTTTAAAGTTGACTATTCTACAAAAGTACAATAATTTCTTAAATCTAAGAAAAAAAGCTCTTTTTGTTGGTTAATTCAGTATTATAATTTAATTTTGCACTCTATTAATTAGTTATAATTTAAAACCAATATAAATGAGACCTAACTTCACAAACATTGATTTCGAGACTATTCATAAAAATAGCTCTGATGAATGGAGAAATTTAGAAAATAGAGAAAAAGATTGGGTGACACCTGAAAAAATTCCTGTTAAATCAATTTATACTCCACAAGATTTAGAAGGAATGGAACACCTCAACTATGCAGCAGGAGTTGCCCCTTTCCTTCGTGGACCATATTCAACTATGTACGTTATGAAACCTTGGACAGTTCGTCAATATGCAGGGTTTTCAACTGCAGAAGAATCTAACGCCTTTTATAGAAGAAATATAGCAGCAGGTCAAAAAGGACTTTCAGTTGCATTTGACCTTGCAACACATAGGGGATACGATTCAGATCACGAAAGAGTTGTTGGTGATGTTGGAAAAGCAGGGGTTGCTGTAGACTCAATCTTGGATATGAAGATTCTTTTTGATCAAATTCCTTTAGACAAAATGTCTGTTTCAATGACAATGAATGGTGCAGTATTACCAATTTTAGCATTCTATATTGTTGCCGCTGAGGAACAAGGCGTTTCAATGGATAAACTAAGTGGAACAATTCAAAATGACATCCTAAAAGAGTTTATGGTTCGGAACACCTATATATATCCACCAAAACCATCAATGAAGATAATTGCAGATATATTTGAATTCACTTCAAAGAATATGCCTAAATTTAACTCTATATCAATTTCAGGTTACCATATGCAAGAAGCAGGGGCAACTTGTGATATAGAAATGGCTTATACCCTTGCTGATGGTATAGAATATCTACGTGCAGGTATAAATGCAGGAATGAGTGTTGACCAATTTGCTCCTCGTCTTTCTTTCTTCTGGGGAATAGGAATGAACCATTTTATGGAAATTGCAAAAATGAGAGCAGCAAGAATGATATGGGCAAAACTTGTTAATCAATTTAATCCTAAAAATCCTAAATCACTTGCTTTAAGAACTCACTCTCAAACATCAGGCTGGTCATTAACAGAACAAGATCCATTTAACAATATTGCAAGAACATGTATTGAAGCAACAGCAGC
>JAQUTD010000113.1 GCA_028709955.1 Bacteroidales bacterium | reverse complement strand
TATTCGTTGATAATATCTTTTACTCCATCTGGGGTTAAACGTCCGTAAACTTTCTCTCCAATAAGTACTACTGGAGCTAATCCACAAGCACCTACACAACGAAGACAGTTTAATGAGAATTTTCCATCTGGGGTTGTTTCTCCAACTCCAATTTTTAGTTCTCTCTTAAATTCATCCAACACTTTTTCTGCACCACGAACATAACAAGCTGTTCCCATGCATACTGAAATTGGAAATTCTCCTTTTGGGGTCATTGTGAAGAAAGAGTAGAAGGTTACAATTCCGTAAAGATGTGCAACTGAAACATTAATTTCTTGTGCTATTACTTCTTGTACTTCTGCTGGTAAATAACCTAACTCTCCCTGAACTTTGTGAAGGACATTGATTGCTTCGCTTGGTTTGTTTCCAAAGCTAGCGCAAATTCCTTTTATCTTATTTATTTTGTCTTCTGATAACTTTACTTTTGCCATAGCTGTATGTTTTTATCCTTCAATTTCTATATGTTTTGATTTATCAAAATAGTGGGTGTGAAGTAGGTGGTGTGATATTTCGCCACATGGTTCTCCCAACCAGTCTTTATACAATGCTTGTATGTAAGGGTTTTCGTGTGATTTACGAATTGGCTTACCTGCATCTTCACGATAAATAGCTGCATGACGTTTTCTAATTATGTCAAAGTCACCATGATGGAATGGTTGACCTGCGCCACCAATACATCCGCCTGGACATGCCATAACTTCAATTGCATGGAAGTTAGTTTTACCTGCACGAACGTCATCAAGAAGTTGACGGGCATTTGATAATCCGTGTGCAATTCCAATATTGATTGGGGTACCGTTGAAATCTACTGTTGCACTTCTTACTCCTTCTAATCCACGTAATTCATTGAAATCTACTTTTTCAAGTTTCTTTCCGGTGAATAGTTCGTAGGCTGTACGAGTTGCTGCTTCAATAACTCCTCCGGTTGCTCCAAATATAACTCCTGCTCCTGTTGATTCTCCAAGTGGTTTGTCAAAATCTTCTAATGGAAGGGCTTCAAAATCTATATTGAATTGTCTGATTAGTTCTGCTAATTCACGAGTTGTTAATGCAAAGTCAACATCTGGGTTACCATCTACTTTAAACTCGTCTCTTTGGCATTCAAATTTCTTTGCAACGCAAGGCATAATTGAAACTACAACCATGTCTTCACGTTTAATTCCAAGTTGATTTGCCCAATAGTTTTTAGCTACTGCACCAAACATTTGTTGTGGAGATTTTGCTGTTGAAGGAACATCAAGCATATCTGGGTAATTAACTTCAAAGAAATTAACCCAACCAGGGCAACAAGATGTTAGGATAGGAAGTTTAACAGTTTTATCACCTTGTGTAAATCTGCTGATACGGTTTAGTAATTCTGTACCTTCTTCCATAATTGTTAAATCGGCTGCAAAGTCTGTGTCGAATATATAATCGAAACCGATTTTTCTAAGTGCTGCTGCTAATTTTCCAGTTACAATTGTTCCTGGCTCCATTCCAAATTCTTCTCCCAATGCCACACGCACTGCAGGAGCTGTTTGAACAACAACAGTTTTCTTTGGATCAGAAATTGCAGTAATAACTTGACGAGTTTGGTCAACTTCACTTAGTGCTCCAACAGGACATGCCATAAGACATTGACCGCAATATGTACATGGACTCTTTTCTAAGTCTTGTTCAAACGCCGGTGCAACAACTGCTTCAAAACCTCTGTTTACTGCCGATAATGCTCCTACTGTTTGCCATTCATTACATACTGTTTCGCAACGACGACACATTATACATTTATCAATGTCGCGGATAATTGCTGGAGACATATCTTTTCTGTATGTTGATTGTGCTCCTTGATATGGTATTTCTCTAATTCCAAGACGTTGAGCAAGAGTTTGAAGTTCACATTTTCCACTCTTTGGACACACTAAACAATCAGCAGGGTGGTCAGAAAGGATTAGTTCCACAACTGTTCTTCGAGAATTAACAACTCTTAAACTATGTGTGTGAATAACCATTCCCTCCATCACTTCTGTTGCACAAGCTGGAGCTAAATTTTTTCTACCTTCTACCTCTACAATACAAACACGGCAACCGCCAGGACGGTTTTCAAGTTTAATACCGTCTAATTCGTAATAACATAGAGTAGGGATTTCAATGCCTGCTTTACGAGCTGCTTTTAGAATGGTTTGTCCTTTCTCAGCTTGTACAGGCTTATTATCTATTGTTATATTTATCATTTCCATTTATGTTTTCAGTTTTATAGTAAACAAATCATTAGCAAATGCTAATTGCATTGAATTTACATTTCTCAATACAAGCTCCACACTTGATACAAAGTTCTGTGTTAATAACATGAGTCATTTTCTTTTCTCCTTGAATTGCATTAACTGGACAATTTCTTGCACAAGCAGTACAACCAACACATTGAACTGGGTCAATAACATATTGCATCAAAGATTTACATACACCTGCTCTACATTTTTTGTCTTTAATGTGTTCAACGTATTCATCATAGAAGTTTTCTATTGTTGAAATAACTGGGTTAGGTGATGTTTGTCCTAATCCACAAAGTGCTGTGTCTTTAATAACTCTTGACAGGTTACGAAGATTATCCAAATCTTCCATTGTTCCATTACCCTTTGTTATTTTTTCCAAGATTTCGTGTAGACGTTTATTTCCAACACGACATGGAGTACATTTACCACAAGATTCCTCAACAGTAAATTCTAAATAGAACTTAGCAATTGCAACCATACAAGAGGTTTCATCCATAACAACCATACCTCCAGAGCCCATCATTGAGCCAGCAGCAATAAGGTTATCATAATCAATTGGAGTGTCTAAGTGAGCAGATGTTAAACATCCACCTGAAGGACCTCCTGTTTGAGCAGCCTTAAATTCTCTTCCTCCTTTTATGCCACCTCCAATTTCGTAGATAATTTCTCTTAAAGTTATTCCCATTGGAACTTCAATAAGACCTACATTATTGATTTGACCTGCAAGAGCAAATACTTTTGTACCTTTAGATTTTTCAGTACCTATTTTGTTAAACCAATTAGCACCTTTGTTGATGATGATTGGAATATTTGCATATGTTTCAACGTTGTTTACGTTGGTTGGTTTTTTGTTGTAACCAGATTGTGCTGGGAATGGTGGTTTGAATGTTGGTTCTCCACGTTGTCCTTCCATAGAATGGATAAGTGCAGTTTCTTCACCACAAACAAAAGCTCCAGCTCCGTAGCGTAATTCAATATCAAATTCAAATCCTGAACCTAAAATATCTTTTCCTAATAAACCATATTCACGAGCTTGACCAATTGCAGTTAACAAACGATTAATAGCTAATGGGTATTCAGCACGAATATAAATTAAACCTTTAGTTGCTCCAATTGCGTAACCATTAATGGTCATTGCTTCCAAAACTGAGTGAGGGTCTCCTTCAAGAATTGAACGGTCCATAAATGCACCAGGGTCACCTTCGTCAGCATTACAAACAACATATTTTTGATCTGCATGATTCTTTGAAGCTATTTCCCATTTCAATCCTGTTGGGAAACCTCCACCTCCACGACCACGAAGACCAGAAAGTTTGATTTCATTAATAACTTGTTCAGGAGTCATTTCTCCTAAACATTTAGCTAAAGCAGAATAGCCATCTGCCCCAACGTATTCTTCAATATTTTGTGGGTCAATGAATCCACAATTACGTAATGCAATACGCAATTGTTTTTTATAGAATCCCATGTGTTTTGAGTCTGCAACGTGTTGTTTGTTTTCAGGGTCGGTGTAAAGTAAACGTGTAACTTTTCTTCCCTTTATTACGTGCTCTTCAATAATGTCCGCTACATCTTCAGGTTTAACCTCTGTGTAGAATGTATTGTCCGGCATAATCTTAACGATAGGACCTTTTTCGCAAAAGCCAAAACATCCTGTAAGAATAACCTGAACCTCATTTCCTAAACCTTTGTCCGTAAGAGTGCTTTTTAAGTTTTCAGCAATCTCTTGGCTCTTTGATGCATTACAGCCTGTACCTCCACAAACCAGTAAGTGCATTTTGAATTTAGCCATATATTTTCCTCCTAAAAGTTGAATGAATTATTTAAGTTCTATTTATTAATTGTCTCGTAGTTTACAGGTATAATACCATCAACTAGCTCGCCATCTTTGATATACTTATCAATGATTTCATCTGCTTTTTTAAGGTCAACGAAACCAAAAACTATTGGTTCTTTGCCAGAAAGAGTTACTTCAATTGTTGGTTCAGCATGGCAATATCCCATACATCCAGTTTGAGTAAACACAACATTCATTCCTCTTTTGTCTGTTTCAGCCATCATATAGTCCATAACTTGTTTAGCACCTGCAGCAATACCACAAGTTGCCATAGCAACTTTAACTTGAACTAATCCTTCAGCATTTCCTTTTGCTCTAGTATCAATTTTCTCTTGAATACTTTGCTTCATAGCTTTTAAGTCAGCTAACGATTTGATTTTTGTCATCTTTGGAAACCTCCTTATTTTGTTTTTTTAATTAATTTTGGTCTGATTTTTATGGATTTAACTATGCATAAAAATAATATGCAAAGATATATCATATTTTCCAAACTCTCAAACGTTTGAGTAAAAAGTTTTGGAAATTTATATTATCAAAGAGTTTATCTACAAAATAAGGGTCTTATATTATTCATAAAGCCCTTATTTCCTCTTAATTTAAGTGTTATTTTGCGAATAATAATTCTCTATATTTTGGCAAAGGCCAAATTTCATTATCTATTTCCATTTCTAAATTATCAACATAATTTCTTATTGATTCTAGATAGGGCTTAACCTTGTTGGAATATGCGAATGCTTTCTCTTCCATATTTTCTATCCTGTTGGCAATTTTCCTTTCTTCTGTCATATATTTTACTTGTGCTTTAATTTCAGAAACATACTCTGATATTTCCTTAACTAAACTTCTTCTCGCCTCAGAAAGATGTTCATATTCTTCCTTATCAAATATTTGTTTCATGCCAATTATATTTTCCAATAAACGATTTTGATATAAAACTGCAGTTGGAACTATATGATTGATTGTCAAATCTCCCAAAACCCTACTTTCAATTTGTATCTTTTTCACAAACTTCTCTAACTCCACCTCAACCCTACTTCTGAGTTCTGCTTCATTAAATATACCTTCTCCAATAAGCACTTCTTTTGCTGACTTAGACTCATACTTTAAGATAGCCTCAGGCACACAACAAATATTTGTCAGACCTCTTTTTTCTGCCTCCTTTGTCCAATCGGAAGAATAACCATCTCCCTCAAATCGAATTGGCCTCGAAGCCTTAATCATCTTCTTTAAGACCTTAAATATAGCCTCATCTTTTCCATCTCCCTTTTCTATTAATGTATCCACATCTCTCTTGAATTCATTTAATTGATGGGCCATCGCCGCATTTATAACTATCATTGCTGCTGCACAGTTTGAAGAAGAGCCTGCAGCCCGAAACTCAAACCTGTTTCCTGTAAATGCGAATGGAGAAGTGCGATTTCTATCAGTATTATCTAATAATATTTCAGGGATACGACCAATACCTAACTTTAAAGCTGTTTTTTGTTCAGGAGTCATTTTCTTGTCTCCAACTTTTTTTTCTAAGGTATCAAGCATATTAGTTATATATTTTCCCAAAAACACAGAAAGAATAAGTGGAGGAGCTTCATTGGCTCCCAAACGATAGGAATTTGATGCACTCATAATTGAAGCTCGAAGGAGGTCTTGATTCTTATAAACCATCATCATGGTGTTGACAATAAAACTAATAAATAGCATATTCCCCTTAGGATTTTTCCCTGGAGCAAAAAGATTAATACCAGTATCTGTTTGTAGAGACCAGTTATTATGTTTCCCGGAACCATTTATTCCACTAAAAGGTTTTTC
>JAQUTD010000112.1 GCA_028709955.1 Bacteroidales bacterium | reverse complement strand
CAATATCGCATTCCTCCCAATTCCTTAGGTCCATCATTAAACAAATGTCCAAGATGAGAATCGCCTTTCTTGCTTCTTACCTCTGTTCTAATCATCCCAAAACTGTCATCAACTTCTTCCTCAATTTTATTATAGTCAATTGGCTTTGCAAAACTTGGCCAGCCACAATCAGAATCAAACTTATCCTTTGAAGTAAAAAGAGGCTCTCCTGTTGTTATATCAACATAAATCCCTTCATCTTCATTGTCCCAATACTCATTCTTATAAGGCGGTTCTGTAGCATTTTCTTGAGTTACCTCATATTGAATTTTTGATAATTTATTCTTCAAAACCTCATCACTTGGCTTTTGAAAAGGATTATAGCTTGGAGTTTCTTTATATTGGTTTGCTTTCTTAGCCAAATCAAACAAATCTTTCCCAATATGACAATAGCCTCCTCTGTTCTTATCTAAATAATCTTGATGATAGAGTTCGGCATCGTAAAAATTCTTTAAAGGCAATACCTCAACCACAATAGGCTTATCATATTCTTTTGAGATATCTTCAATTTTCTTTTCAATAACTGGCAAATCCTTTTCATCTACATAATATATACCTGTTCTGTATTGAGTGCCTATATCCCCTCCTTGTTTGTTTAAACTTGTTGGGTCGATGGTTTGAAGAAATAAATCAATCAAAAGTTCTAAAGTAACAGCTATAGGATTATAAGTAACCTTTACCGTTTCAGCAAAACCGGTGTCTCCATAGCAGACTTCCTTATAGGTTGGATTTGCAAAATTTCCATTAGCATAACCAACCTGAGTTTCTTTCACTCCTCTAATAAGCTTTAAGAAATGTTCCGTTCCCCAAAAACAACCACCTGCAAAATATATCTCTTTCATTTCAGTATTATCTTTCATAATTATATTAGTTTTAGTTTGACTAAATGAACAAGAATTTAGAGATAGAACCATCCCCAATATATATAATAAATATTTAGTCAAATTCATGTTCATAACCATTTCCTAATTAAACGAATTAATGGGTTTAATATTTCAAAATCCACTTTTCTTAATATAAAAGACAAAGGGAATTGACTTATTTTTCAATTCCCTTGTTCTATTTTATTCTTTCTTCGTTTTAAAATTTTCTTTCTTCGTTTCAGTAAATTCTTTCTTCGTTTTAATTTCCTGAAACAGCGTTTTAAAAAAGCAATTCATTTTCTAATTAATGATTGACTATTAGTTTAATTGTTTTATTAGTATTATTTGTTGTTAGTTTAATATAATAAATACCTGAAGGATAATTCTTGGTGTCTAAGATTAGTTCTTCTTTATTTGCTTCAATATCATAATTTTTTAGCTGCCTACCATATAAATCATAAACAGAAATAATAGCCTTTTCATTCAAATTATTTATTCTTATTACTGAGCTATTATTTGTTGGATTAGGAAATATATTTATTGACAAATCATCACTAATTATGTCTTCATTTAATGAAAGTGTAGTAAAGTTTTTTACTGTTCCATAAACCGTTCCTGCAATATTTACGAAGTAAGTTGTATAATAGAATAAAGAATCTGACGGTAAATTCTCAAGTCTATAATGGAAGTCGGTTAAAGTACTATTATATATTATTGGAATTTTAACAACACCCTCTGATAGAAGATTAATGTCAGGTTGATTATCTAATAAAAATCCCATTTCAACTCCTGTTGTTGCATTACCATTGCTTACTAATAATCCATTTAAAATTACAGAAGAATCTGTAATAGAACTAGCATCAAGAGTTTCTACTTCTCCTTCTAAAATAGTTACCAATGTTGTAAAGCCAACCCCAACCCAATTGGATATATAAGAATAATCTACTCCTCTAACATAAGCGATATAAGGTGTTGCACCAATTAGATTATCAAACATAAAGTTTGTATCTATTACTTGAATTGGAGTTATTGTGGTATCTAAAGTTACTTCCCAAAGAACCTCGTCATCACCCTTTTGCCATAAGAAATAAGCACTAGTATCTGTAATATTTGTTACTAAAGCGTTTATTGGAGAAGGACAATATCTTTTATGATTAGTTGTAAACTCAACTCCTACCCATGGAGAATGAGAATATACACAATTAGAACGGACATAAGCTGTGTAATGTGTGGAATCTGATAAATTAGAGAATTGATAATTTGTGTCATTTACATTAATATGATTAACTAATGTATCTAATGATACATCCCAAGATGTTTCATCTCCAGCAGGACTCCAAGTAAAGAAAGCAGAACTTTCAGTTGTATTAGTTATTGTCAATGAATTTGGCTCAGGACAAGGAGGTGAATAGTTTTGATTATAGTCTATTAGGACATCATCAATATAATAATTACAAGAATTACATTTAAATGAAATATAACGACCATTGCCTGTATAATTACTAAAATCAACATTTATAGTTTCCCAAATATTTTGATAAGTAGCAGCTACTGATGTTATTGAATCAAAAGTGCTTCCATCATTTGGATCACTCATAATTCCAATAGTTAAATAAATAATGTAATAATAAGGTCTTTTAATCGATAAACTCACTTTCAAATCACTAATATTAATACTTGAATCAATTTGCGGAGTTGAAGCAATTGAATAATCACCATCAAATGCAAGAATATCCAATCCATTTGGAGGAGAATTATTTGTAAAAGTTACTTGTGGAATTCTATATGGGTCTGTAGAATATCCCGTCCAACAAGGAAGCATATCAGTTTCAATCCAATATACTGTATCAAAATTTTCAAAAAATGGAATTGATGAAATTGTAGCACAAGGAGTACTAAACTGCGAAAAATGACTTGCAGTTGAAAGTCCATTACCACAAATAGTTTTTACATAAACATCATATGTTGATGCTTGATATATTCCAATGAGATTATAAGGGATTGAAGTAACATAAACAGAGTCAGTTGTTGCAGTGCCAATCTTTCTATAATATAAATACCAAGCAGTATCTGAAGAATGTGTAGGCAACCAATTAATAGTTGCATGATTTGAACCAACATTACTTATTGATATTTGAGTTGGCTGAGCACATTGTGGGATATAATCTATTTCAATATCATCTAATGTAAAATAATAAGGATTTCCTACAGTTTTAAATGCAATGTATTTGTCAGTACCAGCAAGAAGAGTTGAGTTAAATAGCACTTCATATTCTCTCATAATATTATCATTACATGAAATTTCAAAAACGTCTTCAAAAGTATTCGTATCATTTTTATTGCTCATAACACCAACAATTAATGTAGAAGTGAAATTTTCATTTGCACCATATATATCCTTCATTTTAAATTTAACTTTTAAAAGATTAATATCTTCTTCAATTTGAGGAGTAATTACATAATGAGGAGTATTCCAATTGCTATTAAGCATTAAACTTGAAGGATATGATGAGTAATTTTCTTGAATAATTGTTGGGTTATTAATTGATGACCAGCAAAGAGGATAATTTAATCCAAAGTTTGAATAAGAATCAAAGTTTTCTATGTAAGGGAAAGAAGATATTTTTCCACATTGTGTATGAAAGGTAATTGTATCACTATTATCTGTAGGAGTATTACAGTCTAATCTAACATAAAAATTATAAAAAGTTGAAGGTGCTAAATTTGTAAGGTGATAAGGTAAAGAAGTTACATAAACTGAATCAAAACTAATGTCAGAAGATTTCTTATAATATAGCCAGCAATTAGGAGCAGGAATTGTTATTGTGTTCCAATTTAACTCGGCGCTATCAGTTGTAATATTGGTTGCTCTTAGATTAATTGGGGTAAAACAATTACTATAATTATCTATATATACATTATCTATATCAATATAAGGATATGAAGAGTAAGTATTTGGTACTTTTGCTTTAAATGCTATAATATGTCCATTCCCAGTATAATTATTAAAATATACTATTTTTTCAACCCAGGAAGTTTCTGTTGTAGAAAGAGTCGTTATTGAATCAAAAGTTGACACATCATTTTCATCAGACATAATACCTACTATTAAATTTTCTTGTTCTCCTTGCATCATAAATCTCATAAATAAATCATTAATATGAATGGATGAATCAAAAGTAGGAAGTAATGCATAACTGCTTGTATTTGGATATGAATTTGGATAGTATAAACCTAAACTATAAGAACTTTGATATCCACCATTATAAACTCTTGGAGTATTATTGTTTAATGGATTTATTCTATTCCAGCAGTCAATATAGTTAGAACTGTTATATGTTTCAAAATCTTCATAAAAAGGGATTTGTGTTAAATAATTACAATCAGTAGTAAAAGTAACAATGTTACTTATTTCCAAAAAAGTGGAATCGCAAACTAATCGAAGATAAGCATTATATTTTGTATTTGGTAATAGGTTTGAAAAAGAATAACTTAGATTATTAATTACAGGAATTGAATCATAATAAATTGAATCATTTTCTTTAATATATAAATACCAAGAACTGTCATTTGCAAAGGCTGTCCATGATGCTAATGCACTTGATTGAGTAATATTGGATACATTTAATTCTGAAACCACACAATTATTTGGAAGAATAGAAATATTATCTATTGCGGCTGGTGGTTGAGCCCCTCTACCATCATTAGTCCAAACAAAAATTAATTTTTTAATTGTCCCATTTGCTCCTAAATATGGAAGTTGAATAGTATGATTATTTATTGTTGTTGGATTTGATGGATTACAAAAATATGACCTATTTCCTGAAAAAAGAATTACACCATCTGTATATGAAGTAGTAGAGAAATCAGGTCGTGTAGAAGAACCTGTAAATACAACATCTTCATCAACAAGAAATACTTTTAAATAATCAAAATTAATCTCTCCTCCAATTCTTGAATTAAAAGATAAAGTATACCCTCCTGCCCCAGAAACCTCAAATAATCGAGAAGCAACTACAGTACTAGCACCTTGACTAACTAATGCTCCAAAATAATAAGTATTATTTAATCCATTATCTTGAGAAACATATAAAGAATAGCCTTCAATAGGAGATTGATTTACAGCTTGACCTATAAACCATTTATTAGGAGCATTTCCATTAGATATTTCCCAAGCATTTCTTTCATTCACTGAACTAAAATCACAATAATATGGTAAAGTTGCTGGAGCACCTTTTGTTATTATGTTTATATATGCCCAATTACTACCACAATTCTGCCTAATTCCAATTCTATAATTTGATGCAGGATTTAATCCATTGATTTGATATGGAAAATTAATTATTGTATCGTTAAAGTTAATTATCGTTTCATTATTCAAACTATCTCCTTCCAAAAGATATGAAATCTGATATCCTTGTTGTTGATAATTAAAAGTATCCCATATAAGCTTAACCATTGAATAAGTTATACTATCAGCACGAAAATCGTACACATTTGGACAAGGAGTATAATAATCAACATAAATATCATCCACTCTAGAATTATATTTGGATAATATAGTTATATATCTTCCCAATCCATTATAACTATTGAAATTTACTTCAAATCTATGCCATAAATTATCTGAAGGAGCGTTGATAATATTTATTGTATCAAATGTAGATAAATCATTAGGATTCTCCATAACACCAATCATTAATTTGGAACCCGATGAAGTTCTCCTAAATCTAAAAGATAAATTTACAGATGAAGTTGAAATTGTATCTTCTAACATAGGGAGTGATAAATAAGAATTATTATTCAAATATAATGATGTTGTTAGATTATATGTTTCTGTATTTTTCAATTCCACGTTTGAAGTTTTGTACCAACATATAGGAAAAGATGTTGATGAATAAATATTGAAATCTTCACTATATGGAAGTGTAATTTTCTTACACAAAGGAGAAAAGGTTATAACATTACTTTCTTGCCAGTTTCCATTTCCACATAAAACCTTAACATAAGCATTATATTGAACTTGATCTGGACATTCTAAAACAAAAGTTGTTGTATCTAAATTAATAAAA
>JAQUTD010000111.1 GCA_028709955.1 Bacteroidales bacterium | reverse complement strand
AAAAAACATCAAGCAGCATTAACTACTTGATGTTTCATTTAAAAAAGGAGAGGTAAATGTATAAGGAATATATTTACTATCCTTGAAGATTGAAGGTTACTGGAAGAACAAATTGTTGTCTAACAGCTTTTCCTCTTTGTTTTGCTGGTTGCCATTTTGGCATTTCCTTAACAACTCTCTTTGCTTCTTCTCCACAACCAGAACCAATATCACGAAGAACTTTAATGTCGGTGATTGAGCCATCTCTTTCAACAACAAAGGTTAGCATAACTCTTCCTTTTGTTCCTGTTTCTTTTGCTTGTTGAGGATATTTTATTGATTTTGATAAGTATTCATTAAGTTTTTGAATTCCTCCTGGGAATGCAGCTTCTTGCTCAACAACAGTAAAGATAACTGTTTCTTCTTGCACTTCTTCGTCATCTTCTTTGATTTCAATTTTCCCTACAGTTGCGGAAACATTTGAGGTTTGTTGAAAACTTGAAATATTAAACTCTCTTTCAATTGTTTGAGAGTCATCTACAATTTCAAATTCTGTTGTTTCTGCCTGAGGAACGTCTTCTGGGGGTGGAGGTGCTGTTTCTTCTTGAGTTGCCATAACAACTTCCTCAACCGATTGAACAGCTTCTCTCTCTACCATGGTAGATTCAGATTGGTCATAGCTTTTATATTCAAACGCAAATATTGTTAAACTTAGAGCCATAATCAAACCTACTTGAAGAAATAATGCTTTCTTATTTTCTAAATTTGCTTTATCTGATTTCTTTAATTCCATTTTGTGAAGTTTTTTTATATTTAAAAACTATTTTTCTCTTATTTTCAAGTTGCTAAATTACTTCATTTTTACTATGCTGACAAATTTTATTCAATTTTTTTTTGAATCTTTATGTTAGTAACTTCCTAAACTCTTTGTTGATTAACGTTCTAAGAATTGTTTTATTGTTCAAAAAACTTTTAATAATCGAAACTTGAACCCCCTAAAAATTCCCTCATAATTGAGGTTGGAGGTATGGATTTATCATCAATGGTTTGGAAATTTGAAAGAAATCGTAGCAATCTTTTTGCCTCAGCATAAGTAACATCATTTTGGGGAACTTCACTTAGAAGTGGCTTTGCATAGGTTTTTAAAACTCCAATTTCGTAGAGAAGTGATGAATTGAAAATACTATCTGCATTTTCTTGATATGGGAAAATATATTCCTCCTCTCCACTTCTAACACTTTGCCAACGTGAAAGAGTGTCAACTGCCGAATATCCCCTATAATTATGATCCCTTACTATTCTTCTGATTAACCTATTATCACTACTGCTTATTAAATTATGTTTATCAATTGAAATTTGAGTTAGTGCTGAAACAAAAATATTATACTTGCTTTTTTTATCTATCTTTTCGGATAGTTTTGGATTGAGGGCATGTATTCCTTCTATTATAAAAATTACATTTTCCTCTGGTTTTATTGTAATCCCGTTATAGGTTTTTTGCCCTGTTTTGAAATTGAATCGAGGAATACATACTTCTCTATCATTCAACAAGTCGTTCATTTGTTTGTTGAACAATTCGATATCTAAGGCATCAATTGATTCAAAATCGTAATCCCCATTTGGTTTTTTGGGAGTGAATTCTCTATCTAAAAAATAATCATCTAAAGATATTTGTATTGGACGAAATCCTAGAACAGAGAGTTGGGTTGAAAGTCTTCTGCAACTTGTTGTTTTGCCTGATGAGGATGGTCCTGCTAAAAATACAAACTTAATCTCATTTTTTAGTTTATTTATTTGGTCAGCTATTTGAGAATACCTTTTTTCGTGTAATGCCTCCGAAACCTGAATAAGTTTTGTGTATTCGTTTGCCAAAACAACCTTATTCAATTCACTAACATACGGAGTTCCGAGAATTCTAATCCAATCTTCATATTCTTTGAATACAGTAAACATTTTGCCTTGCTTATCTCTATTATGGGATACTTCATATGGATTTATCTTATCTGGCATCAATAGAAGCATTCCTTTGTCATATTGAATTAAGTCAAACACTTTAAGAAAGGATGTTGAGGGAACTAATGGTGAGTAGAAATGATTAATTGTTCCATCGAGATAATCTAAATCAACAAACAAACGATGAGTTGTTTCAACAAGGGAAGCTTTTGGTTCAAGTCCTACCCTCCTAAAAATATCAACAGCTTCTTGAGTTGGAATATTTTTGGTTATAAAAGGAATATCTTTTTCAATTATCTCTTGCATTCTTTCCTTTATGAGTTGAACTTTATTTTTACCTAACTCTCCAATATCATTTATTTCAGAGTAATAGCCATTAGACATTGAGTGATGAATATTCAAATCTCCCTTAGGAAAAACTTCTTTGACTGCCTTATACATCACAAACATTAAACTCATTGCATAAATCCTTCTTCCGTTTGAATTTGTAAGATCAATAAATTCAACAGTCTTAGGCATAAATATTTTATAACTTAGGTTTTGTACCTTATTGTTAACGTATGCACCTAAAATTGGGAAATCTGTTTTAACTCCTGAAAATTTCTCAACCTCACTTAACGTTGAACCAAAGGGAACCAAGATTTTTGAGTTGTTGTTTTTGCATATTATTTCTATCATTTCTGACATATTATCTCCTTTCTTTCTTTTTTATTAGCATAGTAACGATTATCTTTCACTTCTGCATATATTTCAAGTCCTATTAATTTTCTAATAACAACCGAGGCACACATACATCCAAAAATTGGAGGCAGGTAGGAAATTGTTCCCACAACACTTTTCTTATTTGTACTTATTTCTTCTTTTACAACTTCTGGGTTAACTTTTTCTGCAGAATAAACAACAGGAAAGCCAGTATATACTCCAAACCTATGTAATTTCTTTCTTACCATATTTGCCAAAGTACAATTATAGGACTGAGAAATATCTCCAATTTTTATTTGAAGAGGGTCAAGCTTCCCCCCACTTCCCATAGAGGAAACAATTGGAATATTTAGTTCAAGAGCATGAAGGATAAGAAATAATTTGGGAGTAAGAGTATCTATTGCATCAACAATAAAATCATACTTATCTGCTTTCAATATCTCCAACATCATTTCTTCCTTAATATATTGGTCGATAGTAGTTAGCTCTAAATTCTCATTAATATCTTTAAGTCTTATGCCTAAGCACTCTGCTTTTTTCTGCCCTTGAGTTGATGAAAGTGCAATAAGTTGCCGATTTCTATTCGATTCATTTATTATATCTCCATCTACAATTGTCATCTTTCCTATTCCAGCCCTACACAGCATCTCTGCCGCATAAGCTCCAACACCTCCCAATCCAACCACCATAACATGTGAAGCTTTTAACTTCTCCAAGCCCTCTTCTCCAAGTAATAATTCTGTCCTTGAATACATATAATTTAAGTTGTAAATCCTATTTTAATATTTAATGCAAAGATAGCAAGATTTAGTATTTCTTATAAAAATATCATTAAAAACACATTAAAAATTGCATAGATAATGAATAATGAGTAATTTTGTAAAACTATTTCACCATAAAGCACAAAAATGTTTGTAAAAACTTTTAAGAATAACTACTTCCTTCAAATAATTCTTTTATCCATAATTCCAATATTGTTATGGATGCCTGCTTTTATTTCAGCCCCTGAGCCAATAGCAACAAATTTCGACACTCCAATCTATAAAGTAATATATAATGCATTATCGTTCTCTAAAACATTAAGTACAATTCTCGCATTTGTTTTAATTATTTTTCAAGGGTTTCTAATTAACAGTATTTTTTCATCCAACCAACTTTCTGCTTCAACAACATTCTTCCCTGCTTTCATTTACATACTATTGCTTAGCAGCAATCACTCCCTAATGACAATTAGTCCATTACTTATCATAAACACATTTATATTAATTGCAATATTTTTCCTCTTTCGTTCTTTCGATAAATTAGAAGGTTTAGATGAAATATTTACCTCAAATCTATTTGTTTCTTTAGCCTTTCTAACATTTACACCTTCCATTTTGTTTGTTGTTTGGATTTGGCTTACTCTTCTAAACTATCGATTCTATAAATGGCGTTATTGGATAATAAGTTTACTTGGATTATTAACTCCAGTTATAATTTTAATAGCATACTATTTCATTACCGACTTACTTACAATAAGAACAACTTCGTTCTTGAACAATATTAATTTTATTCCCAACCTTTTTGTTACAATTGATCCAATTGACTTTGTATTCTATATTGCAATAGGAATACTCTCATTGGCATCATTATTTAATATTCTATCGAGCAAAGCCGATAATAATATAAACTACAGAAAGAAAACAAATGTAATAGTAATTCTTTTCCTTATTTCCATTCTTCCATCACTCTACAGCATTGGCAAAGATTATTTAATCTATTTCTTAGCCCCATCACTTTCCCTACTTTTCTACCATTTCTTTATGACAAAAAGAAAACTTATATACTCAAATATAATATTCTCAGCACTCTTCTTACTAATTATCACTAAACTAATACTCTCATTATACTAATCATTGAAAGATTTATAATCTAATAAATAGTTTTTTCGTACATTTGCACAAATTTTAAATTTTATAGATAATGAAAATTGGAGTTGTTATTTTCCCTGGTTCAAACTGCGACCACGACATAATTTACGTTCTACATAACATTTTGAAGCAAGAAGTTGTTGAACTTTGGCACAAAACAACTGACCTTCAAGGTTGCGATTTAGTTGTTCTTCCAGGAGGGTTTTCTTATGGAGACTATCTTCGCTCAGGAGCAATTGCTCGTTTATCACCAATAATGAATAATGTAATTGAATTTGCAAACAAAGGAGGATACGTTATTGGCATTTGTAATGGATTTCAGGTTTTAACAGAGGCTAAGTTATTGGAGGGGGCTCTTCTTCACAATAATAATCAAAAGTTTATCTGCAAAAATCAATTCATCACTCCACAAACCAATAATACAATCTTCACCAAAGAAGCTCAAATAAACAAAGCATACAAAATTCCAATTGCACACGGAGAAGGACGTTTCTTTGCAGATGAAGAAACCTTAAAAAGATTAAACGATAACGATCAAATACTTTTCCGCTATTGCGATGAAAAAGGAAATATCACCCCTGAATCAAACCCTAATGGTTCACTTGAAAACATTGCAGGAATAACAAACAAAACCAGAAATGTTTTTGGCATGATGCCTCACCCTGAACGAGGCTCAGACGAAGAATTAGGAAACACAGACGGAAGATTATTCTTTGAAAGCATCATAAAGAATATAAAATAATTCCTCTTAAAGGGAAGTTTTAATAAATAAGGGTTTAAAGTGTAATCGCTATGCGATACCTTAAACCCTTATTTTTATAATGAAACAATAGCCCAAAAATTAACCATTAACCCCTAACCATTAATAAAAATGTTATTGCCTTATTTTCAATCTCCAGATATATTAGAATGTGGCTGCGACGAAGCAGGCAGAGGATGCCTTTGTGGAGCAGTTGTTGCAGCAGCAGTAATATTACCAAAAGATTTTAATAACCAATTGATAAACGATTCCAAACAACTAACCGAAAAGAAACGAAAAGAACTCAGAAAAATAATAGAAAAAGAAGCCTTAGAATATGGAGTTGGCTTTGTTGATAACAACGAAATAGATGAAATAAATATACTAAAGGCATCCTTTTTAGCAATGACAAGAGCAACTAAACAACTAAAAATCATTCCCGAGCTACTACTAATCGACGGTAATCGTTTCCAAACAGAACTAAATATTCCATACAAATGCATAGTAAAAGGAGATGCAAAATACCAATCAATTGCAGCAGCTTCAATACTTGCCAAAACCTATAGAGATGAATATATGGAAACCTTAGCAAAAGAATACCCAGATTATAACTGGCAAAAAAACAAAGGCTACCCAACAAAAGAACACCGAGAAGCCATAAAACAACACGGAATAACCCCCCACCACCGCAAAACCTTTAACCTTCTGGGGGATTTATCTTTATTTGAAGA
>JAQUTD010000011.1:15304-30128 GCA_028709955.1 Bacteroidales bacterium | reverse complement strand
TAGTTTCATTTTGAGCTGGATTAGGATAAGCATTCAAATTGAAAGAAGCAACATTGTTAATATCTTTAATTGATAATGGATTTGGAGAAACCATTAAACGAATCATTGGTTGGTTGTTGGCTGAGTAGTAATCTCCGAAAGGAGTTCCCCAAGCAGCATAAGCATCTGATTCTTCACCAGGAGTAACTACAATTTCTGAATACCAATCGGTAGATTTAAATGTTGGTAAATAATCTTTATCGTCTCTTGCAACTAAGAATCTACCATCATCTAATAATTTGTAACAAGCAAAATACCATTGGTCAGGTTGAAGAACAACATTTTCTTGAATAAAAGGAATATAAATTGAATTGTATGTTGTTGTCCATTCTGTTGCATCTTCATTAGTGAAAACACCATTGTTTAAACTTTCAGCATCAACTGTAATAACTTCAGAAAGAACTTCAGTTGTTGTTCCAGTAAGTACGTACGGCTTGATGTATTCATCAACAGATGCAGCTGAAAAATCTAAATATTTTAAAGAAACTTGAATTGTAAGTCCAGCATCGCATGAGTCAGCAGCAGGAACTAATTCAATACCTTTAGCAAAAACACTTGTACCAAGATCAGAAGGAGTTACAAAACGATTACAAACTTCATAACCAGCAACAGCAGAACCTGGAGCTGCATCTGAAAGATAACCTTCTTGGAGGCCATAAGCCCAAGCCATTCCTTCAATCAAAACATCAACGTCAGAAGCCCAACGAGCTTTTCCAATAGGGTCATTTACTGATGGCATTTCAGAAACTCTGTAATAAATTGAATCTTCCATTGGAAGGGTTCTATATGTTGTACTGTCTGGAGACTCAAGATATTTTATTCCTGAAGAAATACCATATAAATTAGCAGCTGCATTATATTGTCTTCCTCTTGCTTCAATTTCTACATGTCTTCTTTTGTCAACTCCAGTTAATGTACCAGCAGAATTTCTTACAGAATCATTCCAAGTTGCTGTAGTGATGTTTTGAGGAATAAGAGATGAGCTTGTGTAATCAAGGAAACTTGTGAAATTGTAAGGGAAAACATAATCTGTTGCATTATGATATCTTTCTTGAGCAGAAGCATTGAAAAGAGTGTTACCTCCTGTGTTTTCAACAACAGCAACAAAGTCCATTGTATCAATTTGCATTCCTGCAGGAATTACACCATAGGCAGCATAATTATGATTTGTAGAAACTACATTAATTCTATATTCAGGTCCGTCATAAACATTAATTTCGTCAATTATCCAACGATATCCTGAAGGAAGATTTAATGTTGTTACATTATTACATTTGTAGCGGAAACGAATATAAAGAGCAGTTTGATCAACTGTGTTTGCAACTGGAAGAGTTACAATTTTTTGTCCACGAGTCAAATCATTTGCACCTAATTCAAGTCCTTTAACGTTAAATTCAATCGAATCGTAAGTTGTAAAGTTAGCATCAGTACTATAATCAATAAAGTAACGGTCTGAGTTAAAACGCATTGTATATTGATTGAAGACAACATCAACTGTATTGAAACCAGTAGTTTGGATAGGTTCAGTTAATCTTACTACGGAATTGAAAGCTTTTGTGTTAGTTCCATCTGCTTGAAATACGTCTCTTGGAGAAATTAATGCAAAACCATCACCAATAAGGTATCCTGAAGGATCTCCATATCCAACATATCTTCCTACGTGATAATATCCATAAGTACCTATTGCAAAGAAACTATAAAAATTAGGAAAAGTTGATTGAATAGCTGTTGTAGATGTTGCTGAAGTGTCAAAACGATGAAACATACCAGGACCTGTTCCTGCAGTATGACCAGGAAGGTTTTCCATAACATATTGTGTAGTGTCATCAAAGCTAACAGTCATAACTGCTGGACCATAAGTAAAGTCCTTAGCAGAATTTGTTATTTGTTGTTTGAACGGTTTAGCAACTGTTTCTTTAACTACTTCTTTATCCTTAGTAGTCATTGCATCAGTTGAAATAAACCTTTGTGCATTTGCACTTGTAGCACCTATTATAAGGGCTGCAAAAAGTAGAAATGTTTTTTTCATGATTAATTTGTTTTTGTTAAAACTATTTGTTTCTTTTGTGTTCTAAGGTGCAAATATACTACAGATTTTTCTAAAAACAAATATTTTTTCTCTTTTTTTACTCATAGAGATTAATTTATTATTAATTTTGTAACTAATAAAGATAATATATGAGAATACATTTTATTGCAATTGGAGGTAGTGCGATGCATAATTTAGCAATTGCACTATGTCAGAAAAACCATCAAGTTACTGGTTCTGACGATGAAATATTTGATCCAGCAAAGTCAAGATTAGAAAAATATGGTATTTTACCTAAGAAAATAGGATGGGACGATAATAATATAACTAAGGATTTGGATGCTGTTATTCTTGGGATGCATGCAAAAAGAGATAATCCCGAATTAGTTAAGGCTCAGAAAATAGGACTTAAGATATATTCATACCCAGAATTTTTGTTTGAAATGTCGAAAGACAAAATAAGAATTGTTATTGGAGGAAGTCATGGGAAAACAACAATAACGGCTATGATTCTTCATGTTCTTCATAAATTGAATATAAACTCAGATTATATGGTTGGAGCCCAACTTGCAGGATTTGAAGTTATGGTTAGAATTAGTCCTGAAGCAAAGTATATGGTTATTGAGGGCGATGAATATTTAACTTCCCCCATTGACCTTCGTCCAAAATTTCATATATATCAACCAAATATAGCATTAATTAGCGGAATTGCTTGGGATCACATTAATGTATTTCCTACTTTTGATATTTATGTTGAGCAATTTAGTATTTTTTGTGATAAAATTATGCCTAACGGCTCGCTAATATACTGTCAAGAAGATTATAATGTAAAGAAAGTTGCTGAAAAATCAAGAGAAGATATTGAAAAATTATCCTACTCAATAATTCCTCACAAAATTGAAAATGGTAAGACTTCAATTATTTGGAAAGAAAAGGATTATCCGATTGAAATATTTGGAAAACATAACTTAATGAACCTTTATGGGGCTATGTTAGTTTGTCAAAAAATTGGAATAAAGAATGAAGATTTCTTAAATTCTATTAGAGATTTTAAGGGGGCTTCAAAACGTTTGGAATTAGTTAAGAAAAATGATAGCGTTGCAATCTATAAAGACTTTGCACACTCTCCGTCAAAACTTAAAGCCACAATCTCTGCCCTAAAAGAACAATATCCTCAAAGAAAACTTATTGCATGTATGGAACTCCACACATTTAGTAGCCTAACTGCAGAATTTCTTTTGCAATATAAAGGAGCGATGGATATGGCAGATGAAGCAATAGTTTATTTTAACCCCCATACAATTGCACACAAGAAATTACCAGAAATAACAAAAGAGCAAGTTTTTGAAGCCTTTGGCAGAAACGAAATAAAAGTTTGCATTGATTCAATTGAGGTTGTAGAAACAATCAAACAACATAAATGGGAAAACACTAATCTTTTGATGATGAGTTCAGGAAACTTTGATGGGATAGTGTTTGAAGGACTTGCCGACGAATTAATCTAATAAAAAGATATTAGTTTTAATTTTTTGTTTCTTCGTTTTATTTTACAGAAGAATGTTTGGCTTGAATTTTCTTTAATCTTTGTCTTCTTATCACTCTTTTTGTCCAGATTGGAAGCACAATTAAGCCTAAAATAATATAAGGATAATATGTGAATAACCTCCATAGCACTGAAAGTGTTGAGCCTAATCCAAGAGGAATAAATTCCTTAAAGAAAACTGGGAAAGCAAACTCGGCAATACCACTACTTCCTGGAGTAGGACTAATACAAAGAATTATCCACATCACTAATTGACGGGCAAAAATTAGAAGTTGGTCTCCATAGGAAGTAAAAGCCAAAATCAGGAAGTTAACAACCAAAAATCTTGAAATCCAAGAAGAAATTGTTATTAAATAGGCCTTAATCCAAAACAAAAAGCTCTTACCCTTAAATTCAATTGAAGAAGTAATTACATCATCTCCTATTTTTTGAAGCTTAGCTTGTGTCTTACTAAACATCTTTTTGGTTGATAAGTAATAAAGGAGGTTTTTGAATGCTTTTGGATAAATAAAAATGGCTAAAAGAATAATTATTGTAAGCAAACACATAAAACTATATCCAATAAAAAATACAGTTATCACTCCAAACTCAAACCCAAAAACATTAAAATCAAAATCATGAATAAAAGCAATGTTGGCACCAACAAACAAAATGGTTAGAGGAGCAATAATTATGTAGAATAGTTCATCAAGCAAAGCGGTTATCATAACAATTGCAGTTGAACGCGCCACACCAATTCCTTCCATAGAAACAATAAAGAAAGCAACAGCAGAGCCCCCAACAACAGTTGGAGTTATTGCTGAGCTAAATTCCCAAATCATAATTATTTGAAAAGATTGTTTCCAGGAAAGTTGATTATCTGAAAGAAATCTAATCCTATACATATACATTAGATCTCTCATCACTGCAAAAAACATTGCAACAAGCAGACATATTGTTGAAGACCATGTCCAATTCTTAACAATATGTTTTAGAATATCTTTTTGATAGTCAATAGAGACATTCCCAATATGTTCTGAGTCTGTTAAATGAAGTTCTGAAATCTCTTTAGCATCATTATTATTGGCATCAATCCAATAATATGAACCTTTCCCCTCTTGAACTTCAGTAATAATTGGCTCTGAAAAATCCTTAGCAATAAGAAAAATAGCAACTCCAATCCCAATAATCAAAGGAACAATAACTCTATTGAAAGAGAAAAGTTTAAGGGGATTGGATTTACTCATATATTATATTTAGTTTATTAAATTTTTAGTTGAGGAACAGATATTTGATTGTCAAATAAGTATTGATAAATCTTTTCACTTATCAATCCATGAACATCCCAATAGTCGGTTGTTAGAGTCCAGAATCTTGCATCTAAAGTAACAGAAGATTCAGTAATATTTGTTAAAACAGCAGCTTTAGGATCTTTCAAAATTCGTTCATCTTGTTTCAAAATTTCTAAAATATCAAAAGCTATTTTATTTGTTGGAGTTCCGTGAGCCAATTTTACATTTATATCCAATCGTCTTGTTTCCATAAGAGAGAAGTTGGTTATTGTTCCTGTTGCAAGAGGTCCATTAGGGATTGAAATAGTTTTATTATCGGGCGTTATTAGAATTGTTGTAAAAATTTGAATTGATTTAACAGTTCCTTCAAAACCTTGAGCTGCAATATAGTCACCAACCTTAAAGGTTTTTAGAACCAAAAGCACAACTCCACCAGCAACATTTGAAAGAGTTCCTGAAAAAGCCATACCAATTGCCAATCCCATAGCTCCTAAAAGAGCAATAAATGAAGTCATTTGAATTCCTACAATACTTATAACTGTTATAATAATAAGTATTTTAAAAACTATTGATATAACCTGAGAAATGAAAGGGACTAAAGATGGATCAAAATTTCTTCTAACCATTAGTTTTTGTATTCGCTTACAAAGGAAATTTGTTAGCTTGAAGCCCAACCACAGAAGTAGGATTGCAACAATTATTTTAGGCCCGTAATCAAGTAATAAATTAAGCCCTTTTTGTTGCAATTGCTGAATCATATCAATGCTTTGTTGAACAGTTTGAACAGTTGATTCAACTGCAACAGAGGTTACACTTTCAACATTTGTTGCAACCTTATCGGCATGCTGAGATATTTTTTCACTTGTTTCTGTAATTGTGTCTGTTTGAAACATAATCTTTAATTAAATTGTTAGTTATTAATATAAAAAATTATTATACGGATAACGGATTGCATGTAATCTTTTAATATTTTCATACATTGCAGTCCTCAATTCATCAATATTCTCTTTTTGCTTAGCTGAAATAAAGAAAGAAGGAGTATCTCCATTTCCCATCCATGAAGACTTCAAATCCTCCAATGACCAATTCTCTCTCAAAACAGGAGTTAAATCATCTTCATCTTTTTTGATATAGGTGTAGGCATCAATTTTATTAAACACCATTATGGTTGGCTTATCGTGAGCATTTATATCGGCCAGAGTTTGGTTTACCACTTCAATCTGTTCTTCAAACCCTGGATGAGAAACATCCACAACATGAATTAATACATCTGATTCACGAACCTCATCTAAAGTCGATTTAAAGCTTTCAATCAATCCATGAGGAAGCTTTCTAATAAAACCAACAGTGTCAGTAAGAAGGAATGGAAGATTTTCAATAACCACCTTTCTAACTGTTGTGTCCAATGTTGCAAAAAGTTTATTTTCAGCAAAAACTTCACTCTTTGCAAGTATATTCATAAGAGTTGATTTTCCAACATTTGTGTAGCCAACTAAGGCAACTCTAATAAGGCTTTCCCTACTCTTTCTTTGAACAGTCTTTTGCTTATCAATATCTTTTAGTTTCTCTTTAAGATAAGAAATTTTATCAAGAATAATTCTTCTATCTGTTTCAATTTGGGTTTCTCCAGGACCTCTCATATTCATCCCTCCACCACCTCTTTGACGGTCTAAGTGAGTCCACATTCTTGTAAGTCGAGGAAGTAAGTATTGATATTGAGCTAATTCAACCTGAGTTCTTGCGTGAGAAGTTCTTGCTCTTTGGGCAAAAATATTAAGAATCAAGCCTGTTCTATCCATTATCTTCCTGTCCAACTCTTTCTCAATATTTCTCATTTGAGAAGGGGTTAATTCGTCATCAAAGACAACAAATTCAATATCTTCAGCATTGATATATTCCTTAATTTCCTCCAATTTACCAGTTCCTACAAAAGTTCTTGGATCTTTGTAGGCAAGTCTTTGAATAAAACTTTTTACAGCAATTCCCCCTGAGGTCTCAATCAAAAATGAAAGTTCCTCTAAATATTCTTTAGTCTTTTCGTAGGAGCAATTGGGTGTTGCAACACCTACCATTACGGCATTGTCAGGAGTTATACTTGTTTCTATCATTATTTATTTTTGTGCCGTCATATATTGTTCTAATAGTTTTTGAACGTATTTGCCAAAAACATCAAACTCAATATTAACTATTGTACCTATTTTAAAATTATGGAAGTTAGTTACTTGTTGAGTGAAGGGGATTATTGAAACTGAAAACAAACCATTTTCAGAATCCACAACAGTTAAGCTTACTCCATTAACAGTTATTGAACCTTTAGGAACAGTAAAACTATTTTTGGTTGTGTCGTAATCAAAGAAATATCTCCAAGAACCATTTTCATCAACAACCTTAACACATTTGGCAGTTTGGTCAACATGTCCTTGAACAATATGTCCATCAAATCTTCCATCCATTTTCATTGAACGTTCAACATTCACCTCCGTTCCCTCTTCCCACGTGCAAAGATTTGTCTTATCCATTGTTTCCTTCATTGCAGTAACAACGTATTGATTTTTGTCATAATCCAATTTAACAACTGTCAAACAACAACCATCGTGAGCCATAGATTGATCAATTTTTAGTTCATTTGCAAAATCAACCTCTAATGTAAAATGATAATTTGTATTCTCTTTTTCAATAGCAACAACTCTTGCTGTTTTTTCTATTATTCCTGTGAACATATATTTTATTAATTTTTAAATTCTTAATTTTCAATTCATTATTTCTTTTCAAAATAAACGCCGTTTATTTTTAATTATACGCCGATTATTTTTAATTATACGCCGTTTATTTTCAAAAAGAAGGAGTTTATTTTTTTGTTATAGATTTTCTTTATGATATTGGTAGATTTTTTGGTACAAATGAATTCTGTCCTTACCCCTAACATTATGTTCATGATCTGGATAAAGGAAGAAATCAACTTGTTTCCCTTTTTTCACTGAATTGCGAATAAACTCAATTGAATGTTGTGGGAGAACAGTTGCATCTTGGTACCCTTCAATTAATAGTAGTTTACCTTCCAATTTGTCAATATAATTCAATAAACTTGCATTCTTATAACCCTCAGGATTGTTTTCAGGGCTGCCCATATATCTTTCTCCATACATAACTTCATACCACTTCCAATCAATCACAGGACCACCTGCAGTTGCAACCTTAAAGACTCCAGGATTTTTAAGCTTCAAAGAAATAGTCATAAACCCACCATAGCTCCATCCATCAACTCCTATTCTTTCACTGTCAACATAAGGCAAACTCTTTAAATAATTTACTCCGTCCATTTGGTCAGAAACCTCAATTGAACCACAATTATGCCAAATAGCCGATTCAAAAGCATATCCCCTATTTGCTGAGCCTCTATTGTCCAAGGTCCAAACAATATAACCTTGTTGGGCTAAAAACATAAAGAAATTATTAGCCCCACCTAAATGGCTGTTAGTTACTAATTGAGCATGAGGTCCTCCATAAACATAAACCAAAACAGGATATTTCTTATTTGGGTCAAAATCCTTAGGTTTAATCATTCTATAATATAGTTCAGTTCCATCCTTTGCTTTAAGAGTTGAAATTTCAATTGTTGGAGCATCAATATCTTTCAAAGGGTTTTCACTACTATGCAATAACTTAAGAATATTTCCCTTCTTATCAACAATTTGAGTTTTTGAAGCAACTTCATTGTAGTTGGAGTAAGTATCAATAAACAAATTCCCTTTTGTATTGAAAGCAACATTATGATTACCATTATCTTTGGAATATCTTGTTATCTTTCCTGTTTTTAGATTTATTCCATAGAAGTTATTTTCAATTGGAGAGTCCTTTGTTGCATAAACAAGCACCTCATCTTTCTTATCATTAAAACCTTCTATAGACTTAATCATCCAATTTCCTGAGGTAAGTTGTTTTATTAGTTTACCTGTTGTGTCATATATGTAAATATGGTTAAATCCATCTCTTTCACTCAACCAAAGGAATTGATTAGGAGAATTTGGAACAAAAACCATTGGAGCCTCTGGCTCAACATATTTATCTGATTTTTCTTCAAAAAGAACACTAATCTTATCACCTGTTGTTGCATCATAGCTTTCAAGCATAAGATGATTTTGAAGACGGTTTAGTTTAGCAACATAAATTGTTTTGGCATCGTCTGAAAAACAAATATTGGTTAAATACATTTCTCTTTCCTCAACACTCTCATCCTTTCTTGTCTTAAGATAAACAACATTTTGAGAAGCAACATCATAAACTCCAACCAAAACCTCATGGGATTTCATTCCTGCCATTGGATATTTTACAGGAGTATATTTTGCAACCCTTTCCTCTGTGCTTACAAGAGGATAGTCTGTAACCATTGATTGATCCATTCTGTAGAAAGCAAGTTTTTCTCCGTTTTTACTCCAAAACAAACCCTTTTCTATACCAAACTCATTTCTATGAACAGCCTCTGCATAAACAATATCTCTTGAACCATCTGTTGTGATTTGATTATCTTTGAAATTGATTTGAACAAAAAGATTATTATCCTTCTTATATGCAATTCTTGAAGGAAAATAGTTTACCTCATAAATAGTAACATCCTTTTCCAAAGCAGCATAAGCACCAGATTCTTTTGTTTTCATATTGTAGGTGCAAAGCTCATTATCGGATGAAACATAGTAGAATTGATAGTCGTTTAAATATTTAATCCCAATAAGTGAGAGGGGTTTATGTGTTTTAAAATCGGCCAATCTTAAAACCTCCTTAGCATCCTCCTTAGCACTGCCTACCCAAAGTGTTTTTCCGTCTTTTGTGAAAGAATAACTATCAGAGTCTCCCATAAATTTAACATCATAAATTCCCGTTGGATAGTATTTTCTATTTTGAACATCTTCAATCTTTAATAGTTTATCTTGAGCCACAACAAAGTGCGAAAGAGTTAGTAGCAATAGAGTTAAGAATATATTTAATCTAAATTTCATATCTTAAAAATCAATATTATTTAATTATTATTTTGCTTTATTGTAGTTTTTCCAATCCCTAAACTTCAAGTCCCACACACCAAAGAAAGCTTCCTTAAAAATTTTCATACTCATCTTCGATTGTCCAAGAACCCTGTCGGTAAATATTATTGGAACCTCATTTAATTTAAATCCAAGCTTAAAGGCGGTGTACTTCATTTCTATTTGGAAAGCATAACCTACAAACTTGACCTTATCTAAGTTTATTTTTTCCAACAATTCTCTTCTATAACATACAAAACCCGCTGTTGCATCACCTATTTTCATTCCTGTAATAAACCTAACATAAGAAGAAGCATAATAGGACATTATAACTCTTCCAATAGGCCAGTTTACAACAGAAATCTTTCCATCCAAATATCTTGAACCAATAGATAAATCAGCACCATTGGCACAAGAAAGATATAGTTTTATTAAATCATCTGGGTTATGAGAAAAGTCGGCATCCATTTCAAAAATAAAGTTGTACTTCCTTTCAATTGCCCATCTAAATCCGTGTATATATGCCGTTCCGAGCCCCAATTTGCCTTTACGCTGTTCAAGATGAAGTTTATTAGGAAACTCGTTAATTAGTCTTTTAACAATATCGGCAGTACCATCAGGAGAACCATCATCAATAATTAGAATTTCAAATTCTTTTTCTAAAGAAAAAACCCTATTAATAATGTTCTCTATGTTTTCTTTCTCGTTATAAGTTGGAATAATTACTATACTATCAGACATTTAATGAATATTTTAATTATTTAATTTGCAAATTTATATATTTTATCCCTAAAATCCTAAAATCTTTATTTATTTAGGTAAAACGTATTCTATCGGTTTTGGTTTTTGTCGAGGGACATATGGCAACAGACTTCCTTCAGATGGTTTTGACATTGGATTTTGAATAATATTACCTTTACTGTCAATTAAAACAAAGGTTGGAAATACAATTACGTTATATTTTTCGAGCAAGTCCCATTTGTTTTCATAATGTGCAAAATCCCATTTATATTTTACTCCAACATTTGAATTAACTAAGAAATTATAAAGGGCATCCAAACTCTTATCACAAGCAATGGTTAGAAAATTAAAGTTATCTTTAAGTGTATCAACAAGACTATACATCATGTTCAACTCCCTTAAACATGCAGGTTCACTAACTTTCACAAAAGAAATTATAAGGGGTTTGTCCTTATATTTATCAAGAGTAATGTAATTATTGTATATATCCTTTAATGAAAAATCATTTGCCTTGACTCCATAATTTGATTGTTGAGAAAAAATCTCCAAAAGATTTTTGGCAATTTGAACATGTAGAGGGAACTTTGTTTTATATACAAAATTTTCAAGCATACTTACAATAAAGAGCTTATCATGTATTTGTGAGAAGAAGGCTTCTTTTAACCCTCTTAGGAAAACCAATTCTCTAAATACTTCATTTCTCAGCAAACTATCACGACCTAATGAGTCGATAAGAGAAAAATAATCATTTGTTTCAAGCCATCTTTCTAAGGTTATTTTGTCGAAGATTTTGTTTCCTTTAGTGAAATAGTCTCCATAAACCATCTCAAAACAATCCATATAGGCTAGATTATCATATAGGATAGGTTTGTTGAAGAATAGTTCTGCCTTTAGTTTTGTTTCATTAACAGTTTTGGAAGAAAACTCTATCATACCAATAGAATACTTAGCATAATCTTTAACATATTTCGAATCGTTTGAATCAACAACCATATCTATTATATCCTTCAAAGCCATAACCTTTGTCTTATCCCTAAAAAAAAGAATATCTCTTTCGTTTTTAAGCATATAATCTTCAATAACACTATCAATCACATAAACCTTATTATTTATTTTATCATCGGTTGAGTTATCAATAATTATTGGAAGAGGAAACTTATAGAAAAGGGTGTTGACAGTGTCACTTACATTGAAGTTGAAGGGTAGAATTCGCATTTTGTAGGAGGAACCCATTTTTGCAATAAAATTAAAATCAAAAGACTCAATCCTAATTTTCATCAATGAGGTATTTGCAATTGTTGTTGAAAAACTAAAAATGCTATCATCTTTTCCAACCTCATAGCTTTCAATTTCAGTTTCCAAACCAGATAGATTATCAGAAACCATAATTAACCTCAAAGTCTTACCCCTAATATTTGGTCCTACTCCCTCAATTCTCAAATTCTGAGCCATAAGTCCCAAATTTATAAGCATTAAAGAAATAAAAACTCCAAGAAATAAAAATAACCATTTGTTTTTCATCTTACAAAAAAATAAAAGCATATATTCAAAACTGAAAAAACTCTAATAAATTATATTAACTATAGAACTATTTCTTTAAAATAAAATCCAACAATTTATCTTCACCCCAAATCTTCTTCATAATTTCCACACTTTCTTCAATTTTCAAACTATTACGCATCTCCAAATTCCTTTGCATAAAAACACAATCACTCATATTTGCTCTGTCACAGGCAATATCCTCAGCCAAAGCATGACATGAAGGAGCTCCACAAACATTGCAATCGGTTTGAGGCAATTTCGACTCTATCTCCCTAATTTTTGTTAACTTTTGGAAAGCAATACTTGTATTTTCATCAAGTTTCATCATACTCCTTGGTAAAATCTTACCAACATGAGAATTCTCAACCAAATACTTCTCTTCTTTAAGAATCTCTTTCTTTCTTGATGTCTCTCCATTTCTTTCCCTATCAGCCCATTTTCTTGCCCTTTGCATCATCCTGTCATTAATCAAGAACCTATTGCCACAAGTTAAAATTCCACCAGCACAACTTTCATCACAAGCCCTAAGCTCCAAGAAATCTAAATCTTCAATCTCGTCATTCTCCACCTTCTCCAAAAACTCAATAACATTATGAATCTCATCAATAGCAAAACTCTTACGACAATTTGCCAATCTTTTTTCGCCATTAGTTAAAGAAAAAATCACACAATCAGAAGACACATCGTTGGCAGAAATAGTTTTATCGTAATCCTTATGTTGCTTAATTTGCTTATAGACCATATTATACATAGTGTCCATATTCAAAACTCCATCAACTGTTGATTTATCCTCCCCAACAGGACTCTTGGTTGCAGCAATTTTGGCAGCACAAGGAGTTATGTAGAAAATACCAATATCTTTTTCATCAATACCCTCATCAATCAATTTCTTACGCAAATATGTAGCAGTAAAATCCACAGGGGCCTTCATAGGAATAAGATTATCAACCAAAGCAGGGAACTTTACTTGAATCAGGCGTACAATTGCAGGACAAAAAGTAGAGATAAGAGGCTTTTTATTTTCATTATCAATAATATATTGATTTGTAAGCTTGCTGTGAATCATAGCCGAAGCCTCAACCTCCATAACATGAGTGAATCCCAATTCAGTAATAACTGAATAGACCTGAGAAGCCTTAATATCTTCAGGAAACTGTCCCAAAAAAACAGAAGGCATAAGAACCACCCTATACTTGAAATTGTATATACTTTTAAAGTCATCTTGAGCAACATAAACAGCACCAGAGGGACAAACCTTATAACACTCACCACAATCCACACATTTATTTTCATAAATAGTAGCCTTTCCATTTCTTACCCTAATAGCCTCAGTTGGACAATTTCTCATACACAAAGTACACCCATAACAAATCTTATGATCAATTTTAAGGGCATGGTAAAAAAAGTTCTCGCTCATGATAAATAACCTTTAAATTCAACTTAAAAAATTAACAACCATCCTTATCTCCGTACCAACTCCAACTTGGGTTTTAATATCTAACTCATCAACATTATTCTTTATGTTTGGCAAACCCATTCCAGCCCCAAAACCCATCTCTCTCACCTTAGGAGAAGCTGTAGAAAAACCCTTTTGCATAGCCATATCAACATCAGGAATACCAGGACCAACATCCTTAATCACCACAGAAATCTTTTCATGGTCTAAATCAACATAAATAGTACCCCCATAAGCATGAGCAATAGCATTTACCTCAGCTTCATATACAGCCACAACAATCTTTTTAATTTTTTGATTATCGATATTAAGCTGTTTTAAAGTCTTCTTAATTTCACTTGAAGCCTTCCCTGCATTGGAAAAATCTCCCTCAACAACAACAAATTCTGTATGCATAAACAAAAAAATTAATAAACAGGACAAAGGCCATTTTCATGCAATAGCCCAACTGTTCTAAACATAGAATAATTACATTGCATAATAGTCATATCATTCTCCTTTGCCAGATGAATCATTTCATCAGTAACCTGCTTATTCCTGACGTAAAGAATAACTGAAATATTAGCCATTTCTGCAGTCCTGATAGTTTGAATATTACACAAACCGGTAATAAGGATAACCTCCTCTTCTTCCAAAGTAAGAACATCACTCATCAAATCCGAAGCAAATCCATATTTTACCTTGTGCTTAGAGTCATGGTTAGAAACAATAATATTAGCATCTAAAATTTTAGCAATTTTACTAATTTCCATATAAATAAGTAATAATAATTTCGAAAATAAACCACAAAGATAAGATAAATAAGTGAAAAACAAAAAAACTGAAAACTAAAAGATAAAAACCTTCTCCTATTGTTCATTTCTTCACAACTGGCGATAATAGTTTTTATAATCCTGTAAATCCTTTAATTTTGTAAATAATGATAAATGGGTTATCTCCTTACAATCTTATAAATCTCTTGCTTTTTGTTCCCTACTTTGTCTTCAATTTCTACTTTTAGGGTATTGGTTTTTTGGTTTAGTTCCTCTGGGTTTATGTTGTAGATTAGGGTTGAGCTTTTTCCATCGTATTCCATCAAAACCCATTTATTGTTGATATAGGCGTTGTATTTTGCTACTGATGATAGGTTGTCTCTTATGGTGAGGGTTAGTGCTTTTTGTTGTGGTTTTATGGGTTTGTTTGACTTGA
>JAQUTD010000011.1:13723-15204 GCA_028709955.1 Bacteroidales bacterium | reverse complement strand
CCATCGTATTCCATCAAAACCCATTTATTGTTGATATAGGCGTTGTATTTTGCTACTGATGATAGGTTGTCTCTTATGGTGAGGGTTAGTGCTTTTTGTTGTGGTTTTATGGGTTTGTTTGACTTGAAGTTTTTGGGTGCTATAGTTGGTGCTATGGTGTCTATTTTTAGGGTATATGTGCCAAAGTTTTTTGTTTTAGCTATAATTTTATCCCCATCAATCTTCCCTCCTATTGATATGATGTATTTGCCTTCAAGTGATGCTACAACTAATTTTTTCGTTAGTTTGGAGTTGTCTTTAATGTGATTTGGTATTTGTATTTGGAGTGTCATATTGTTGTGCAATGGTGAAGGGGAGAGAATTTGGAAAATTGGCACAAGAGTTTGACTGTCTATTTGCTTAGAATAGTTTATTGGGATATTGTCGTATAGTGAATTTTTAGGAACTAGAATTTGTATTTGGTCATCTTCAATTTTATTGTCTTTATCCCATTGGAAAATGTGGGTTGGAGTTTGTTGGGGTGAGTGGAGTGAGCTTGGAAAGGAAGGAGTTGATTGGAGATAGAAGATGAAAGTGGTAGTGTTTCCTTTAAAGTCTTGTAGTTGATATTCTATTTTTTTTATGGCGTTGGGTTCCATTGTTATTATTCCTCCATCTTCGCAGTTATAGAAGTTTTGAAATTGGTTGTTAGGTAATTTTTTTGTTATCAGGTATCTTTCTGAGGTTTTGGAATAGATTTCATAGTCAATGCAGGCATTGATGTAGCGAGAGTCGAAGAATGAGAATTCATCTATTTTGAATTGCCAAAAAAGGTTATCGTCTATATTTAGGTTATAGGAGTAGATTCCGTTTCTTGAGGTGCTATTTTCTGATTTATCAAAGGCTATTATTCCAAATGACACTTGATTAGTTACATTGATTGTGTCATATTGTTTTATTTGTTTCTTTGAATTTTGAATTATGGGAGTGAGGGCGTCGGGTTTAATTATTTTGTAGGTTTGTTTTTCATTAATTCCTTCAACTCTTGAATAGTCTCCTTCGGGGCTTATGAGTAGAGAGATTATGTTTGGGGCTATGGTGTCTTTGATTTCTATCCCAAAATGTTGTGGGTTGATTATGTTTTCGGTTTTTGTGTCTCTTATTTCATAGTGCAAATGTGGTCCTCCACTTGAGCCTGTGTTTCCTGCATAGGCTATTAATTCTCCTTTTTTGAGTTTTAGTTTGCCTTTGGGTATTTGTAGGTCAAATTCGTAGGTTTGTTTTTCGTATTGGTATTCTTTGACATATTTTTCTATTTTATCGGAGAAATTTTGCAGGTGCATATAAACTGTGGTGTAGCCATTGATATGACGTATATAGAGGTTTTTCCCTCCTCCATAGGCTTGTATTTTTATTCTTGAGACTTCCCCTTCTTCTGGACTATATACCTTTTCTCCTTCTCTCTCTCCTATTCTTAGGTCTATTCCTGAATGAAAATGATT
>JAQUTD010000011.1:0-13623 GCA_028709955.1 Bacteroidales bacterium | reverse complement strand
TCTTTTCCTTTGTCTGTGTCGGAAAGGGCGTGTGAATTTAATAGGATTAATCCTTTAACTGTTTGAGGGTATAGTTCTGCAAAAGCTAATGCAACATATCCTCCCATTGAGTGTCCTGCAATAACACAATCATGAACACCAACATAATCAAGAACTGCTTTAACCATTTCTGCTTGCATTTCCATTGTGTGACTTTCAGATAAATCAGAAGTTTCTCCATGACCCAAAAGGTCTATAGAAATTACTCTTATTTCTTTCATATATTTGAATACATAACTTGCCCACACATCGAGGTTATTCATAAAGCCATGAAGTAAAACTAAAGTTTCCTTTGCTTGTCCTTCATCTTGGTAATTGATTATTACTTTGTCTTTGTATAGAACTGATTTATGCTTCATATCAGGTATTTTTTTTATTGTTTTACCCTACAAAATTAAAAATTATTATTAACAATATAGTAGTCTTTGCATTTTTTTTGTATGTTTGTACAATTATTTACTTTTTTAAGCTAATGGTTTATTCTAATTTTAATTTGAAGCCTCTTAATAGTTTTGGACTTAATTCAACCGCTAAAACTCTTATTTCCATAGATAATGAAGATGATTTATTGTATATTGATGAAGATTATCTTCGGACAAGAAATCTTATTTTAGGTGGAGGAAGTAATACTATTTTTGTGAATGATTTTTTTGATGGTAATATCATATTGATTCGGAATAAAGGGATTTCTATTATTGAAGAGGATGATGATTTTGTAATTCTTGATGCATATTCGGGAGAGGTTTGGAATGATGTTGTAAATTTTTGTGCAGAAAGAAATTGGTGGGGTGTTGAAAATCTTGCTGCCGTTCCAGGGAATGTTGGTGCTGTGGCAGTTCAAAATATTGGTGCATATGGTCAAGAGCTTAAGGATTCATTTTTAGAATGCTTGACTTATAACCCTATCAACAAAGTTTGGAAAACCTATCAAAATAAGGATTTAGATTTTGGGTATAGGTATTCTATTTTTAAGTATCAAAAATCAATTGAAATTATTTGGAAGGTGAGGTTGAAACTTTCTAAGATTAAGGTAATAAATGATTCATATTCTGCTATTAAGGATAAAATCAAGGAGGATAATATCAATATTTCTTCTCCTATGCAAATGTGTCAATTAGTTACTCAGATTAGAAATGCAAAGCTGCCTAACCCAAAATTATTGGGAAATTGTGGTTCTTTTTTTAAAAATCCTATAGTTCATAATAGTCATTTTGAACTATTGAAAAAAGATTATCCATCAATTCCAAGCTTCGATTCGGAAAAGGGTGAAAAACTGGCTGCTGCTTGGCTGATTGAGCAGTGTGGATGGAAAGGCAGAAGAGTAGGAAATGTTGGAATGCATGATAAGCAAGCCTTAATTATGGTAAATTATGGAAATGCTAAGGGAGAGGAAATACTTTGCTTAGCTCAAGATATAGTTGAGTCGGTTATAAATAAATTTAATGTTAAATTAGAAAAAGAAGTGCATATTATTTTATGAAAAAAATTACAGTAGATGAGTTTTGGAATTGGTTTTCCTCAAAAAGTGAATTCTTAATGGATATTGACAATTTAGAAGACAATGAATCAGAAATACTAATGAATGAGTTTAGTGAAGTTCTTGAGTCGTACTCTGAGGGGATGGGTTTTGAAATTGGTCCTTTAACAAGCCAAGGCAGAGAAATTGTGTTTTCTGCCGAGGGTGATCAAGACTATTTTGATGATGTTATTGAACTTTGTACTAATACTCCGATTCTTGACTTTTGGGATATTATTGCATTTAAACAACCAAAGGGACCAAAGGTTAAAATCAATTTTGAAGGTTATAGCTTAAACAGTAAGGATGTTTGGTTTATGCCTTTAGAGAATGAGGATGACTTAGATTATGATTTGATGGGTTTGAGAATTGCTCTTAAGGGACATAAACAAGATGATGAAGACCAATTAATTGCGGTTTATTCTCTGATTGAGGAAATGATTGGGGAGTATGACTGTGCAACTCTTATTGGGTATTTCGACATCACTGAATTACCTCAAGAACCGGAGAAGGAAGGTTATATCCCATTATTACAGTTGCAAGAATATGTGGATTGGCATATAAACAAAATTGAAGGCAAGGCAGATAATAAATAAAAAAAAGCCATTTGCAAAAACAAATGGCTTTTCAATTTTTCAAAGTAGTATATTAATTGACTTGGATTGTTTGAGTGTTGTTTTGATTCATTTTTTCTGAATCCTTAATAACTTCAACCAATTCAACTTCAAAAACAAGTGCACTTCCAGCAGGCAATTCTGGTGAATCAGAATCTCCATAGGCAATGTCAGGATGCATATAGAATATGAATGTTGAGCCTTCACTCATTAACTGTAAACCTTCTGACATTCCAGGTATAACATTACTTAGTCCCATTAAAACAGGTTCTTGCCCTCTTTCAAAAGTACTTTCAACAACTTTACCATCACTTAAGCTTAGGCGATATTGAATTCTAACTCTATCCATATTATTAGGTTTGGCTCCCTTACCTTGCTTAACAATTTTGTATTGTAGCCCTGACTGAGTTGTTTGAACTCCTTCTTTAGTTTTGTTATCAGCTAAAAACTTTTCTGATTTAAGTCTGTTAGGTTTTGATTTTTCTTTAAGCACTTCTTTTTGCTTATCTTGAATTATTTTATCATACTCCATCATAACAGTTTGCATAGCTTCTGGCTTGATGATATAATTTGTGTCACCTTCAAAAGCGGCGTAGAAGGCGTTCATAAGTATTTCGGTGTTAAGTTCCATTTTTTGTCCCTTAAATTGTGCTCCCATATTTGTTCCTATGCAATAGGAAGCAGAGTCGATAATGGTTTTCAAATCACCTTTACTTACTTCTTTCTTTTGTGAACAAGCTGCAAATATTGTTGATAATAATAGAATAAGTACAGCGCTTTTTAAAACTACTTGTTTCATGTTTGTTTTGAATTATTTATTTAATTTATATTTATAAATGCTTTTTCTAAAGCGAATGCAAAATTAAACATTATTTCATTCTAATAATCAGAATTAAAAAAATTTATTAGTAAAAATTTTAATCTTAATTAGATTTGTCAGATATTTGCAACTTAATTCACTCAAATGAGTATAAAAAAAAAGATTTAACTTAATTAAATTACAAAATTGAAAAATAAGTACATTGATTTAATTGAACAAACATTTGAATTCCCTCAGGATGAATTCATGGTTGAAGATAACGAGTTGGTTTTTCACGATATACCCTTAATGGATATAATAAAGCAGTATGGAACTCCTTTAAGGATAACATATTTACCAAAAATACCCACTCAAATTCAAAAAGCAAAGAGATTATTTAATGTTGCAATTGCAAAAGTTGACTATAAAGGAACATATAACTATTGTTATTGCACAAAAAGTTCTCACTTCTCTTTTGTTATGGATTCTGTTTTGGCTAATGATGTTAACATTGAAACTTCATCTGCTTTCGACATTAATCTGATTAACGAATTACATGAACAAGGAAAGATTTCCAAAGAACAATACATTATCTGTAATGGATTTAAACGACCTCAATATATAGAGAATATTGGAGAATTAATTCGCCAAGACTTCATAAACGTCATTCCAATTATTGATAATAAGGAGGAGATTTTACTTTTAGATGAACATATAGACAGAGAATGTCAGGTTGGAATAAGAATTGCTTCTGAAGAGGAGCCTATGTTTGACTTTTACACCTCAAGATTAGGAATTAGATATAATGACATACTTTCTTTTTACAAAACTAAGATAGCTACCAATCCTAAATTTAAACTAAAAATGTTACACTTCTTCATCAATACGGGCATAAAGGATTCTGCTTACTATTGGAATGAATTACAAAAATGTGTAAATATATATTGCGAATTAAAGAAGGTTTGTCCTGATTTAGACTCTTTAAATATTGGAGGAGGGTTTCCAATTAAGAATTCTTTAGCCTTTTCATACGATTATGAATACATGGCTGAGGAAATTCTTGCTCAAATAAAAGAGATATGTAATAAGCAAGAAGTTCAAGAACCAAATATATTTACTGAATTTGGATCATTCACAGTTGGAGAATCTGGTTGTATTCTATATTCAATAATTGACCAAAAAAGACAAAATGATCGAGAAGTTTGGTATATGATTGATAGTTCATTTATCACTACTTTGCCTGACACCTGGGGAATTGGACAAAGATTTATACTCCTTCCAGTAAATAAATGGGAAAATGAGTATCAGAGGGTTTTCTTAGGAGGTCTAACCTGCGATAGTCAGGATTATTATAGTGCAGAAGCTCATTCAAATGCAGTTTTCCTTCCAAAGTATACTAACGAAGATACTGAACCATTGTATATTGGGTTTTTCCACACGGGTGCTTATCAAGAAAGTTTGGCAGGATATGGAGGAACTCAACATTGTTTAATCCCTCAACCAAAACATATAATATTAGATATAGACGAGAATGGAGAATGGTTTACTAAATTGTTTGCAAAAGAACAAAGCCATAAGTCGATGTTAAAGATATTAGGATACTAATATACTATTCATAATATCTCCCTTAAATTTTTTATTTGTGTAAATATTTATTATCTTTGCAACTTATTTTTCCTTAAAGGAAGGTGAACAAAAAAATATTTAATATTTAATTACACAATGAACAAAATAACATATTCAGGAAAGACCAGAAAAGAATCTGATCTATTAGGGACTAAAGAAATCCCAGTTGAAGCATTGTATGGAGTACAATCTTTAAGAGGGTTTGAAAACTTTCAAATTTCAAACGAAAGACAATGCGAATATCCTAACTTTATTAAGGGATTCGCTATAACAAAAAAGGGAGCAGCAATTGCTAACCACAAACAAGGCTTATTAAATGAAAAACAATTTAAAGCTATTTGTGATGCTTGCGATGAAATATATGATGGCCAATGGAATGATCAATTTCTTTCAGACATGATCCAAGGTGGTGCAGGCACAACAATGAATATGAATGCAAATGAAGTTATTGCAAATCGTGGTTTACAACTAATGGGAAAAGAACCTGGCCAATATGAATTTCTTTCTCCTAACGACCATGTAAACTGTTCTCAATCAACAAATGATGCCTACCCTACTGCATTTCATTTTGGGCTATTTATGGAAAGCAAAAAACTTATTGAATCTCTTGAAAAACTTATTGAATCATTAAACAAAAAGGCTAAAGAGTTTAATCACGTAATAAAAATGGGACGTACCCAACTTCAAGATGCTGTTCCAATGACCTTAGGGCAATCATTTAAAGCTTTTGCTGATTCTTTGGATATAGAAAGGAAGAGATTGATTGAGGAAGAAAAACATTTTTTAACAGTTAATATGGGTGCCACTGCAATAGGAACTGGGATTTGTTCTCAACCGGGATACAGCAAATTATGTATTGAAGCTTTGAGAGAAATTACTGGTTGGGATGTCAAACTTAACAAAAACTTAGTTGAATCTACTCATGACACTTCAGTTTTAGTTGGACTTTCATCTCAATTACGCCGTATTGCACTAAAAACTATTAAGATTTGTAATGACCTTAGATTGATGGGTTCAGGCCCAAGATGTGGATTCCACGAAATTTTCCTTCCTGAAATGCAACCAGGAAGTTCAATTATGCCAGGAAAAGTTAATCCTGTCATTTCAGAAGTAATGAATCAAATATGTTATAGAGTTATTGGAAACGACACAACTGTTATGTTGGGGAGTGAAAATGCTCAATTGGAATTAAATGTTATGGAACCAGTTATGGTGTATTCTTTATTTAATTCAATTGACCTTTTAACAAATGGGTTCAACACCTTAAGGAGCAAATGTATTGATAACATTAAGGCTGACGTTGAAAATTGTAAACATCAGGTTAGACACTCAATTGGAATTGTTACTGCTCTTAATCCTATTATTGGCTATAAGAATTCAACTAAAATTGCTAAAGAAGCGATGGAAACAGGAAAGGGTGTTTACGAATTAGTTCTTGAACACGACATTCTATCAAAAGAAGATCTTGACACTATTCTTCTTCCTGAAAATATGATTGAGCCAGTCAAATTGGATATCAAGCCAAAACACCTGCTTTAATTAACAATAAACCTCATTGAATCTACAATAAATTAAGTCTTTCTTAACCTAAGAAAGACTTTTTTCTTTTCTTATAAATTCAATTAATAAGGTATTTTAAGATTATATGATATATTTATTGAGTATGAATTTGGTTTTTTAGTTAGTTATTTTTAGAAAATTACTATCTTTGCATCTTATGGTTAAGGAGGAAAAACATTTTATAGATATTAAGAATAAAAGAGCTTCGTTTGAATATTTTTTTATACAAACCTATATTGCAGGGATGCAATTGAGTGGTACTGAAATAAAATCTATTCGAGAAGGGAAAGCAAATCTAACAGATGCTTATTGTGCTTTTGTTGGTAATGAACTTTGGGTGAATAACCTCCATATTGCTGAATATCGTTTTGGCTCCTACTACAATCACGAAGCTAAAAGATCACGAAAACTCCTTCTAAATAAAAATGAGCTTAAAAAACTACAAACTAAAACTAAGGAAAAAGGCTTAACAATAATTCCAATTCTCCTTTTTATTGATAGTAGAGGCTATGCTAAACTTGAAATTGCTCTTTCAAAGGGAAAACATTCTTACGACAAGAGAGAATCAATCAAGCAAAATGAATCGAAGCGTGAATTGGATAGAATGATGAAAAAACATATATAATTAGAAACATACTAAGAAACAATAATATAAACATAATAAATCAATTTATATGATAAAGAAATTAATAAGTTTGGTTTTTGCGGTTCTTTTCACATTTGTTGCATTTTCTCAAACAATTCCTTTTGGAAAAGGTTATGTTATTAATGGAGAAATTCAAAATACTAAAGAAGGTTTTGTCACATTACGTTCTTATTTTAGGGATGGAAATGAAAGAGTTGACACCGCATATATTGAAAAAGGGAAATTCACTTTCCGAAGTCCAATTAAGGAAGTAATTCCCGCTTTATTAACTATTAATGGATTGAGGGACTTTAGAATTTATCTTGAACCTACTGATTATGAAATTAAAATTGACGCAAAACAAACAAGCAAAACAACAATAAAAGGCTCTAAATGGACAGATGAGTGGAACAAGGTTACAACTCCACTTGAAAAAGAAGACTTTGATGTACACCAAAGAAGATTGGAGAATTGGGTTATTAATAACCCTAATCATTTATTCTGTTCCGATATCATTTCCTCTTATCTTGCATATAGATGGGACTACGAAGAACTTTTCAAAACATTAAACACATTACTAAAGCCAGCTACTCAAACCTATCACTACCTCAAATTAAGAGATAGAGAAAAAACACTTCAATCAATTGCAATTGGACAACAAGCTCCTGACTTTACTCTTAACAACATTAACGGGAAAAGCACAAATCTTTATAGATATATAAAAGGGAAAAGATTTATATTAATTGACTTTTGGGCTTCTTGGTGTCGTCCTTGCAGAGAAGAAAATCCAAATCTTGTTGTTGCTCATACAAAATTCAATTCAAAGGGATTTGACATAATTGGAGTTTCTTTAGATGTTGACCAAAATATGTGGAAAGAAGCTGTTAAGACAGATAATTTGAATTGGGAACAGGTTTCAGACTTAAAACTTTGGGATAGTGAGCCTGCAAAGGAATATTTAATTAGTGCCATTCCTTTTAATGTCCTAATTAATGATAAAGGTATCATAATTGCAAAAAACATAAAGGGAGAAGATTTGATAAATAAACTTGAAGAATTAACCAGTACTTATGGTTATTCTATTGAAGGTAATATTGCAGGAATTTCTGATGGTAATGTTAAACTAAATCTTTTGCTTGAAAAAGGGGAAAAGAAAACTTTCAACACTAAAATGAGAGATGGAAAGTTTGAATTTAAGGGAGTTGTTGATTTTGTTTGTGTAGCTCAAATAGAGTTACCAACAAAAAATGGTGATTTTTCATTCTTTATGGAAAATGATAAAATTAAAATTACTGGAGCAAAAGAAGAATTGGAGCATATATTAGTAACCGGTTCTCCAAAAAATGATATATATGCAAATATTATTAATAATTGTAATGCTTCATCAAATCCCCTACAATGTTTAATGAATGATGTTTCAAAAAATCCTACCACTTTCTATGCTCCACTCCTTATAAGCAATTACTTAGCCCCATATTTAAAAGATAATGAATTGAGAGAGATTTTTTCCTTGCTTAATAATGATGCAAAAAGAATGTATCAATATAAACTTTTGCAAGATTTTATAAAAGAGATTGAGAACAAAGAAAAAATTGGAGAGAAATTTATTGATTTCACTCTTCCCAACACAAATGGAATAGACATTAAGGCATCTGAATATATTAAAGGAAAGAAATATGTATTAATTGATTTTTGGGCATCTTGGTGCGCTCCTTGCAGAAATGAAAGCAAATTTTTAGTACAAGCACATAATAAATTTAATGCAAAAGGTTTTGACATACTTGGAGTTTCTCTTGACAAAGACAAAAACAAATGGATAAAAGGTATTAGTGACGATGGATTAGTTTGGGAAAACGTTTCTGACTTACTTCAATGGAATAGTATTGTTGTTAAACTTTACAAATTAGAATCTATTCCTCAAAACATATTGGTTGACAAAGATGGTAATATTGTTGCTCGGAACCTTAGAGGAGAAAATTTGATTAACACGCTTAACGATTTTTTTGCTCAATAAATAATAAAGAAAGAATGCAAAACATAAATCCAATTCATAACATTAAGAAAACATCTTTGGGTAAAATTATACTCCAATATTTTATGATTGTTGTTGGTGTATTAATTTACACCTTTGCATGGTCAGTATTTTTAATTCCACAACAAATAATTGCAGGTGGAGTTGCAGGTATTGCTTCCATAATATATATTGGAACAGGAATTCCTGTCGGTCTGTCTAACTTAGCCATTAATATTATATTACTACTAATTGGGATTAAGACCTTGGGAGCTAAATTTGGATTAAACACCATTATCGGAATACTTATTGCATCCTTCTCTTTCATACTTTGGCAACAAGTCATACATATTGAAAAAATTATTGACGCAACACAATTCGAACCTTTTATGTGTGCTATCATAGGTGCAGGACTTTGTGGAGTTGGGATAGGAACAACATTTAATAATGGAGGAAACTCAGGGGGGACTGACATAATTGCACTGATAATCACGAAGTATAGAAATATTAGTGCAGGAACAGTAATTTTATACATCGATATTTTTATTATTGCCTCAGCAATCATACTTCCAAGCATGACAATTACGAATATTGTTTATGGCTATGTAGTTATGTTTGTATTTACTTATGTTTTAGACTTAACAATTGAAGGGAATAAACAATCATATCAAATTATGGTTTTCTCAAATAAAGGAAATGAAATAGCTGATGCAATTGGAAGTGGATTAAAGCGTGGAGTTACAATTATTGATGCTCACGGATGGTACACTAAAAAGGAACAAAAGGTTGTGATGGTTATTGCTCGTAAGCAAGATAAGGTTCAAATTATGAGATTAATTAAATCAATAGACCCTGAAGCTTTCATTTCCGTTGATAAGGTTCAAGGAGTATTTGGCAAGAATTTTGAAACTCTAAGATCATAATAATCCTAAAAATTTTTATAATAAATACTACATAAAATATTTAATTAACCGACATCAATTAATCCTTTTAACAACTTAGATTTGTCTCAAAAAACAGATTAAATATTAAGATAAATTGTGAAAAATTCAATTCAAAGTATTAAAGAAACTTCTACAGGGAGGTTAATCTGGAAGTATTTTATGATTGCATTTGGCATCTTCCTTTATGCTTTTGCGTGGTCAGTTTTCCTTATCCCTAAAAACATTGTTGGAGGTGGAGTTGTTGGTATAGCTTCAATTATTTATATAATTACAGGTTTCCCTGTTGGTATATCAAATTTTGCAATTAACTTAATACTCCTATTGATTGGATTTAAAATTTTAGGGGGTAAATTTGGATTCGACACCATTATTGGCTCTCTTATTGCATCTTCATGGTTCCTTCTACTTCAACAGGTTATTGGCATTGAACAATACTTTGACCTTAATAAATTCGATCCTTTTATGAGTTCCATTATTGGAGGAGCCATTTCTGGGCTTGGGATTGGCCTATGTTTTTCAAATGGAGGTAACTCAGGAGGGAGTGATGTAATTGCTTTGATTTATACTAAGTTTCGAAATGTAAGTCCTGGCAGTGTGATATTTGTTGTTGATGCGATTGTTATTGTTTCCTCAATCATTATACCAGAAAACTCAATAGAAAGCATAATATATGGCTTCATAGTAATGGCTGTTTTCACCTATTCAATTGATCTTGTTGTTGAAGGGAATAAACAATCGTATCAAATCATGGTTTTTTCTCAAAAAAATAGAGAAATTGCAGATTTAATTGGCAAAGATATTAAAAAAGGAGTTACATTACTTAATGGTGAGGGTTGGTATAGCAAGCAAGACCAGAAAGTATTAATGGTTATTGCTCGAAAGGCTGAAAAAGTTGAGATAATGAGAGCAATAAAAAGAGTTGATCCTTCAGCTTTTATTTCAGTTGCAAAAACTCAAGGAGTATTCGGAAAGAACTTTGATGACCTCAAATCATAAATAATGAATAAAAATGATTAATGGTAAATGGTCAATGGTTAATAGTCTCAACTCTAAAATCAAAAGTAAATTTTGTTTATTAAGCCTACTGAGCTTATTAGTTTTAATTAGCTCCTGTTCAAAAGACAATTTCCTTAAAGACAAGAAGGTATTTCGATATAATGAAAGTGCAAATATATCTTCTCTCGACCCAGCCTTTGCAAAAGATCAAGCAATGATATGGGCAAACCTGCAACTCTTTAATGGACTTGTTCAATTAGACTCAGCACTAAACATCAGACCCTCTATTGCTAAGAGTTGGGAAATATCTCAAGATGGATTAACCTATACATTTATACTACGCTCTGATGTACTGTTTCATAATCACAACCTCTTTAATGGGAAAAAAAGAAAAGTAATTGCGAATGATTTTGTTTATAGTTTTAATAGAATAATAGATGAAGAAGTTGCCTCACCAGGAGCTTGGATATTTAACTCCGTTGTTAAAAAAGAAGGAAAATTTGCTTTCTATGCGAAAAATGACACAACATTTCAAATAATATTAAAAGAACCCTTTTCTCCTTTCCTCGGACTGCTTACTATGCCCTATGCATCTGTTGTTCCAAAAGAAATTGTAGAGCATTATGGACAAGACTATAGGAAAAACCCAATAGGGACAGGTCCATTCTACTTTAAGATGTGGAAAGAAGGAGTGAAATTAGTCTTATTAAAGAACGAAAACTATTTTGAAAAAGACGAAAAAGGGAATCCGTTACCTTATCTTGATGCCGTTAACATAAGCTTTATAATAGATAAACAATCCGTATTCTTAGAGTTTGTGAAAGGAAACATTGACTTTATTTCAGGAATAGATGCAAACTATAAGGATGAGGTATTAACAAGAAACGGAGAACTTCAAGAAAAATATAAAAACAAGATTAACCTTATCACCCAACCCTACTTGAATACAGAATACTTAGGTTTTTTGGTTGATAGTGAAAAAAGCCCAAAAGATAACCCACTTCTAAATAAGAAAATTCGTCAAGCAATCAACTATGGATTTGATAGAAAGAAGATGATTAAATATCTAAGGAACAATATTGGATTGGCAGCAGAGAATGGAATTATCCCTAAAGGATTGGCAGGATTTGACACAAATAACCATTGCGGATATTCTTATAACCCTCAAAAAGCAAAGCAACTATTAAAGGAAGCAGGATATCCAAATGGGAAGGGATTACCACCAATTTCCCTTGCAACCACCTCAACATATCTCGATTTATGTAAATATATGCAACAACAATTAAATCTACTAGGCTTCGATATAAAAATAGATGTTACACCACCAGGAGCATTACGGGAACAGATTGCACAATCAAAAACAATGTGGTTTAGAGGAAGCTGGATTGCAGATTACCCCGATGCAGAAAACTATCTATCCCTTTTCTACTCCCCTAACTTCTGTCCCAAAGGACCTAACTACACCCATTTCTCAAATAAAACCTTCGATTTACTCTACCAACAAGCCAAAAATGAGACTTCCCTTGAAAAACGCACAGAGCTATATAAACAGATGGACAAACTAATAATGGAAGAAGCCCCAATAGTAGTTTTATATTACGACCAAGTTCTCCGCTTTGCACAAAAAAACATATACGGCCTATCCTCAAACCCAATGAACCTCCTAATCCTTAAAAACGTAAAGAAGAAGTAAAATTAATGAATATATTTAGCTACTAAATAATAATTTATTTGTATGCTTTCTTTTTCTTAATTGCGAGGGCGTAGCACAAAGCAATCCAGCATTCAAAGTATTCTTTGCTTATGTTTTCCGTTGTGTTGTATTTGTAATGCCGTACTTATTAATTATTAGGATATGATATCATAATTTAATTGACAATAAGTTTTTTAGTTTGATTAATATTATCATTCATTATCCTAATAGAATAAACACCCTTAGCATAACCACTCAAATCAATATCCAATTCAGTTGTTCCTTTATTTAACCTATGCTTTTGAATTACCCTACCAATCATATCATAAACCAAAATATCAGCCTCAGAATTTAATCCCTCAACTTCCAATTTTGTATTTCCATATGTAGGATTTGGATAAAGTTTTGTGGAGATATTGATTTTTATATCATCTTCCAAAGAAATTGGGTCACATTTATAATTAACAAAATCACGCCAAAATTCAGCTACTTGATAAATAGTTAATGAATTACAAGGAACATAAAATGGTATAGTTTTAGTTACACCCAAAAAACTATTACCTTGAACAGCAGGTGGATTTATTGCTTTGCTCGTTATTGAGGTTAATCCACTACAATGATAAAAAGCATAACTACCAATTGAAGTAACAGAGCTTGGGATTGTAACTGAGGTTAATCCACTGCAATCATAAAAAACACCATTACTTATTGAAGTAACGGAGTTTGGAATTGTTACTGATGTTAATCCACTACAGCCAGCAAAAGCATAATTCCCTATTGAAGTAACAGAATTTGGAATTGTAACTGAGGTTAATCCACTGCAATAAGAAAAAGCTTCATTCCCAATTGAAGTAATAGAGTTTGGGATTGTAACTGAGGTTAATCCACTGCAATCATAAAAAACACCATTACTAATTGAAGTAACGGAGTTTGGAATTGTTACTGATGTTAATCCACTGCAATCTTCAAAAGCACTGATGCCGATTGAAGTAACAGAGTTTGGAATTGTAACTGAGGTTAATCCACTGCAATAAGAAAAAGCAAAATATCCAATTGAAGTAACTGAATTTGGAATTGTAACTGAGGTTAATCCACTGCAATCATAAAAAACACCATTACTAATTGAAGTAACGGAGTTTGGAATTGTTACTGATGTTAATCCACTACAGCCAGCAAAAGCATAATTCCCTATTGAAGTAA
>JAQUTD010000010.1 GCA_028709955.1 Bacteroidales bacterium | reverse complement strand
CTATAAATACTTTGAGAGCAAACTTTAAGTTAAGAAAAACATCTGCTTCTTATAATATTTCTGTTGGAGTAATGTCAAATCCTAATGATATTTCTACTTTTAATGAAATAGTTAATCTTTCTCCATCAGCAACAAGTGTTTGGGAAGACTTTGAAGTTAGCTTTGCTCCATATCAAGGACAAGGAACTTATATTGGCTTTAAGGTTACATATTCAGGCTCCTCAAATTATATGTATCTTGATGATCTTGTTGTTTCAGAAATACCTGATTGTGCAAGACCAACACAAATTCTTGCATCAAATATTACTTTAACTGACGCAGAGATTAGTTGGACTTCTGGTAATGCAACAGACAACGCTTGGTGGTTATATTATAAACCAGCGTCATCCACTTATTATGACTCAGTTTATGTTACAGCTAATCCATACTTTTTACAGAATTTAATTGGAAATACTCAATATGATGTTTATTTGACAACTGATTGTGGATATGAACTATCAGAACCAAGTGATGTTTATAGCTTCCGCACACCTTGTGAATCTATAACAACATTACCATTTTTAGAAAACTTTGATACTTATGGAACAACTGTAGGAACATTCCCTGCTTGTTGGTATCGACCAGTATTAAACACCACAACTCCATATCCTTCAATAGTAACTGCTTATTCATCTAGTGCCCCTGCAAGTTTAAGATTCCAGTCTTCTTCTGCCACAGCTCCAACTTATGCTATTACACCTCCTATTAATGTAGATATTAATACATTGAAGGTTAAGTTTATGCTTAAAGCAGAAAGTACTACATCATCAGGAACTATGGAAGTCGGAGTAATGTCAGACCCTGCTGTCCTATCTTCATTTGAATTGGTAACAACAATTCAGCCTACTTCAACAAATTTTACTGAATATGAAGTATTATTTAATAACACTACTCTAACAGGAGTTGGAAATCATATTGCTTTCAAACATGTAACTGTTTCATCAGTTTACTATTATTGGTTAGATGATGTTGTGGTTGATATTATACCATCATGTCCTCATCCAGATTCATTATATGCTGCAAACGTCACTCAAACTGACGCAGATATTTACTTTACCCCTTCAGATCTTGCAGATGCACAATGGAAACTATATTACAGACAAGCAGGAACATCATCATGGACAGATGTTGACATATTTGCAATACCATATCAAATGACAGGCTTAACTGCAAACACAGCTTATGAAGTTTATGTTACAACACTTTGTGGTGATGCAACATATTCAGATGCAAGTACAATATTAACATTCCGTACACCTTGTGACAATGTTTTAACTATACCATATACAGAAAACTTTGATACTTACGGAACTGGAACAGCAGCAACTTCTTACCCAACTTGTTGGTCAAGAAATGTAACAACTTATGCAACTGCAAACTATCCATATATTTCTACAACTAACTTCTCTACTCCTGGTGCAATGTATTTCTATGCATATAATAACACCAGAACTGTAGCAGTTTGTCATCCAATTGATGCAACCATTCCTATTAATACATTAATGGTTGAATTTAAAATGCGTTATTCAACTTTAGATACAAATGGAATTCAAGTTGGAGTTATGACAGATCCTAATGATTTCTCCACTTTCGTACCTGTTGGTCCTCGTCAAACTATTTCAGAGGTTAATGTTTGGGAAGATAAAGCAGTATTATTAAACAGTTATACTGGTATTGGTCAATATATTGCTTTAGTTGCTGATGCACCTGCAAGTCAATACGCAAGAGCTTATGTTGATGATTTTGTAGTTGATTACATTCCAAGTTGTCCAAATGTTTATGGATTATCTATAGGTGCTTCATCAACAACTTCAGTTTATGTTAATTGGGATAATACAGACGACCAAGGTTCTGGATATAATATAGCATATGCTACTAACTTAACAGCGCCATTTGACCCAACAACAGCAACTATTATTCCTGTATCTACAGGAACAACTTTACCTTATATTATCCCTGGATTTAATGCAGGAGATTCTGTATGGGTAGCAGTTCAAAGAGGATGTAATGGAGCATTTACAGACGCTCAAAAGGTTACTTTACCTACATTTGCCAATATTTTACCATTTACTTGTGATTTTGAAGACACTAATGTTAACAACACATTAACAATAATTAATGAAACACAAACTAATAAATGGTTTATTGGTGCTGCTGGTGCTAACGGAACAGGTAATGGATTATATGTTTCATCAGACAATGGTGCAACAGCATCCTATGCCAATACTACTTCAGTTACAATGGTATCTACTTTAGTAGAATTAGGAAACTATCCTGAATTTGCTTTAACATTTGATTGGAAAGCTGGTGGAGAAGGCACTACCACATTATACGACTATATAGCAGTATATGTATTGCCTGTTGGCGAGCCTGTTGTTGCAGGAACTCTACCTTCAGAAACATATAGAGTTTCCCCTAAGTTAAATTTACAAAGTACATGGCAAACTGAAATGATTTCTTTAGGTTTAGCATATTCAAATACAATTCAAAAAATTGTCTTTGCTTGGAGAAATGATGGCTCGGGAGGAATTCAACCTGGAGGAATGATAGATAATATTAATGTAGTTGGACTTACTTGTCCAAGTACTACTGATTTAGTTGCTTCTAATATCACAACAACAAGTGCCGATATTAGTTGGAACTCCAATCTAAGTTCTGTTACTGATTGGTGGATTTATTGGAAAGAAGCAACAGCTACAGATTGGGTTGATTCATTAAATATTTCACAAAATCCATACACTCTAAGTAATCTATTACCAAATACTCCTTATCAAGTTAGAATAATCAATAATTGCGGAACAGAACTTTCTCTTCCAATGAATATTCTTAATTTCCGTACAGCATGTGATATTATTTCTACATTGCCTTATACTGAAAACTTCGATACTTATGGAGGAACAGGTTCTGCATATTTCCCTTCTTGCTGGTCTAAAATAACTACATATTCAACATATCCATACCTTCAAACAACAAATCATAGTGCTCCTGCTTCATTATACTTCTATGCTTCTTCTGGAACTTATAATATTGCAGTATTGCCAGAAATTGATGCTTCAATTCCAATTAATACTTTGATGGCAACATTCTGGATGAGAAAATCTAATGCAACAACAAACCTTATTGTTGGAGTTATGGATTCTTTAGATGCTTCATCATTTACCCCAATTGATACTGTTGCTCCAGTTGCAAACACAACTTGGGAAGAAATAGAAGTTAACTTTAGCTCCTACACAGGAACTGGTCAGTTTATTGCATTTAAATCACAATATAACACAACAACAAATTATCTATATTTGGATGATGTTGTAATTGATATTATCCCTTCATGTGCTCGTCCAACTGCACTTTCTGCAACTGGGACAGGAACAAGTATGGATGTTTCATTTACACCAGGAAATTTAACTGATAATGCATGGTACGTTTATTATAAACCAGCATCTGCAACTGATTGGGATTCTGTTTACACTACAACAATCCCAACAAATATACCTGGTTTAACACTTCAAACTACTTATCAAATTTATGCTAAGACTGTTTGTTCTGATGGATCAAATTCAAATGCATCTCAAACAATAACATACACAACACCATGTTCTGCAGGTGCAATTTCATCATTCCCATGGACAGAAGGATTTGAAGGTGGATTAACATGTTGGCAACAAGAGTATGTTGTAGGAACAACTGCTTGGACAATAACTTCTTCTTATAATGCTGCTCACACAGGAACAGGCTTTGCTAATTTCTATGAAACATCTGGAAATAAAACAAAACTTGTTTCACCACTTCTTGATATCTCAGCATTATCTCAACCTTATGTTTCATTCTATCATATGCAAGAAGTATGGGTAAGTGATCAAGATGAGTTAAAAGTATTCTATCGTACAAGTAGTACAGGAACATGGACACAATTAGTTCATTATACATCAAGTATTGCAGCATATCAATTTGATTCTATAGCACTCCCTTCACCTTCATCAACCTATCAATTAGCATTTGAAGGATTTGGAGATTATGGTTATGGAGTTGCTTTGGATGATATAACAGTTTATGATGCAAACTCTACCCCTTGTCCACAACCAACTAACGTTGTTGTTACTCCATCAAATATTAGTGCAACTGTTACCTGGTCTATAGGATCAGAATCAGCATGGGAAGTAAGATTAGGAGAAACAGGAACACCAACTGCATTATCAACTACAAACTATACAATCCCAGGATTGACAGCAGGCACTCCATACACAGTTTATGTTAGATCAAATTGCGGAACAGGATATTCAGCATGGGTATCAGTACAATTTACAACAACCACAGCTCCAACACCACCATCTGTATCAACTACAGTTCCAACAACTCAAATCACTCAAACAACAGCAGTGTTTAATGGAACATATCTTCAAGGTTCTGACACAATCCAAAGCAAAGGATTTGAATACAAGAAGACCACAGATGCAAGTTGGACAGATCAAGTTGTTATAGATGGAACAACACCATTTACATATACTGCAACCAATCTATCAGCAAGCACTGAGTACAAAGTAAAATCTTATGTAACCACAGCAACCGACGGAAGAGTATTTGGAGACACCATAACCTTCACAACCCTTGCTATCATACCACCAACAGTAACAACAGACTCAGTAAGAAACGTATCACAAACCTCAGCAACATTCTATGGAACAATCACAGCAAACACAGAACAAATAGAAGCAAGAGGATTTGAATACAAACTAAGCACAGAAGCATGGGCAGATGCAATTATTATCTCTGCAACAGGAGTAACAAATATTTATGCATCCCCAACCACACTACAAGACGGTAGAACCTACAACGTAAGAGCATACGGAAGAACACTTTCAGACACATCTTACGGACAAACTCTAACCTTCAGCACACTAACAGCACCAACTGTAACAACCACTCCAACACAACCTGCAGACGTACAAAGCACATCAGCTACACTTAAAGGAACAGTAACAAGTGCAGGAAATGCCCTACCATCTCAAGTTGTTGTCGGCTTTGTTTATTCTACAACAACCAATCCAGTTATTGGAGCAACAGGAGTATTACAAGCAGAAGCAACCTACTCAACAACTGATCCAAACTTCACAACACAAATTACAGAATTAGCATCTAACACCAACTATTTCTTTAAAGCATACATCACTAATCCAGTGACAACAGCATACGGAAATGAAGCAAACTTTATAACCTTAGGACTACTTGGCGTTGACGGAAAGGAAATATCAATAATGATGTATCCAAACCCAGCAACAAGCCAAACAAACCTAATTGTTGAAGGAGTAAGTGGAGAAACTAAGATTGTATTGAGTGATGTTCAAGGAAGAATACTTAACACAATTAACACAAAAGCAGTTAATGGAGTTGTTGAACAAACAATTGATCTTAACAACTTAGCTAAGGGAGTATATTATATTAGAATTCAAAATTCTTATATCAATAGAACTCAAAAGCTAATTGTTAAATAATCAGATAGAAAATACAACTCAATCACAAAGAGTGGTTGTCTCGAAAGAGATAGCCACTCTTTTTTTTCCTTAGTGAAATTAGAATTTGATTCTACGAAAATAGAATCAAGAGATAGAAAAATAGAATCAAGAGATAGGAAATTAGAATCAAGAGATAGGTAAACAGAATCGTAATGGTCAAATCGTTTGGGAAATAAATATCAATCAAAGAAGATATATTTAATGATTATTTTCTACAAACCTTTCACCCCTTCGGGGTAATAATGAAAATCCTTTAATCTTGAAAATCCTGATTCTTACAAAAAAAGCTTACTCAAAATTTTTCCTTAATAAAAAAACTTTTTTCCTTAATAAAAAAGAATTTTTCCTTAATAAAAATCTTTTTATCCTTAACTTATTTTGAAATAGATTAAGGATAAATTCAAAAAAGTAGAGGCTGTCCTGAAATAATTTATTTATTCAAGACAGCCTCTTTATATTATTATGGGTAATCTCTAAAAGAGAGAAACAATTCTTAGTGTTTTACAACTAATTTCTTTGTTGAAAGTGTTGTTCCATCCCCAACTATTGAATAAAAATAAACTCCATTTGGTAAATCATAGGTAGAAATTGATTGTTTTCCTGTTGAACCTCCGTTTATAGAGATTGTTTTTACAACTGAACCTATCATATTTCTAACAACTAAATTTCCGGTTCTGTAGTTTGAAGGGATTGAATAGTTGATTGTTGCACTATTCTTTGCTGGATTAGGATATGCTTCTAATGAAGTTACATTTGAGTTAATTGGTTTTCCAAGTGAAATATTAAAGTTTTTGTATTGCACAACAAATGATTGTATGGATTGAAGGGTTGTTGGATCTACTAAATGAATTCTTGCTAAACTTGAAGCATCACTTGTGTAGGTGTACATTAAATCAAATTCTGTATACTCAATATTTGGCATAAGTGTGATGGTGTCTCCAGGAATTGTATCAGGAGCACAACCTTCATTAAAACACATAAACAAAGATGCAGTTGGATTTAACATAATGTCTTGTCTATAAACTCTCACTTCAATTGGTTCAGATGTTATATTTTTAAAGTGAATATAATCAAGAACTACTTCTTCTGCTCCTGTTGAAACTACATGCCTTTTTAAAGTATCTTCAATTACCGTTCCTTCATATGAGAACTCAAAGCTTTGTTGAGCTTTTACTCCTATGGTAAGGGTTATTAACACTGCTATAAGAAAGTATATTTTTTTCATGTTCTTTAAATTTTATGGTGCAAATATACAAAAATTATTTTTTATCTTGCTTTTTTTGCGTTATATTATAATTAAGACACAACTAAATCTAAAATCTTACATTCAATTAAAGGTGAATTTCATTTGCTTGAATAACCTCTTTGGTTTCTGAATCTGACACAAAAACAACAATAGTGCATTTAGAAATATCTTGAATATCTGGATCAACATCAATAAGATAATTCTTGTTTATTTTGGTGTCTTTTGCAACGCCCTCAAGGCTTAGAGAATAATCAATAAGTCCATTTTTTCTTAAAACATGGTTAAATACAAAATCATTTATTTTTGGAGTTGTTCCAAAATTAGGGTCAGAATTATATTGAACCCCAACTATTCCGCTTTCCAAAACAACAATGTTTATTAGCATAGAAGATGGGTAGTCTTTGAGAAATACATTTTCAGTGCTAACTAATATTTGTTTATCCTCTGAACGATATTCCGCTCCAAGATTAATATCCATAATATGCTCTTGGGAGTTAATTACATTTTGTATCTCAGAATCCCAGTCTGCATCGCTAATGGGGTAAGATGCTCCTAATTTTTTTCTATTTATAATTCCTGTTGGTAGGGATGTACAGCCAAAATCGGTAGCCCATTTTTCTCCGTATTCTGTTCTAAAATCAATATTATTATTACCAGTTGAAGGAATAGCAAATGCGGTTGAATGAACTGACATAACAACAAGTTGTTCTCCATACTTAGTAATCATTTCAGTTGCTTTTGCAGCTGCTCGTGGGCAATTAACACATTTCCACCCAGTATAGTCTTCCAATAATACTTTCTGCTCAGAGCTTGAAACTGTTATTGGAGTTGTTTCTGAGGTTTGACCCTTAGGATAAACCAATTTTTGATCATCTTCTATTGTATCGCAACTTATCCAAAACATAGGTAGGATAAGTATTAAACTATATAATATCTTTTTCATTTTTCTTTAATATTTAAAAGCTACTTGTTATTGTTGCAAACAGACCATTTGAGGCAGGAACCATTCTGCAAACTCCTCCAATACAAATTATTCCTTCTCTTTGTTTTCCGTAGCTTAGCTGAATCCTACTTGTTTTGTGTGTGTAGCCAACAGAGAAATTATAGTAGTGAACTTTTTCTCCATTTTCTTTTCCATAGTTCCATTGGTCTGATACTGCTGCAAAGAATTTTCCACCTAAGTTATATTCAATTGTGCCTTGGATCCAATTTCCAGCTGCTAATTCTCCATAGTTTTGCTCAGTTAAAAGAAGTTGTAGTTCATATCTAAGTGAACTTTTCTTTGCTAATCTTTGAGTCAAGTCTGCAGCAAAAATATTTGCATATATAAATTCTTCTCCTGGGTGTCCTATTGCAATTGGATTAAAAGTTTGGTAGGAATACATTAAACTAAGTTTATATGTATTGCTAATTTTCTTTGAAAGCTCAAAATTTAATTCTTCAAAATATATTTCATCTCCAACCTTAAAGAAAGAGGATGTATATCCGTCTGTTCCTTCATAGTTTAATGCTGGGTTTAGAGCAACAAACTCTTGGTCTATAGACATTGCTCTTGAATAGTTTAACTTTAAATCAGTTCCATAATTGCCCCCAAGAAAAGTATTTTTCTTTAACTTATAAATAACATCTGCTTGAATGCCCATTTCTCCATTTACTTGAGTTGCATAAGGATACATTGCAAATAATGAATATGCATGTTGACGAGTTAGGGCAGGGAGATAATTTACGTTAAGCATATTTCCTGTTTCGTTTCTTCGAGATTTTGAACTCATATTATCTATCCTCTTTGCCGAAATATTAATTCCTAAACCTTTAGCTGCATAGCCCAAAGATAAATAAGCAGCTTCTCCTTCATGGAATATGTAACCATTAACTGCATTTGGGTCTTGTCCTTTTTTGGCATATTCAGCATTCAAATTAAAGGCCTTATAGGAAATTTGCATTCTTGCCGCACCTGATGCGATATTTTCAGGGGTATTCACTTTAAAAATATCACCTGTTGTTTGGTCTATAATAAATCTATCTTCAGCTTTTTCATAAACACTAACAAAGCTTCCTCCAAAACTAATTTGAAAAGGTGATGTTTCAATACTTTTTATTAGAGAGTTAAGAGATATTTCTGCATCCAATCCACGAACTAAACCAAAATCATCACTTGCCCATATATCTTCCCAATAATAACGTTGTTTTCCTATAATTCCTTTTATTGCTAATCCTTCAATTGGGCGAGCTATAATTTTTAGACCATCCATAGCATTGTCCAATCCGAGATTTCTTTCCTCATAGGAACGAAAGATTAGACCATTTCCAAATTGCTCGTAATAGTTCCCTGCTGTTATTTCTAAATAGTCTTTCTTATAAGAAGCAAAGCGATAAGCTAATCCTGCTCCTTTGTATTGGGGGTCAAACCCAAGAATAGGATTTAGATATGCTTCAAAACGCATTCCTGCAGAAAAGTCTCCATTGGTGTATAGAATGTTTGTGAATGCATTCATTAAAGCTTTTTCATTAACTTTCTCTGCCCCAATAATTGTATCTTCTTTCGATGCTTGGAAATCCATTTGAAAGTTCCCAGTTACTTTTCCTCCAAAAATATCTTGTGAAAATCCATTGAAAGAACCAGTAATTAGAAATATAGCTAATAATATTTTTTTCATATTACTTTATTTCTTCTTGTTTTACAACTTTCTTATAAATTTCAATCAGGGTTTCTTCATCACCAGGAGCATATCCAACATGTTGCCAAACAATTTCTCCTTTTTCATTAACTATAAAAGTGTGAGGAGGATTATTTACTCCTAAGGCTCTTTTAAGCTCAGAATTTTGGTCTAAAATAACTTCAAATGACCAATCAGATCCACTAACTAATGGTTTAACCTTTGGACAAGTTCTGGCATCATCAATGGATACTGCATATATTTTAATTCCTGTTTCTTCTTGCCAATCATCATATAGTTCTGCCATTGCATTAAGTTCCATCATACATGGTTTGCACCAAGTTGCCCAAAAACAAATCACAAATGGTTTTCCTTCATTTGAAAACTCTGATGCTTTTATTGTTTTTCCATCTAATGTTTTAACTGAAACTGAAGGCAGTTGTGCTTTTGTTTGGTTGTCTTGTGCCGAAAGTATTCCATAGCTTAAAGCTGCTATCATTATTGTGAGAATAAGTTTTTTCATTTTGATTTCTTATTTATAATTATGTATTTTGATTCCTTTTTAGTTTTTTCTACTTGCTAATGAGTATAATAGCTCTATTAGGGCTGTTTTGCTCTCACTGTCTTTAAATCCATTAAGCTGAATTTCGGCTAATCTACAAAATGAAAGCACTTTTTCATCTGCCTTATCAATGTATCCAGCCTTTGTAATTCTGTCAATCAAGCTAAGTATTTCTGTATCTTGTTTAATTTCTTTATTAACAAATTGAAGTATTTCTTGTCTTTCTATCTCTGGCAAATCGTTCAATAGATATATTAATGGAAGTGTAATCTTTTTTTCTTTTATATCATTCCCAAATGGCTTTCCTGTATTAAAATCTGGAGAAAGATCTAATATATCATCTCTTATTTGGAAAGCTAATCCCATATAGAAACCAAAGGTTCTTAAACTATTGACTTCTTCTTGGGTGGCATTTGCACTTAAAGCACCGAGTTCTGCACAGACTTCCATCATAGAAGCAGTTTTCTTTCCTATCACCTTATAGTAGTTATCTTCCGAGAAATCCGATTTATCAGAAACTTCCTTCTGAAGCAATTCTCCAAGAGGTAAATCACTCCCTATTTTTGCAAATTTTGGTAATAATTTGAAATCACTTTCTGTTTCAATAAGTTCAAGACATTTACCATAGAGATAATCTCCAAATAGAACAGCAGTGTTATTTCCCCATATTTTATTAAGAGTTGTTTCTCCTCTTCGTTTTTCGCTTTGATCAATAACATCATCATGAATTAATGATGCAGTGTGTAGTAATTCTAATATTAGAGCACAGCGGATTGTTTGACTGCTAACTCCCCCTGCAACATTTGCTGAAAGAAATGTTAGTATTGGTCTAATTTGCTTTCCTTTTTTCTCCAAAATATATTCTATTATGTTATCAACAAAAAAACCTTCTAATTTTAGACTTTCAGAAAATCTCTTATCAAACAACTCTAAATATATTTTTATAGGATCGGTTATATTTTGTGTATGCATTCTTGTAATAAATAATCCTACAAAAATAGTAAATATTTTAAATGTAGCTACTTCTTAGGTTGATTTATTGATGTTTTGAACAAAAGATATTGAATTTTAATGGGAATTAAATTATTAAAATAATCTTTTTCTTTCTTTTTTGAGGTCTTTTATCGATATTTGCAAAAAATATAATTGCTATGTTATTTGAAGATATTATATTCGGACCAATAAAAAGTAGAAGGTTAGGAAATTCATTAGGAGTTAACCTGTTGCCTACTCATAAAAAATTATGTAATTTCAATTGTGTTTATTGTGAATGTGGTTGGAATGAAGACACAAAAAATATTAAAGACAGTATTCACTCCAAGGAAGACATAAAAAAAGCCTTAGAAATAAAGTTGATTGAAATCAAAGAAAAAAACATTCCTCTTGATTCTATCACATTTTCTGGAAATGGAGAGCCTACAATTCATCCTGATTTTAGCGAAATAATAGATTTTGTTGTGGATTTAAGAAATCAATATGCAAAAGCTGCTAAAATATCAGTTCTAACTAATGCCACAACTTTAAATAAAGAAGATGTATTCTCTGCACTACATAAGATTGATAATCCTATTCTTAAGCTTGATAGTGGAACAGAAGAAATGTTTTACGCAATAAGTAAGGCAAATCCAAATCAAATTAGTTTTGAAACAGTGAAAGAAAAACTTATTGAATTTGGAAAAGATGCAATTGTTCAAACACTATTAATTAGAGGAGAAAACGAAGGGAAAAAACTTGACAATACAACAGAAGAAGAGTTTGAGAAATGGCTGGAAATTGTTATAAAGATTAACCCTCGCCAAGTTATGCTTTATGCCATTGATAGATTAACTCCTGAAAGTAAATTGGAGAAACTTACAAAACAAGAACTTGAATTCTTTGCAAATAAAATAAGAGAAATAGGTATAGAAACCAAAACATACTAATCTATTATTCATTATGACACTGAACGACCTGAAAAATGGGGAGAAGGGAATAATAATTAAAATTAGAGGTAGGGGTTTATTTCTAAAGAGAATTACAGAAATGGGCTTTGTTAAAGGTCATATTGTGGAAGCTATAAAAGCAGCTCCATTTAATGACCCTGTCCAATACAAAATCCTCTCTTCAGAAATTTCTATCAGAAGAAGTGATGCCTCGCTAATTGATATTATTCCTCTTGATGAAAAGGATATTAATGATTATTCTTTTGGTTATGGAGGTATTATTGACAATAATGAAACTGAAAACACCATAATATCTGCAAAAGATAAAGTTATTGATATTGCCTTGGTTGGAAATCCAAATGCTGGCAAGACTTCATTATTTAATGCCATTTCTGGTCTTAAAGAAAAAGTTGGGAATTATTCTGGAGTTACTGTTGATGCTAAAAAAACTATTGTAGAATATCAAGGTTATAAGTTTAATATTATTGATCTGCCGGGAACATATTCCATTTCTGCCTACACTAATGAAGAATCTTATGTTAGGAAATATCTTTTTGACCAAAATCCTGACGTTGTAATAAATGTTATTGATTCATCCAATTTGGAGAGAAATCTTTTCTTAACAACCCAGCTTATTGATATGGATATTAAGATGGTTATTGCTCTTAATATGTATGATGAGTTGAAGGATAAAAATGATAAGTTTGATTATAAACTTTTTGGGAAAATGATAGGTTCTCCTTTGGTTCCTACTCAGGCCAACAAGAAAAAAGGTATTTCCAAATTATTGGATTCAGCGATTGAAGTTTACGAAGGAACTAATAAATATTATCGTCATATTCATATCAATTATGGTGAAACAATTGAAAGATGTCTTAATAAGATTTCTTCCAAAATTAGAGAAAGCAGAAACTATTCAGAGAAGGTGGCTGCAAGATATTATGCCATAAGGTTATTGGAAAAGGATAAGGAGATTATTGAAGAAATAGAGACATGGATTGATCACAACGATGTTCACGAGGTTGCAGAAAGTTCAATAAAAAAAATAGAGCATACCTTTCATGAAGATAGCGAAAATGTTATTACTAATGCAAGATATGGTTTTATTCTTGGAGCTTTAAAAGAAACTTATAAGTTTGGTGAAAAGAAAAAAGATAAATCAAAATCAGAAAAGATAGATTCAATATTAACTCACCCAATTTGGGGCTATCCAATTTTCTTTTTCTTCATTTGGTTAATGTTCTTCAGTTCCTTCAAAGTTGGGCAATATCCAATGGATTGGATAGAATGGATTGTTGGAGAATTTGGACAAATAATTCATAATATTATTCCCCCAGGAGCTATTGCTGATTTAATTTCTCAAGGTATTATTGGTGGTGTTGGTGGTGTTATTGTTTTTCTCCCTAACATTATTATTTTATTTCTTTTTATTTCTTTGATGGAAGACACTGGTTATATGGCAAGGGTTGCTTTCCTTATGGATAAGATAATGCATAAGATAGGCTTGCATGGCAAAAGTTTTGTTCCAATGATAATTGGGTTTGGATGTAATGTTCCTGCAATTATGGCAACCAGAACATTAGAAAACAAAAAGGATAGACTCTTAACAATGCTCATAATCCCTTTTATGTCTTGTAGTGCAAGGCTTCCTGTCTACATTCTTATTATAGGAACTTTCTTTCCCCAAAATGCAATTCTAATTCTAAGCTCATTATATCTTTTTGGAATACTTCTTGCCGTTTTATTTGCAATTATATTTAAAAAGACAATAATGAAAACAAAGGGTGTTCCATTTGTAATGGAACTACCTCCATATAGAATTCCAACTCTAAAAGCAGTTAGAAGTAATATTGGAATGAAAACAAAACATTATCTCAAAAAAATGGGAGGAATAATTCTGTTTGCATCAATAATAATATGGTCTTTGGGTTATTTTCCACAAAAAGATACTTCTAAAATTGAGGAGTCATATATTGCTTCAATTGGTCATTTTTTAGAACCTGTTCTTGAACCTATCGGGTTTGATTGGAAAATAGGGGTAAGTTTGTTGGCAGGAACCTCAGCAAAAGAAGTTATTATCAGTACTATGGGCGTTCTTTATGAAAAGAATCCTGAGGCAACCGAACAAGCATTAGGGCAAAGACTTCAAAAAGAAGTTTATAGTGGTGGAGAGAAAATTGGTACTCCTGTTTTCACAACCGCAACAGCTCTTAGTTTATTAGTTTTTGTTCTAATTTACTTTCCTTGCGTTGCAGTGTTTTCTGTGGTTTGGAAAGAAAGTGGTAAATTATTTTGGGCAGTCTTACTGGTCACCTACACAACAGCTCTTGCATGGATTGTATCATTCTTGGTTTATAATATTGCCCTATGGATATAAAGGAAGAAAAGAATAAATATAGGAAACAGGTTAAGGAGGCAAAACAAAAGTATTCCCTTATAGAGAAAAAAGAACTCTCAGAACTGATTTGGGAGAAAGTTGAAAAAGAGAATTGGTTTATTAATTCTAAAACAATACTTGCATATTGGTCAATGGAAGATGAAGTTCATACGCATGACTTTATTTTAAAATGGTATAAAGAGAAAACTTTTTTACTCCCTTGTGTTGAAGGGGATATTCTAAAACTAAGACTTTTTGAGGGTATTGAATCTATGAAAGAAGGGGAAGCTTTTTCAATATTAGAACCAGTTGGAAAAGAATTTGTGGATTATGAGTCAATAGATTTGATGATAATTCCTGGAATTGCCTTTGATAAAGAAAATAATCGTTTGGGAAGAGGGAAAGGGTTTTATGATAGATTATTAAGTGTGAGTAATTCAATTAAAGTTGGGGTTTGTTTTGAATTCCAATTTTTTGAAAAAATACCTGCCGAAGAATTTGATGTTAAGATGAATTATATTGTGAAATGAAGAAGTATGAATTATTTTTAATCGCTTGCTTAACTGGAATATTGTTAGCATTTGCTTGGCCAACCTTAGGGTTTGCTCCACTTTTGTTTATTGCTTTTACTCCTTTACTTTGGGTTGAAGATTATATTTCGAAAAACAAATCCAATTTCTCAAAATTCATCATTTTCGAATATTCTTTTGTGGCCTTCCTTATTTTCAATATTATAACCTCATATTGGATATGCTTCTCAACTCTTTTTGGATTAGTTGCTCCATTTCTTAACGCCCTTTTAGGAGCTATAATATTTCAGACCTATCATATAACAAAAAAAGTTTTATTCGATAGTAAGAAAGGTTATATAATACTTCCATTATTTTGGATTAGTGTTGAATACATACATCATTATTGGGAACTTACTTGGCCTTGGATGACACTTGGAAATGGGTTTTCAACAATGCCAATTTTAATTCAATGGTATGAGTATTCAGGAGTTTTTGGGGGAAGTCTTTGGATTTTTATTACCAACTACTTTGCCTTTGGAATCATTAAACAAATTAGAATTAAGAAAAGAAAATTTGTATTACTCAATAAAAAACTCTTCACTCTTAACTCTTCACTATTCACTTTTTCAATTCTTGTTCCAATAATAATTTCACTATTTATTTGGAATAATTATAAGGATGAACCAAACAAACCAATTGACGTTGTTGTTCTTCAACCAAATCTTGAACCCTATGACCAGAACTTACAACTTCGCAACTTTGAGATTATTGATTTATTAATTTCAATGTCTAAAACCAAAACTGATAATAATACAAGTTTTATTTTAGCCCCTGAGGGTTGTCTGGAAGAGAGATTATGGGAAGACCAGATGGACAGAAACGAAAGCCTTCAACGACTAAGTTCTTTTGTTGGAAATTATGAAAAAACGCAAATGATAACAGGCTCTTTTTCTCGAAAACTTCAATCAGAACAAGAAAAAGATGAAGCCTCTCGAAAAATTGAATTTGCACCTAAACCCTATTATTCCGTTTATAATAGTGCCATACACATAAAGAATGACAATCAATTTGAAGTATATCATAAATCAAAATTAGTTCCTGGAGTTGAAAGGCTCCCTTTCAAAAAATATATAGGGAAGATATTAGACTTTGCAATAAAACTTGGAAATCTGCCAGTTGGAACCTTAGCAATAGACAATCAAAATGGCTTATTTGTTTCCAAAACCTCAGGAGTTAAGATCACAACCCCTATATGTTATGAATCAGTTTATGGAGGATTTGTTGGCAAGAAGGTTAGAGAAGGAGCAGAATTAATTTTCATTATAACAAATGACTCATGGTGGAGAGACACACAAGGCTACAAACAACATGCCTCTTATGCCTCTTTGCGAGCAATTGAAACCAGGCGCTATATTGCCAGAAGTGCAAACACAGGAACCTCATGCTTTGTTAATCCAAAAGGAGAGATAAGTCAAAAAACTAAGTTCTGGACTCAAGACGTAATAAAAGCTTCACTTGTCCCTCAACAAAGATTAACCTTCTATGTAAAATACGGCGACTACATAGCTCGCATTTGTCTATTCTCTTCAATCATTATCCTTCTAATTGGAATTGTTTATAAAATTAAGCAAAGAAATGAAAAGAAGTAGATTATTCATTGTTTTATTCTTAATTATCTTTTCCTTATCTTGTAAAGAAAAGAATAAAGATGGAGTTGTAAAGATAGATTATTATGAAATCAATAATGATATCCTTTATCCAGTCCTTGACACCTTAGTTATTTTGGAAGAGAAAGGATATTCTAAATTAATTAATGTAAAATATGATGATAGCATTAAAGAATTATCCTTTACAATTTACGAAAATACTTATGTTTTCAATCAAAATCACGTAAATATTTTATCTGGTGTATTTGAATATAAAGGTTTTCTCTTCTATTTCTGGGAGAAGGAATTTGATAATAGACATAATTGGATAAGAAACACTGGAAAGCAAAAAGACATTAAATATCAAAATCAAAATGAATGGTTTATTGGAGATATGAACTATTATAATTTTAAACGTGAAAAAGATAAATTTGTACTAACAGAATCTAAGATACATGATATTATTAGTGAAAACTAAGTATTAGAATAAATCTCTTTTTTCAAGTAGTTTTTTTTATTCCAATCAACCCTTATTCTAACCAAACAAAGAATGAGAAAATTAAACCTAAGATTCAATAAAATAGAATAAGGTAATAATTTGTATTTGTTTTATATTCTATTTTTGTGTTCTGCTTATAGGAATAGTTTATAAAATCCGAATTAGATTTGAAAAGAAGTAAAAGATAATAATCAATTCCTCTCTACTTCCCATACTGATAATGTCCAATTATTTTAAATTCAAATAGGCAGTCTTCAAGAACCTGACCTTCTCCAATATTATGTACTATTAAGTATCGCTTTTTATCTGAAGATTTTATCTTTGAAACAATTCCAATATGAGTTATTCCGTTGCCTAAATCCCAACAGACTAAATCTCCTGGCTCATAATCATTAGGGTTATATGTTATTATCTTTACTACTCCGTGTCTTGAAAAGAATTTCATAAGATTAGGAACTCGTCTATGGTCAATATTTCTATCAGTAGATTTTAAGCCCCAATTCTTTGGATATTTATTGAAATTAATCTTCATATCCTCATGAACTAATTTCTGCAAATCTATTCCAAATTTTCTATAAGCCCTAATCACAACATCTGTACATACTCCTTTATCCGAAGGCACATCTCCATTTGGATATGCAATCACTCTATATGCAGGGTCGTAAGTAACCTTTTGTTTTGTAAGAGTTAATGTAGAGTCTGCAAGCCTTTGATAAAAATTTGTTTGGCAATTAGCAAACCCAAAGGTAAATAATAATATTAGTATCAGAACAGGTCTCTTAATCATATATATTTTATTATTTTTAGATATACAAAGATACTATTTTCCTCTATTATTCACACTCATAATGGTAATATATTAGTGTTGTCCAACAAAAAAGTATAACTTTAATTCAAATTCTAAGGCTAAAGGCTTAAATATATGAAAATAAGCGTATTTATCCTTGTGTAAAATAAACCTTTATTTTTAATACAATTAGCTATTCTTAAAATCAATTTGCAGACATTTTTATTATAATCGGATAACAAAGGTAACCTATAAATAATCAATATTTATTCACATATTCACCCTTTTTAGTATAGAGAATGAATATTCTATATTTAAACCTCTTACACAGATTTCTTAAATGAAAATGATATTTTGTTTTTTTATTGTATTTTTGTACTTTGTTTCATGTAAATTTTAATTTGAGAAGATATGTTTAAGAAGGTTCCACACACTTATGTTATTATTTTTGGATTGATTGTCCTTGCTGCCGTTTCAACTTGGTTTGTTCCTGCTGGAGAATTTATTAGAGAGGCTCAAACAACTGAAAGTGGTAAAATTATTGATGGTATTGTTCCTGGCTCCTATCATAATGTTGAGCAGGCTCCTCAAACCTGGCAAATTATGTCTGCTTTCTTTAAGGGGTTTCAAAAGGCTCCTGGTATTATTGCTTTCTTACTTATTTTGGGTGGGGCATTTTGGATTTTAAACGAAACAAAAGCAATTGATATGGGGGTTCAATCTTTCTTAAAATACAGTAATAGGTTGGAGAAATTTCGATTTTTGAAATTTATTGGGGTAAATAATCTAATCATCATTCTTATTATGATTATGTTCTCTGCCTTTGGAGCCATATTTGGAATGAGCGAGGAGACAATTGCCTTTGTTGTAATCTTTGTTCCTTTGGCAATTAGTATGGGATATGATTCTATTGTTGGTGTATGTATGTGTTTTTTAGCTGCAGGGCTTGGTTTTGCTGGTTGCATTTTAAATCCTTTTACCTTAGGAATTGCTCAGGATATTGCAGGAATTAAGATGTTTAGTGGTATAGAATATAGACTTGTAATATGGGTGATTATTACTGCTATAGGGATTACTTATGTTTTGTGGTATGCTAAAAAGATTAAGAAAAATCCAACTAAATCTATAATGTTTGAGGATGATAACTATTGGAGACATAATCAAACTACAGCAAATGAGCTTGAACCATCAAAAGCTAATGGAGGGACATGGCTGTCTTATATACTTTCATCTATAACTATTATTGCATATACTGTTTATGTTGGACTTAATCCTCAACTCTTTAGTGGTGGATATTCAACCTATATATTTCTATTGGTTCTTACAATTATTTTTGTTGGTTTTGGATATAAAATGGTTAAGAAATCTGTTCAGATGTTCTGCTTGTTTATTCTAATCTTCACAATCATTTACCTAATTGTTGGAGTTATGATGTTTGAATGGGGATTTGTTCATATTGCAGCTCTTTTCTTTACAATGGCTATTGTTTCAGGCTTAGCTTTAGGGAAAGATGCTTCTGAAATTTCTAAGCTTTTTATTGATGGGGCAAAGGATATGTTAAGTGCTGCTTTGGTTGTGGGCTTGGCAAGTGGAATTATTATTATTTTAGAGGATGGAAAAATAATTGATACATTTTTAAACTGGGTTGCAAGTTCAATTAATGGGTCAGGAAAAGTTGGAGCCTTAAGTCTTATGTATGGATTCCAATCAATTTTGAATGCAATAATTACTTCAGGAACAGCAAAGGCAGCTATGCTTATGCCGATGTTTCGTGAAATTGCAACAATGGTTGGCATCCCATTACAATCAGCCGTTACAGCATTCCACATTGGAGATGGGTTCACCAATTTAATTACCCCTACATCAGGAGTTTTGATTGGAGTTCTTGGAATTGCAAGAATCCCTTATGCAAAATGGGTTAAATGGTCATGGAAATTTATCTTAGCTATGGTAATTCTTGGTTGGATTCTATTAATCCCAACAGTCTTAATTGAATTACCAGGATTCTAAAATCTAAATAGAAGGTTGGCTCTTATCCCCCATTTTCTGTTTTCTGGCAGACCTTCTGTGTAGGTTATTCTTCTTATATATTCAACTCCTAAAATTTGGAAAAGGTTTTGAAATCCAAAGCCTGCTTCAACATATGGTTTGTCGGTAAATGTTTGTGCATTTAAGCCATCAATCATAAATCTGTTTTCTTCTCTCAAGCCTCCGTAAACCATTTTTATGTTGAATTCTTCTCTTAGTTTTAGTTCTCTAACAAGGGGGATACGATTGAATATTAATCCATTTAGGTTATATATTGCAATTAGTTGAACATATCTATCGGAGAAAAATTCCATAACTTTCATCAAGTTAAAGGCATTTTGATGATATATTACACTATTATACGTTGAGGGAGTAAATACATATGGAGATAGCATTTTCCCCCATATATATCCTCCTTCTGCCCAAAAAAGCATATAGCCAAATGGGACTAAATTCAATTTTCTATATGCGTTAGCTTTAAGTAGGTGGGTGTTGTCAAATCCATATTCATAGTTTATGTTCAATGAGGTGTAGTTTCCCCCAATTGCCATTCTCTTATTTTGATTTTGAACCCATGAACCATTGAAAAGTATTTTTAGATTAATCCCTGCCCTGTCTTTTCTAAAACTTGCTATTTCACTTCCTAAAAGATTGGCAAAATTCCAATCTCCATAGGCTTTGATTTCTTGAAATTTAAGATATGGATTGATTGTTATTGCTTTTTTTGTTTCATAAAACCATTGGATTGATATGGCTTTATTGAAAGCTAATTTGTAGTTTACAATATCTGTTATGGAAAGGGATAATCTGTCGTAATTACTATTTTCTAATGTTCTTCCAGGAATAAAGGTGTTGTAGGTGTATTGTATTCCAATAAAATTGGCTGGGAATGAGTATGGGTTTTTGGTTAATGAGTTAAAACTGTATTTTAAGTCGAAATCATATTTCATTTTTTTATCTTTTGTTCCGTATGCAACCATCCAATTCAGATAGAAACTCTTGCTTAACTTATAGTTTGTTTTTCCACTAAATCGTAATCGGCTGCCTTCAATTTTATTAAATGAATACAAATTGTCTAATGGTCCAATATCAAATGGTCCTGCAAGCAGGTATCCTCCATAAAATATTTCAGAAAGATATTTTGCTACTCTAAACCAGGTTATTGTGTTTAAACTGTCGGGCAATTGGTATGTTTTTCTTTCAGCCTGTGTTAATACAGATAATCTATTGGAATCGGTCAGTATAAAATTCTTCAACTCTTTGGTTTCTTTCAAAACATATTCTTCAAATTTTGGTTTGGAATAAGTGTTTATGCTATATCCATATGCCTTAAGTGAATAGAAATTTATTTTAGCATAGATTGCATCCTCCACAACATAAGATATTTGTTTTTTCACCCCTTCAAGTTCAAAGCTGTCTGTTTTATATTTCTGAACAAACTCTATTCTATCAACAAAATTTACGTTAGCTTTTTCAGGAATTGTAAGTTTTGCACTTATTAATTCTGCAGTTGAGTCGTTGGCAATAAAAAGATCTCCCATAAATCCCATATCATATAGGTTGCGAGTCAGGAAAGAAAGTTTTATACATTCTCTATTGTCTATAATTAGGGTATCTTCAATAAAAAACTTATAGAATTGTGGAGCTAAAGGATTAATTGGGCTCATAAACTGATATCCTAAAACATCCACATATTTCTGATATAAATTTATTTTAGTAAAAATACTTGATTTTATCCTTTTGGCGTCATTTTCATCTAAAATTGCTGTAAGCTTAATATCTTGGAGAGCTAACATTTGCTGCTCAATATTTTTTCCATTTTTGCAATACATTTGAGCTAATTCTTCAAAGAAATACATTGGCAAATAATTTTCGCTATCAAAATAAGTTGGTTCCAATCCTGTCATAAGGTTAAGAACAGGTTTAAGTTTCATTCTTGAAAGCACTGTGTCATTCACAGGATCTAAGGCTATAAGAGTTTTGTTGTGAGAGAGATAATTTAATGGACAATAGTTTAGTATTGAATTCTCATCCCTGTTTTCCAATACTTTTTTGATTAAATCAACGGCTGGGTTATTTTTGTTTGAATACTTTTCCTTTTTTGCCGTAATGATTACTTCCTTAATTTGCGATGCATGAGGATTTAGTGCAATTTTAATTGATTTTGTTTTAATAAATTTAATTGATTTCATTGTTGGATTGAAGGAAATATGAGAAACCCTAAGACTGTCTATTCCTTGGGGAACTGTTATTTCGAAATGTCCTTCATCATCACTTGTTACTCCTTGGGCAAATCCCTCAACCGAATAGCTTACCGTTGCTCTAAAAACACCTTCTTTTGTTGTTGCATCAATAACCTGCCCCTTAAAAGTTCTTACTTGACTAAAACAAACCGTTGAAAGGATAAGAAAAGAAACAAAAATTAAAAGCTTATATAAACTGATATTATTCATAATAAAATATTTAACAAATTTAGTTAATTAATCAACACAGAGATGATTTTATTTTTTTATTTTTAAAATCCAATCAAATTTCATTCCAAAACAAATTTAGGTTAGAAAATTGATAAATCTATATTGAAGCTTTATGCCCATTATTACTTTTTTATCAAATACATAGTCTATTTTGCAACAATATTTGTAATTTTGTTGTTTATACTTAGTACGTAAAACTTTTTTATGAAAAGAATTTTAGTTATTTACACCGGAGGAACAATAGGAATGGTAAAGGACAAGAAATCAGGGGCTCTACTACCTTTTGATATGTCTAAAATATACGAGGCTCTACCTGTTCTTAAAGAGTTTAATTGTCAGTTAGATTCTTATCGTTTTGACCCTATTATTGACTCTTCAAATATGAAACCTGAATATTGGATAGGATTGGTTGAGGTTATTGAAAAGAATTATTCTCAATATGATAGTTTTATTGTACTTCACGGAACAGATACAATGTCATACACGGCATCTGTTCTTAGTTTTATGCTCGAAAACTTAAACAAGACTGTAATATTAACTGGCTCTCAACTCCCACTTGGAATGATTAGAACTGATGGAAGAGATAATATTATTGGTGCTGTTGAAATTGCGAGTTCAGATTCAGTTAGTATTCCTGAGGTATGTATATTTTTTGAAGATAGGTTGTATAGGGGAAACAGAACAACAAAAATTAATGCTGAGTATTTTGAAGCATTCTATTCTGGTAATTATCCTTCACTTGCAAAGGTGGGAATTAATATTACCTACAAGAAACACCTTTTTCTTGAAATGCCAACATTACCATTTAAAGCTTATAAAAAACTTAATGAGAATGTTGCCTTAATTAAAATATATCCTGGATTAAAAGAAGAGTATTTTCGAGCCATGCTTTCTATGAATGGTCTTAAAGGGGTTGTTTTGGAAACTTTTGGCTCAGGAAACGCACCAACAGAAGATTGGTTTATTGATGCCTTAAAACAAGCCATTGAAAAGGGAATAATAATTTATAATGTAACACAATGCAAAGCAGGAGCTGTTGTTATGGGACATTATGAAACCTCAGCTCATTTGGCAGAAATAGGTGTTATTAGTGGACATGACATAACAACAGAATCAGCAATTGCTAAGTTTATGTTTCTTTTAGGCAATTTCGAAGATAAACAACAAATTATTAATATGCTAACCAATTCCTTACGAGGAGAATTATCAATAAGTTAGAAAAAAGATATTTAGATATGGATTACAAAAAAATATTTAATAAGTTTAATGATTTAAATATTCTAATAATTGGGGATGTAATGATAGATTCATATATGTGGGGAAAGGTTGAGAGGATATCTCCTGAGGCTCCAGTTCCAATTGCAACAATAACAAAAACTGAAGATAGATTGGGAGGAGCTGCAAATGTGGCACTAAACATTAGAGCAATGGGAGCAAATCCAATTCTTTGTTCAGTTGTGGGAAGCGACACTAAGTCAAAACTTTTAATTTCCTTAATGTCAAAGCTAGGCATGGATAAAGAAGGAATTTGTTTTTCAAAAGAAAGAGAGACAACAGTAAAAACAAGAATTTTGGGAAATAAAATTCAAATGCTTAGAGTCGACCAAGAAATTAGCACTCCTCTTTCAGAAAATGATGAAAATAACTTTATTGAAAAAATAAATAATATTATTTCAACTAAACATATTGATGCAATTGTTTTTCAAGATTATGACAAAGGAGTAATAACCCAAAATGTTATTACTGAAATTGTAAAATTAGCAAACAAGAAAAATATTCCCACAACAGTTGACCCAAAGAAAAGAAATTTTTTAGCATATAAAAACGTTACATTATACAAACCAAACTTAAAAGAATTAAAAGAAGGATTAAAGATTGATTTTGATTTGCCTTCAATGGATAACCTTGTTGATGCGTCAAATCTTTTGCAACAAAAGTTAAAATCAAGCATGATATTTATCACCTTAAGCGAATATGGTGTTTTCATTGCTGATTATAAATTAAATAAAAACAATATGGTAATTATTCCTGCGCATAAAAGAGCCATTTCAGATGTTTCTGGAGCAGGAGATACTGTTATTAGTGTTGCAACATTATGTATAGCAATTGACTTACCATTTAAATCTATTGCTGAAATTTCAAATCTTGCCGGAGGTATAGTTTGTGAACAGGTGGGAGTTGTTCCAATAGACAAAAACCTATTATTAAGTGAGGTATATAATAAATTATAAATTACAATTAGAAACAAACAAACATGAAAAATTTCGAATATTACAATCCAACAAAGATAATTTTTGGAAAAGATACAATAAAGAAAATTAATAAACTTATTCCTCAAGATAAGAGAGTATTAATAACTTATGGAGCTGGAAGCATAAAAAGAAATGGTGTTTATGACCAAGTTATTGATGCTTTAGGAAACAGAGAAGTTTTTGAATTTGGATCAATTGAACCAAACCCTCATTTCGAAACCTGTATGGAATGCGTTAAATTTATAAAGGAAAATAATATAGATTTTATACTTGCAGTTGGTGGAGGGAGTGTTATTGACGCAACAAAATTTATTGCAGCAGCTTTTTTTCACGAAAATGACGCATGGGAAATTATTAATTCTAATATAAAAATTGAAAAGGCTCTTCCTTTTGGCTCTGTTTTAACCCTCCCTGCAACTGGTTCTGAAATGAATAGTGGTGCAGTTATAACCCGCAAAGAAACAAAAGATAAAAGGTCTTTTCATTCTGAATTATGTTTTCCACAATTCTCTATCTTAGACCCTCTTGTAACTATTAGTCTCTCAGAAAAACAGGTTTCAAACGGAATAGCAGATACTTTTGTTCACGTTATGGAGCAATATCTAACTTTTCCTGTTAACAATCAAATATCAGATCGATTTTCAGAAAGCATATTGTTAACTTTAATTGAAGAGGCTCCAAAAGTATTTGCTAACCCTAACGATTATGATGTGAGGGCAAATTTAATGTGGGCTGCAACCTTAGGTTTAAATGGATTGATTGCATGTGGCTCTCCACAAGACTGGGCTACACATATGATTGGGCATGAACTTACAGCCTTTTTTGGTTTGGATCATGGCGTGACTCTTTCAATTGTTCTTCCGGGAGTAATGAAGGTTATGAGAGATGAAAAATCAGAAAAAATTCTTCAGTATGGGGAAAGAGTTTTTGGAATTAAGGACGGACAAAGAGAAGATAGAATAACCAAAGCAATTGAAATGACAGAAGAATTCTTTAACTCAATTAATATTCCTACCAGACTTTCTCAAGTCAATTTGAATGAAAAAGATATTGACACAATTGTTCAGAGAATGATTGAAAGGAAATGGTCTCTTGGAGAAAATGGAACAATTAATCCTGAAAAAGTTCGTTTAATCCTCACAGATAGATTATAGGATTAAGAAATGCAAAAATTATTTTTAATATTAGGATTAACTCTTTTATATAGTTTGGGCTCAAATGCTCAAAAAAGTCCTCCCAATATACCTCATTTCGATGAAACATTAATTCATTTTGGTGCAATAGTTGGCTATAATCAATTCTCTTCAATCCTAAAAGTTAAAGAACCTCTTCCAGAGCCTGATAAAGTTATTGGAATGAATAATCCATTTCAACATGGGTTTCAGCTTGGAATTCTTGGAGACTTGAAGCTTTTTGAATACTTGCGACTAAGACTCCTCCCAACCATTAGTTTTGGAGACAGGAAATTTAATTATAATATTATTGATAGTAGGGGGAATTATATAACTGAGTCAACAAATATTGAAGCAATTTATTTGGAAGCTCCCTTAGAATTGAAAATACAGACTAAGCGTTGGAGAAATTTTAGACCTTATCTAATAACTGGGCTTAAGTATGCATACGACTTAGCTTCTTTAAAAAACAAAAAAATATCAGAAGAGGACCAACTGCTTAGAGTTGATAACAACGATTGGATGTATACCTTTGGAACTGGATTTGACTTCTATCTTCCTTACTTTAAATTCGGAATTGAGCTTAAGTCTTCCTTTAGTTTTAACAATATGCATATTCCTGAGCCTCAAAAACCATACTCAAATATAATAGATACATATAGAACCAAAATATTCTACCTAACCTTCACTTTCGAATAGGGTTAGAATTATAAATTCCTTGCTCTCGAACTCTGGATCTTGAGATAGGCAAAAAAAACAAAAAAATGATAAAAGAATTTGAACTTAACGTGTTGCCTGAGGAATTAGTTAATGCAGAAATTTTAAAAAAAACAGTAAGCAAAAGAACTGGAATTAGAATAGATACTATTCAGAATCTAAACCTTTTAAAAAAGAGTATTGACGCAAGAAAAAAACCTATATCATATAGGATTAAGGTTGAACTTTCCATTATTGAAGAGAATAATCCATCAGAAGATATAACATCTGAAGATGAGAAAACTCAAAACACAGTTATTGAGAAATATAAAGATGTTCATAATGCAAAGCCGATTATTGTTGTTGGGGCAGGTCCTGCTGGGTTGTTTGCAAGTTTAAAACTTATTGAAAAAGGATTAAAACCAATAATCATTGAAAGAGGGAAACCAGTTAGTGAAAGGAAGAAAGATACTGCACAAATTATTAGACAAAAAGAAATAAACCCAGAATCAAACTGGTGTTTTGGCGAAGGTGGAGCAGGAACTTTTTCGGATGGAAAGCTTTACACACGCTCCAATAAAAGAGGAAATATAAATGAGGTATTAGATATTTTTGTTGAACATGGTGCCGATCAAGAAATCAGGATAAACGCCCATGCTCATATTGGAACTGATGGACTTTCATCAATAATAAAGAATATTCGTAAAACAATTGAAGATTGTGGAGGAGAATATCATTTTGAGACAAAGGTTGTTGACTTTATTGTAAATGATAATGAAATTAAAGGAGTTATCACTCAAAAGGGCGATAAGATTGAAGCCGATTCAGTTATTCTTGCCACAGGACATAGTGCAAGAGATATTTACTATCTCTTTCATGACAAAAACTGGGCTCTTGAAGCAAAACCTTTTGCAATGGGAGTTAGAATTGAACACCCACAAGAATTAATTAATCAAATTCAATATCATTCCAGAGACTATTCTTCACTACTTCCACCCGCAAACTACAGTCTTGCATATAATTATAAGGAGAGAGGTGTTTTTTCTTTCTGCATGTGTCCAGGAGGAATGATAATTCCTGCAGCAACTGATAACGGACAAATGGTTGTTAATGGAATGTCAAACTCATTACGTAACTCACCTTTTGCAAACTCAGGAATGGTTGTTAGTGTTAAGGAAGAGGATGCTAAGGAATATTATCAATATGGAGCATTATCAATGATGAAACTCCAAGAACAGACAGAGAAAAAGATGTTCGAGGCAGCAGGAAACAGCATTGTTGCACCTGCACAACGACTAACTGATTTTATGAAAAATAAAACATCATTTGCTCTCTCACAAAGCTCTTATCTTTGCGGATTGATCCCAAGCAATATGAATAAAATCCTACCAGAATTCATTTCTTCAACACTTCGAGAAGGATTTATGGACTTTGGACGTAAGATGAAAGGGTTTTTGACAGCAGAAGCTAACCTTATAGGATTAGAATCGCGCACCTCATCCCCTGTTCGCATACCAAGAGATAAAGATACACTTCAACATATTCAAATTTCAGGACTTTACCCATGCGGAGAAGGAGCGGGATATGCAGGAGGAATCACATCAAGTGCCATTGACGGAATAAACATTGCTGAGAAAATTGCAGAGAAAAAAATTAATTAATCCTTCTGAATGGTTGCAACGCATCTAAAGCCGGTTGGAATATTAGTAGAATTGAGGGAGTTATCAATTGTGTATTCTTGAACATTATCAGTAATACCCTTGATTTTTCCTCTTTTCTTATTGATTAATTTAGATAAAGGAGATTTATTAGTTATTTTAGCATGAGAAACAGCCTTTGCATAATCTTGTTTTGAAGGTAACGAAAAGACTATTTTCGATACTCCCTTCACTTTATAATTACATTTCTCTGTTCTCCATTTGCAATAATCAATACATTGTTGATATGAAATGCCAATCATAGGATAATCAGAAAGATCCATATTATTTTTTTTTGCATCTTTTGTAAATGAAACATGTAGTTTGGCAGGACAGTACTTGAAAAATCGATTATAATACTTTCCAAAAATAACAGTATCAAACATTGTGGAGAGAAATTCTTTTGAGCTTTCCCCATATTTATTTTTTGTGTCATATTGATACTCTCTCCAACCTTCAATTGAAAGCTCAGCGTTATCCATATATTTCATTTCCTTACTATCTATCAATGACATATATGGAATTTTTTGCGAAAAGGAATTAGGGCTAAATAAAAATAAAAAGGTTAATAGCAATAACCCAATATAGATTTTCTTCTTCATTATAAAAGGTTTGTTTAATTAAGTTTTAAGGGTTTAAGTCAATATAAAACCATATTATAAATAGGCTAACGACTTATAATAAAATATTATTGCAAAAATAACAAAAATTATTTCCAATTTAGAGTCATTTCAAATTGTTTTCCACATAAAGTAATGTTGTTTGATCGAAAGAAAGCAGTTATTGATTCACAATTTATTTCTGCATTAACAGCCTTAACAGAGTTGAAGTTATTATATTTCAAAACCTCACAAACCAAAGCAGAGCCTATGCCTTGTCTTCTATATTTTTTATCAACAGCAATTTGAGTTAAATCCCCAGAATTAGGTTCAAAGATAGAGTAACCAATTAATATATCATCTTTATAAACTCCAATTGTTTTAAAATCATCCTCACTTCTCTCGATAGCTTCAAAACTATTTTGCCAAGAAGGAGTAAAATCCCAAAACTCTGCCAATAGATTTTTATCTTCCAAATCTATTTCCTTAAAACAAAACCCCTCAGGCAAATCTTTAGAATTTAGTTTTATAAGTTCATTTGATTGCTTAAAATAGTTAAACTCTCTACTCGTTTTAAATCCAAGTTTCTTATAAACTGAAACCGCATTAGTGTTATGTTGCAAAACTTCTAGTAGATATTGTTTAACGCCAGCCTCTTTCAAAAAAGGCAAAGAGTAATTGAAAATAGTTGAAGCAATACCTTTCCCTCTAAACTCCTCAATAGTTCCCGTTCCAGTATCATAAGCGGTTCTTACTCCATTATATTGTCCAATACCATTTAAAGTAAAAGAGATTAACCTATCATTTTCAAAAGCCCCAAATGATAACTCCTTAACAAAACCCCTACGCTTCAACATCACACAAAGTTCTTCTTTATTTACCTGAACTTCATAACTTCCAAAAGCTTCGTTAAATGAAGTGTATAAATCATCGAAACTAATTTCTTTAAGCGATTTTATTGTTTGCATGTTTAACTATATTTTTATTTCTAACTATTGTAATTATTATTCCGATTGATAATGTAAGAATTACCCATATCCAAAATCGAGGTTGAGGAGTATTGTGTTGCATAGAAAAGACTGGAAAAATTGGAATTATTGCATTTGCCATACCATGCACATAAAGACCAGTAAAAAGTTTATCACCTGAAATATTTTTTATCCAAGAAAAGATAAATGAGTAGCCAATAGAGATTAAAACAAATCCCCCAAAATTCATATAAGTTTGGTTAGTTCCTATGATAAACCATAAAGGAAGGTGCCAAAACCCCCAAATAACTCCTAAAACAATATTTGCTCCCCACAATCCATACTTTTTCTCAAGAATAGGTAAGGCGTAACCTCTCCATCCAAATTCTTCTTGACCTCCTCCAAAGAAAGTCATTATTATCAAAAATGGAATAAAAACCCAAATAGATGGTAATAACATATTTAGTCTTTTTTCTCCAAATAACTCAGGAAAGAACCAAGCAATAAATGTACTAATACCAAATATTAATATAGGAAATACATATGCTCTCCAACCTAATTTAATGTCTGTAAATCTACGTAAATATTTTATAACATTACCTTTTTCTTTATGAATTG
>JAQUTD010000009.1 GCA_028709955.1 Bacteroidales bacterium | reverse complement strand
TTGAATTTATAGACTAAGCTTAGCCCAATTTTTGTTGGCATAAAAAGAATATTCTTATATGAACCCCAATAGGCTCCACAAACTGGTTGCAGGTATTTGTCGTAGGAAGTGTAGTTTACTCCAAATCCTATATTGGCTTCAAAGCTCAATCTTCTTGTCATATACCATAAATAACCAAATGATACACCAACACCGGTAGTCCATCCATCATATCGATAATATATTGCATCTTGATAATAGGGCATCTTGAGGCCTCCAATATTATATTTTGCCCAGTTTGCATTAACCCCATAAAACCTTCCTTCCATGCTCTTTTTTGGCCAATAGCGAAACTCAGTCATAACAGTTAAGTTCTTCCATTTAATATTATCCTTCATATCCCAAGCATTGTAGGTTGAGGAGACTTCCACAGAAAAATTCTTTTTAACAGGTATTTCAAAAGCAAGGTTGGGGGTTAGTGCTGAGGCGAAAACGAGATTGGTTTTTATTGCAAATGGGATTTGATTAGCTATTTTAGATGGCTTTTTCCTTTTTTGAGGAAAACGTTTGGAAAAATATTTTCTTCTTGAGTTCTTGACCTTATTTCCGTAGTCCTTCTTTTTTATCTTCTTCCTGCCTGTTGGACCATTGTTCATATTAAACTCATCTTCAACCCTAATATATGACGAAGCATATTCATACAAATAATAATGTTCAATATTATTATTAACAATATCAACATTGTCTTTAGAAAACATCACCATTGGAATAAAGATTAGTATCAATATGCATTTGAATGATTTCATTTATTGTATAATAGTTGTCATATTAGTATTCATTATCTCAGTACTGCAGCTTAAAAACAATAATTTATTATATCAATCTATTTTGTTAAATTCAATAGTTTAGGTTTTAAATAAGTAGTTTTTAAAGAATTTAGTTATTATATTGAGTTACTTGAACAATAGTTTATTAAAAACAAAGTGATTTATGTATAAACTTACCATAAAATTGTTTGTTAATAGGGCAAAGATAATAAAAATAGTTCAGTAATTGCTTATTAGTAGGCAAAAGGAATACTAATGATTGAGGGAATTAGAAATTAAAAATCAATATGTATTGGATTGAAAATTCCCATAATTTAGTAGTTCTGGATTGAAAATCATAAGTTATTGGCAGATTTTTAAGTAATAGCTTTGTTCCATAACACTTTTTCATAATATTAATTTTATTTTTACTGCGATTTGTCCATAATTACTTAAATATTTTGTTTTGTTTCCAAAATTCACTATTTATGCATCATTATAGAAATAAAATATAGAATTACCTTTTTGGAATTTAAGAATAAGATGTTCGATTTGGCATATTTTAATATACATAATATGTATGCCTGGCAAGAGAATTTTGCCGTTTGAAGAATTTATTGACTCAATAGAAGATAGTCCCGCAAATAATTGAGGGTGGATATATTTATTTTTGTTTATTAACAATAAATTCTGTGTTTTCTGGTTTATTATTTATATGAATTAACAAATTATAATAACATTAAATTAGAAATGATATGGGAAATATACACAATTTTAAGCTAAAAACTATTAATGGTCAAATGGTTGACTTTAATGATTATGAAAATAAGGTTTTGCTTATTGTTAACACTGCCAGCAAATGTGGATTTACTGGTCAATATGAAGGTTTGGAAGAATTAAATAAGAAATATTCTGATAGGGGTCTTGTTGTGCTTGGTTTCCCTTGCAATCAATTTCTTGGACAGGAGCCTGGTGTTGATGGGGAAATTTCGGAGTTTTGCACTCTTAATTATGGGGTTAGTTTTAGGATGTTTTCTAAAATTGATGTAAATGGTGAACATGCATCTGAGCTATATAAGTTTTTGAAATCTAAGGCTCCTTTTGAAGGTTTTCCTCATAAAGAGGTTGGGGATAAGCTTTCTGGAATTTTGAAAGAACATTCACCAGAATTTCTTAAAGGTGATGAAATTAAATGGAACTTCACTAAGTTTTTGGTTTCAAAGGATGGTCAAACAATAAAAAGATTTGAGTCTTCTGTTTCTCCAAAGGATATGGAAGCTGAGATTGAAAAAATACTATAATCTATTATTATATGAAAAATTTTAATATAGGTTATTTGTTTTTTGGGCTATTATTTTTCTTTCCTTTTTTAGCTTTTGCTCAAAAAGTTTCTAAACAAGATGAAATTAGTTCTGTTTATGAGCTTAAGATGACGTCTTTAGATGGTCAGGAAATTGATTTTTCTGAATTTAAGGATAAGGTTTTGCTTATTGTTAACACTGCAAGCAAATGTGGATTTACTAATCAGTATAAGGGTTTAGAAGAATTAAATAAAAAATATTCGGAAAAAGGGCTTGTTGTGCTTGGTTTTCCTTGCAATCAATTCCTTGCTCAAGAACCTGGTGAAAATGATGAGATAAGGGAGTTTTGTACTGCTAATTATGGAGTTAGTTTCCAAATGTTTGAAAAAATTGATGTTAATGGTGCAAATGCTTCTCCTTTATATAAATTTTTGAAAGAGAAAGCTCCGTTTGAAGGATTTAAGGATAAGGAAATGGGGGATAGGCTTAGCTCAATTCTTTCAAAATATTATCCTGAATATCTTGGTGGAAATGAGATTAGGTGGAATTTTACAAAATTCATTGTTTCTAAGGATGGTGAAATAATAATGAGATTTGAATCTCCAACCACTCCAAAGGAATTGGAAGAAGTAATTGAGAAATTGCTTTAATATTTAATTATTCAGAAATTGATTCTCCAACAGGTTTACGAAGTATCATTTCCATTTCTTTTTTAAGAATAATTGAACCTCTTTTGTCCAATTTGTATGGTTTTAACAATCCTCCCATTGCTTGAAAGGCTCCTGGTTCTCCTTCTTTTGCTGGATAGAAATAATTAGACATTTCTGCCTCATCTATTCTCTTCCCAACATATATTGTGTCTAATTGAAAGGCTGAAAAACTCCCTATTATTGCTTCTAATTTGGTTTCTTTGTCTTTTTCTTTTGTTGTTGGAACGGCTTTGTATTCCCATGTTCCATTTGGCTTGTAGGTTCTTGCATAGAATTTAAGTCTTGCATTGTTTTGTTGCATTTCAAGAGGGAGCCTAATGGTGATGTTTTGGGTGTAATTTTCTTTTAGTTTACAGTTTTCATAGGAAGGTTGGCGATTTGATTTTACAACAAAATAACCTGCGTTAATAATATATTGTCTTTTATGTGGTATAAGTTGGTAGTTTCTTGTCAGCTGTTCAAATGACAGTAAATCTTCAAATCTAAGGGTTAAATCACTCTCAAGTGTATCTTTGGTGTGTGTTATGCTTCCTAAGGCGCCTTTTGGCATTTTTAGCATAGACATATTATTTGTTAGAATTGTTGTGTCTTGTGATGGATAGTAGTAGTCATTGAATTTCCCTAAGCATTCTTCAGGATTGTTTTCAACCAATATATAAACCTTACTCTTAAGGTCAATCCCATTATTTTTTCTTTCTGCTTGGGGTTTATCGTTGAGGTTGATCCATTTGAAATCGAAAGGCATTTTATATTTAATAACACATTCTATTTCTCCTTCGCAGGAGTGAAAATATTTGCTTGGTGTTCTTCTAACAATATATTCTGTATTTTCTCTTGCTGAAAAATATTCAAAAACAATAATTGCTCTTTGTCTTGCTAAGGATGAATTATCTTCTTGAACAAGCTCTGCATCATCGTAACCAATTATGGTTATTTTGTAGAATTTACCATTATTATTGTCAAATGCAATTTTATAAACACTATCCAAAACGTTTAGGGCTTCTTCTGTGTAGTTTGATTTGCCTGATTCAAAACAAATATAAGCTTCAAATTTATCTGGAAAAGGTGTTGATTGTTTAATTCCTCTTTGTGTTCTTTGACCAACATTGGTAGGAAGGATTATTTGGCTGCATGAGGAAGATGACAGTTCTTGTTTATTTAGATTTTTGTTTTTTTGTGAGAGAGAATTTGGTGTAGGTTGGGCAAAAAGACTTGTTCCAATCGACATAATAAAAAAATAAAGTAATGCTTTTTTCATAGGTTTTATGAATTAATTAAATCATTAATAATTTTTTCTGTTGTATATCCTTCTGCTTGCGAGGAATAGTTTTGAACAATACGATGACGCAAAACTGAAACTGCAACTGCATTAATATCTTCAATGTCGGGAGAATATTTCCCTTTTAGTGCCGCATGACATTTGGCCCCAATAATTAAATATTGTGATGCTCTTGGCCCAGCTCCCCAGGAAAGGTATTTTTGAGCAATTGGATGAGCTGTTGGAGTTGAAACTCTTGTTTTTTCAACTAATTTAACGGCGTATTCATAAACATTATCTGTAACGGGGATTCTCCTAATAATTTCTTGCATTAGGATAATTTCTTCCTTAGAGAATATTTTGTTTATTTGAACTGATTTGCCAGTTGTTGTGCTTTTAAGAATATTGATTTCTTCTTCAAAGCTTGGGTAGTTTAGCCAAAGCATAAACATAAATCTATCTAATTGAGCCTCTGGCAGGGGGTAGGTTCCTTCTTGTTCAATTGGGTTTTGAGTAGCAAGTACAAAAAAAGGTTCTTCCAATTTATTACTATTTCCTGAAACAGTTACAGAGTGTTCTTGCATAGCTTCAAGGAGTGCAGCTTGAGTTTTTGGGGGAGTACGATTTATTTCATCTGCTAATATGATATTTGCAAATATTGGCCCTTTGATAAATTTAAATTTTCTATTTTCATCCAAAACCTCACTTCCAACAATATCAGAGGGCATAAGGTCGGGAGTGAATTGAATTCTATTGTAAGAGAGTCCTAAGGCTGAAGATATTGTGTTTACAAGTAAGGTTTTTGCCAATCCAGGAACTCCAACTAATAGGCAATGACCTTTTGAAAATATTGAAATTAAAACCTGATCAACAATTGTTTCTTGACCAATTATTATTTTTGCTATTTCCTTTTTTAATAGTTGGGTTTTTTCAACAAGTGAATTTAATTGATCGACCTCAGATAAGTTGTTATTTGAAGAATCTTGCATATTTAATTGTTTTTCAACCAATTCATTTTAAAATCACAATCTATATAGTCTTTATCAATCTTATGGTAAGTTTTTGCAATTCTATTATTTGCCCATTCAATAACTGCTTTTGTTTTTGCTGCTTCGAGAGTAGAATTGTAAACCTTGTCGTAGTCGTCTTTAAGGTTAACTTTATGTTGAAGGGTTTTGGTATTAATATTTATTAATCGGTATGCAGAGCCCGATTCTGTTTTAAAAAGAACTGGACCAACTATTTCAGATTGATTGTAATTATTAAAATTTACTTTGTCAATGTTTTCCATCATTTCGTTTATATTATCTTTTGGAAAACGAGCATTTGCAGTATATGGATTTACAATAATTCCTCCTGTTAGCTTTGAAGGGTCGTCAGAATAGGTTTTAATTGCGTCTTGAAAACTAATTTCTTTGTTTTTTATCAGTGTGTGTATACTATCTAATTTAGATTTTGTCCTAATTAATTCTTGATTTGAAACCTTTGGTTGAAGAAGAATATGGCGACAATTTATTTGTTCTCCATTTCTTTCTATCATTTGAATTATATGAAATCCCAATTTTGTTTCAAAAACAGGAGACACTTCTCCTTCTCTTAATGAGAAAGCAACTGACTCAAATTCTGACACCATATATCCTCTTGAAAAGAAACCTAATTCTCCTCCTTTTTTTGCAGAGGCTTCATCTTCTGAGTAAAGTGCTGCAAGAGTTGTGAATTTATCGCCTTTTAAAATTCTTTCTCTATAACCGTTAAGTTTATCTTTAATGATTTCCTTTTCTTCTTTCGATATTTTTGGAGTAATGACTATCTGAGAAAATTCATATTCTTGCTCAACCATTGGAAGGCTATCCTTTGGAATATTATTATAGAATTCAGCGACTTCTTTAGGCGTTATTTTAACGTTGGAAGTAATTTTACCATTTATTTCTTTAATTAGGAGACTCTCTTTAATAACATCTTTATAATATTCTTTTATATCACTTACAGATTTGTTCATCTGTTTTTCCAAATTTTCTTTTGATCCCGAAGAACGAATCATATAGTTGATACGATTATCCATCTCTCTATTAATTTGCTCATCTGTAATTGATATTGAGTCTATTTCAGATTGATGAAGCATAAGTTTGTTAATAAGGAGACTTTCAAATATTTCGCATTTAATATCAAAAGGCTCGTCAATTATTCCAAAGCTCTCTTTTTGTTGGAGGTAGGTTGTTTCGAGTTCAGATTGCTTTATCATGTTTTTACCAACAACGGCAATAACTTTATCTAAAACATTTGTTTGAGCAATAAGATTAGTGTTTATTAAACAAACTAAACTGATTAGGATAATTTTTTTCATTAAAAAAGAATTAATTGATTATGGAATTGAAAACGTCTTCATTAACACTATAAGTATAATCATTGCGTAATTTCTTTATCCATTGTTCTTCTAAATATTCTTGATAGTCGGAAGTTGCTATTCCTTTTGCCTCTTCAAGGGTTTTAGGGCTTGGAGGAAGAATTTTGTGAATAATAACAATATATTTCTTCTTATCGTTTTCCATTTCAATTACATCACTAATTCCAACTTTCCAATTAGTTTTGTCAACTACTTTATTGTCTCCTTTTTCAAATTTGTTCCACTTGTAGTCGAAATATTTTGTTGTTTGTTCTTTAATTTTAAATTTCTTTTCAAGTAGTGCCTTAATTTCATCGTTAGTTTTATTTTTCTTTACACCCTTTTCAATGACTTTCTTCGCCTTTAAGATATCAATGTTAGAACTAAAGCTAAATGTTGTGGCATCGGCCCTTTCTTTCCATTGATAATTTGAATTGTTTTTTGAAAAGAATTCGCTTAAACCTACGCTATCTGTAATTGATTTATTCCAAATAAACTTATCTGTGATAGTAAATATTAGAATTCCATCTCTAAATTCATCAACAGTAATTTTTAGCTCAGGATGCTTAACTTCAAGTTTTGCATCAGCATAAGCAAGCACTTTTTCGTTTGCTATTTTGTTGTAAATAGAGTTTAGGTAGGTTGGAATATATTCAGGAGTTTGTTTTTGTTGTATTTTTTCAATTTCTTGAGCTAAGTCTTTTTGACTGAATGAGTAATCTCCCACTGTAAATATTATTTCTTTTCCCTCATAGTTTTCAGGTACTTCCCATTTGGCAGAAAAAATAGAATCTGTAATAATTTCTCCAACAGAGGCTAGTTTTGTAATATCTTCTTTAAAATTGTATTCTTGTTTGCTCTTTTTTATAAACTCTTCGATTGTTCTATAGCTTCTAACATCTTTTGAAATACGTTGTTCAATTTCCTTACGTTGTTGCTCTAAATCTAGAATTGGAACTAAATTTATCGGTTTGATAATATGCCAACCATATCTTGTTTCAAAAGGTTCTGAAAAAGAATTCATTGGTGTTTTTATAATCACATCAGTGTATTCAAATGGCATATTTACAACTCTTTGATTTGAAAGTACGCCTTGTTTCCTTGCAGAATATTTATCGTCTGAATATTTTGCTACAACAGAATCAAAAGAAATATTATTTTGCAGCTCTAAATATGCTTTATTAATTATATCTTTACACTCTTGGGCATTTGAATGGTTATCAAAATTAACCCAGATATGTGCAATTGTACATGTTGAGAAAGGTGCTGGCTTGCGATCTGTAAGTTTAATTATATGATATCCTCTTTGTGAGCGAATTGGTTTTGATACTTCATTAATTTTTAAGCTGTAGCAAGCTGTTTCGAAAGGATATATCATACTGAAGGATGTAAAATAGCCTAAGTCTCCTCTATTGCCCTTTATTTTATTCTGACCATCATTCATTTGTTGATCTTTCGCCGAAGGGTCTTCAGAAAATTGAACTGCCAACTCTCCAAAATCTTCTCCATTAAAAATCTTTTTCCTAATTTCTAAAGCCTTATTATATGCTTCCAAAGTGTCTTTTGGAGTAGCATTTGTAGGAATTAAAATTAGGATATGAGAAGCTCTTATTATTTCTTTTGTACGATCATATGCTTCTTTGATTAACTCCTCAGTAACCGTTTTGTCGTTTAAGTAAGGCTCAATTAATTGTTTCCTATATGTATTTACCTCCTCAACATAGGTTGATAGGGTATCATAGCCTAATTTTCTTGCCTGGGCAAGTTTTAGTTTAAAGTTGATAAATAAATTCAAATATTCTTCCAAATCTTTTTTTATGATTTTTTTATCGGGATTTGGATTATTTCTTTGGTACATTTCAATAAATGTTTTTTTGGAAATGTTTTCACCAGCAACTTCAAGCACAATATCTTTATCTGTTTGTGCGAATGTAAATGAAGCAATAAAACTAATAAATAGAATACTTACAAATTTTTTCATAATTAATAGTAACTGTTTTGAAAATAATTTATTAACGAGAGTAATTTGGAGCCTCTCTTGTAATTGTTATATCGTGAGGATGGCTTTCTGTATAACCAGCTGCAGTAATTTTAATAAATTTTGCTTTCTGCAATGTATTGATGTCTTTTGAACCTGTGTAGCCCATACCTGCCTTAAGACCTCCTGTTAATTGATGGATAACTTCTGAAACTGTTCCTTTATATGGAACTCTTCCAACAATTCCTTCAGGAACTAATTTATTTATGTCATCTTCCATATCTTGAAAATACCTGTCTTTTGAGCCTTGTTGCATTGCTTCCAAAGATCCCATTCCGCGATATGATTTGTATTTTCTTCCTTCGTAAATAATAGTGTCGCCAGGCGATTCTTCGACTCCAGCAAGAAGTGAGCCTGCCATAATTGAACTTGCTCCAGCAGCTAATGCCTTAACTATATCTCCAGAATATCTTATACCTCCATCAGCAATGATTGGAATATTTTTTCCTTCAACTGCTTTTGCAACATCATAAATTGCACTTAGTTGAGGTACACCTATTCCTGCAATTATTCTTGTTGTGCAAATACTTCCAGGCCCAATTCCAACCTTTAATGCATCTGCTCCGGCTTTAATTAATTCAATTGCAGCCTCAGCTGTTGCAATATTGCCAACAACAATATCAACATTATTGTATTTTTTTCTAACATTACGAACAACATCAATGACATTTTTACTGTGGCCATGGGCTGTATCAATAACAATAGCATCAACTCCTGCTGCAATAACGGCATCAATTCTTTCGTACATATTTGGAGTTATTCCAATTCCTGCAGCAACTCTGAGTCGTCCCATCTTGTCTTTGCATGCATTTGGACGTTCTTTTAATTTTATAATATCTCTGTAGGTAATTAAACCAATAAGCTCTCCCTTAGAGTTGATAACAGGAAGTTTTTCAATTCTGTGCTGTTGAAGAATATCGGCTGCACTTTCAAAATCTGTGTGCTCAGGAGCAGTAATAACTTCTTTTGTCATCACCTCAACAATAGGTCGATAAAGATCTCTTTCAAATCTCAAGTCCCTATTGGTAACAATCCCAATTAGTTTATGATTATAATCAACAACTGGAATTCCTCCAATACTATACTCTTTCATAAGTGCCAAAACATCCTTAACAATTGCATCTTTTTGAATTGTAATGGGATTAATTATCATCCCATTTTCAGATCTTTTAACTTTCAACACTTCTGCAGCTTGTTGCTCTATACTCATATTTTTATGAAGAACGCCAATACCCCCTTCTTGTGCCATTGAAATTGCTAATTTAGCTTCTGTAACAGTATCCATTGCTGCAGAAACGATAGGAATATTAATAGGAATATTACGTGAGAAGAATGAATTTATTTGTACTTCTCTTGGGATAACTTCTGAATATGCAGGAACTAATAAGACATCGTCGTATGTTAATCCCTCGCCAACGAATTTTTCTGAATTTGAAAACATTTCTTTAAAGTAAAATATATTCGTGCAAAGATACTATTTTTTAGTGATATGAAAAATAAAAAATAAAAAAACAGAGCATTTATATTGTAAAAACTCTTTTTCTCTAATTCTAACATATATATTTGAGGTTTTAAAAGATATGGTTTTTGGTTCAGTTTTTACTTTTTTATCTTTACTATTGTGAAAGTTCTAAAAATCATTGTATTTTTGCACGTTATTTATAATATTATTTGCTATGAAGAAATCCGTATTTAAAATATTTGTTCTAATAGTTTTCCTATTTAGTTTCCAATTAAATGCACAAAATATTATTGGACAGGATGTTAAAAATCCAAATCCAATAATAAAAGAAACACAGATGAGTTTATTTCTTTCTCAAAAATTCTCTTTTCTAAGTTTAGAAAATGTTAATACTGAAAAGGGTGTGTTTATAAAATTTGATATGGGAGAAAACTTTGGAACAACTCAAAAAATTGGTATGCCCGAGCTTCCAATTTTCTCACAATTAATTGAACTTCCATATGGGGCTGATGTTGAGATAGAATATAGTAATGTTATAACTGAAACATATTCACTTGACAACTATGGAAATTATAAAATTATTCCTTTTCAAAAATCTATGTCAAAATCTGAAACAGAAAACCCTTTTATCATTAATGAAAATGCGTATCTTAAAGATGAATTTTTTGGCAATGATTTGGTCGTGATAGAAAAATTAGGTTATATGTCGGGAGTTAGATTGGCAAGATTGGCTATTTCTCCAATAAAATATAATCCTCTAACCAATAAAATAGTTTTCGTAAAATCATTTGATGTTAACATTAAATTTAAGAACACAGATTTTGAAGCAACACAAAATGCAAAATTAAAACACAATAACCAACAATCTGCTTTTGTTGGACAAAAAGTAATTAATGCAAAAAATCAATCAGCAACCCTTTCTTCTTCCCCAATAAACAGACCATTGAAAATGATTATTCTGTCAGACCCGATGTTCACCGATGTACTACAGCCTTTTATTAGATGGAAAAAGGAAAAAGGAATTGAAATAATTGAATTATATAAGGGGCAGCCAAATGTTGGAACAACAAATCAAGATATGAAGAATTGCTTGCAATCTTTATGGAATAATGCAAGTCCAAATTCTCCATCTGCTGACTATCTCCTAATTTGTGGAGATATCCAACAAATACCAGCCTTTAGTGCGGTAACTGACCCAAATAATCCGGCTCCAACCGACCTTTATTATGCTGAATATACAGGGGATTTTTTACCTGATTTATTCTATGGAAGATTTTCAGCTCAAACAGTTGCTCAAATGGAAGCAATAATAAATAAAACCATTACCTATGAGCAAAACTTGATGCAGGATAATAACTATTTAAAGAAAACACTTTTAGTGGCTGGGAGGGAAACTAGTGCCCCTGCTCCAACATGTGGAAATGGTCAGGTTAATTATGGAAAATTATACTTGATGAATAATCCTAATATAGACACACTAATCTATTATAATCCATCATCCTCAAATTACGCTACTCAAATAAGAGATAGTATTTCAAATTATGGTTTTTCATTTATCAACTACACTGCACATTGCGACGAAACAGGTTGGTCAAGCCCTTCTCTTACGTCAACTCAAGTGAAAAATATGAATAATATTGGGAAATATGCTTTCTACATCAATAATTGTTGTTTGTCGAGCAGGTTTAATGAAAGTGAATGTTTTGCTGAAGCAATTCTTAGAGCATCAAATAAAGGAGGAATAGGAGTTATTGGAGGAAGTAATTATACTTATTGGTATGAGGACTTTTATTGGTCGGTTGGTAGCAAATCTATAAATGTAAATCCAAACTATGACTCTAATAATTTGGGGGCATATGACAGACTATTTCATAAAAATAACGAATCGTTTGAACAATGGTACACAACAGCAGGCCAAATTGTCCAAGCAGGAAATCTTTCGGTTCAAAAATATGGTTCAAATCTTTCAAACTACTATTGGGAAATATATCATCTTTTAGGAGATCCTTCATTATCTCCATATGTTGGTTTGCCTCTCACAATAACATCCAATCTGCCTGATTCCATAGCTATTGGTTCATCCAATCTGCCAATTCAAACATCACCTTTTGCTTTTGTTGGTGTTTCTCAAAATGGTCAATTAATTGGAGCCTCTCAAGCCGATTCAACCGGAGGGGTTAATGTTATATTCACAAACATTATCAATAGTATGGATAAACTAAAAGTTGTAATTACAAATCAATTTTCATATCCAATAATTGATTCAATCAATGTTCTTATTCCAAATTATCCATTTGTCAACATCAACTCATTAAAATATTACAATAATCAGCAACAAGAAGTTGAAGAATTAAAAAATAATGAAGAATATACTATTGGTTTTGATATAGTTAATATAGGTACAGTTTCAATTGATAGTATAAGACTAAACATAATTAATACTCCAAACTTATTTTTATTAGATTCAACTCAATATATTGGACTATTAGCCGCAAGCTCCAATTTGAATATTTCAAATGCATTTAAGATAAAAATTTTAAACGGAACTATTGATAAAACTCAAATCCAATACTCAATCAATATAGTAGGTCAAAATAATTATTTAGAAAATAAGACATTTTCATTTGAAGCATTTTGTCCTAAATTGGAAATCGAAAATTTAAGAATAGCTAAAGATACAATAAATGAATTGTTGGTAGGAGAAAAACTTATAGTTAATTTTGACATCAAAAACATAGGAAGAAACAATACTGAATTAGGAAATGTTTACTTATCATCTCTTTCTTCAAATCTTACATTCCAATCTGATAGTAATCAAATATTAAATATACTTAGCACTAATTCTTCAACTCCGTATAGCTTTAATCTTATTTTAGATGACGATATAACAGAAGATTTCTTGAAATTTAAGATAAGTGCAGTGGCAAATCAATATTTTAATGCAAGAATTTACGATTCAATATTTTTAAGTGGTAATGTTGAAACATTTGAAACAGGTGATATTACATTCTTCCCTTGGATAAATGATGTTTCAAAACCTTGGACCATTGAATCTAATTTATCAAAAGTTTATCAAGGGCAATACTCACTTAGGTCTGGAGATATTACAAATACCCAATCCACCAAACTAATGATTAACATTAAATCTATAATGAATGATAGTATGTCTTTCTATCTTAAAACATCAACAGAGGCTAATTATGATAAATTTAGTTTTTATATTGACGATGTTTTGCAGTTAGAAATATCAGGAGAAAAAGATTGGCAAAGACACTCTTTTGCAGTTATGGCGGGTGAGCATAATTATAGATGGGAATATCAAAAAGATTATTCTGAATCAAATGGAAGTGATGCAGTGTGGGTCGATAATATTTGTTTCCCTCCAGATGCAATTGTTTATTCAAATAACGCTATTGAAAAAGAATCTGATAATATTTACATCTATCCTAATCCTGTTAGAGATATTATCAATATTTACAACCTCAAAAATAGTTCTGAAATAACCATATATGATGCAATAGGAAGAATTAAGTATTTCAGTTCAAACACAATTGTTTCAAAAATAAATGTTACCGATTTTGAAAACGGAATCTACTATTTGACCATCAAAACAGAAAACAGTATAATTAATAAGAAAATTATTATAGCACGATAGAAAATAATGCAAGATACTATTGGCAAAAATCTTGAAGCAATTAATCATAATCAAATTAATCATCCAATACTTTTTGTAACTGATTCTTTAGAAAAAGATACAAGTATTGTTGATTTTAGAGAATATATAGTAAAAACTTTAAATTCCAACACAAAAAACATGGTTGAAAGAAAATCTCTATTTCAATCTAAGAGTTATGTGAATAAGGATTTAAAACTATTCAAACGTCCAAACAATCAATTTGATGGATGGATATATGGTTTGGTTTTCCTTGTAAGCATTTTATATATAGTAATAATAAAATTTCTATCCAAAAAAATTAAAAGTGTAATAAGTGGAACCTATAATCACCTCACCCTAATCATTCTTATTTCTTTTCTTTTTATGCCTTTGCTAGCATTAATTATTAATATTCCAATAAGCTTCTATAACTACTATCCATATTTCCCAATTGAATCTCATTTTGCAATTTATCTCTTGATTTATTTTGCAATTTTGCTTTATTGTATCACAAAATACCTTTTGATTTATTTTTTTGGGGAGCTATTTAGAGCACAATCTGTCTGCTATAATTATAATTCAAACCAATTAGGATTCTATTTTGTTGATGGAATAATTATGATTCCGTTGTTGTTTTTATACTATTTTATGCCTTATAGTCCTAAAAATATTATACAAATTACCATATTAATTATTATTTCTACTCTTCTGCTAATTAGAATTATAAGGGGTCTTGTGATAGTTTTGAGTCAAACAAAATTCTCCAAATTCTATTTATTTGTGTATCTTTGCATCTTAGAATTTATACCATTAATAATAATTTATAAGTCTTTAATATAATATTAAATACTCAGATTAATTTAAATTTATGTGTAAGCCAATAAAAAATATTCTCATATCTCAACCTGCGCCAGTGGATATTGAAAAGTCGCAATATAAAGTTTTAATAGATAAGTATAATATTAATTTCACTTTCAATAAGTTTTTTGATGTAGTTGGAGTTTCAAATAAAGAATATAGAGCTTCAAAGGTTAATATTTTAGACCATACAGCAGTCATTGTAACAAGTAAGTTGGCAGTTGACAATTATTTTAGACTTGCAAAAGAATTAAGAGTTGTAATTCCCGAATCGATGAAATTTTTCTGTGTTACAGAAAGCATCGCCAATTATCTACAAAACTACATACAGTACAGAAAAAGGAAAATATTTTATGGAAAACTACAGTTTTCAGAACTAATGGACGTAATATTAAAACATAACGATGAAAACTTTCTTTACCCTTGTTCAGAAGACACTTCAGTTGAGAATTTTAAACTACTTGAAAAGTTAAAAATAAAGTATACCAAATCGGTAATGTATTGTTCTGCTACAAAAGATTTACAGGATATAGACATAAAAAATTATGATATGGTTGTAATGTTTAGCCCAATTGGTGTAAAATCTTTTATCCAAAGCTTTCCAGGCTATAACCATGAAAAAATTGTTTTTGCAGCTTTTGGCCAAAGTACACATGCAGCCCTGAAAGAAGCAAAAATCAAAACTCTAATACAAGCACCAACATCCATTGCCCCATCAATGATAATGGCTATTGATAAATATCTATCCTTCTCTCCAAAAGAGATGGAAGAACATATTATAAAAATTGACGAAGAATTCAATAAGAAAACTGATAAAAAGGCAGCAGTATCCCTTAAAGTTACTTCGAAACGGACATCAACTAAACCCAAGCCAAACAGTAAAAGCTAATGTATAAATTTCATAAAAAAGAAAAACTTTGCAATAGGGATGAAATTAAAAACCTATTTGTAAAAGGACAATCTTTTTTGATTTATCCATTTAGCGTTAGATATACAACTAAACTAAATATAAATTCGCCAAAAGTTCATGTTTTGTTGTTAAGCCCAAAAAGATATCAAAAGCTGGCTGTAAATAGGAATAGAGCAAAACGATTAATTAGAGAAAGTTATAGACTTAACAAAGAATCAATCATACAATTCTCAAAAACACAAGCATGCGACATAACTATTGCAATATCACTAGTTAGTAATAAAATACCTTTATATATAATTGTAGAACAAACCATAATAAATATAATTGATAGGATAATACAAAACACGCAAAATCAAATTGAAAACCATACTCAAAATAATAAGTAAGATTATATATTACTTATTTGTGGGAATAATAAGGTTATATCAAACAGCTATTTCCCCCCACACTCCTTCAACATGCCGATACGCTCCAACATGTTCCTCATACTCCCTTGAAGCGATAAAGAAATATGGACCATTAAAAGGAGGCTGGCTTGCCTTAAAAAGAATATTTAGATGCCATCCATGGGGAGGAAGTGGTTATGACCCTGTTCCTTAAAATCAAATCTGTAATTTGTTATAAATTTAGAAAGGTAAATCTCCTAAATCATCAGCATCCGAAAAATCATTTATAATTTTAGAAAGAGTAGCATTTGAATCTCCATTATTAACTTTATTTGTTTCATTATGAGGATTTTGATTGCGCGTAAGAATCATAAAATTATCAGCAACAACCTCAACTGAATGCTTTTTGTTACCTTCTTTGTCTTCCCAATGACGATTTTTTAATTTACCTTCAACATAAACCTGCATACCTTTTTTCAGGAACTTCTCAGCAATCTCAGCCAAACCCCTCCACAAAACAATATTATGCCATTCAGTCTGTTCAATCTTTTGACCATCTTTATTCTTGTAAGACTCAGTTGTCGCCAAAGGGAAAGTTGCTTTCATAATCCCATCAAAGACAATAGTATCAGGATCTTTTCCCAGATTTCCAATCAAAATAACTTTATTAACACCATCCATAATTCTATAAATATTAAAAAATACATTAATACGAAATTACAATTTATTTTTGCAAATATATAATTTAGTTTTAATAAATCCAAATGAACACTAATTTCTATTCACTTAACACCATTTTTCCTTAATAGGCATCACCTTCCATCACACTCCCTTTGGCCATATAATAACTATTCCTACAAATATTCTACTACTTTATAGTATAATCTAAACAAAAAATAATAGTCCTTATTTATTTGTACAAATAATTTTTCAATACTCCATAGGAGCAAGTCCTATTTTATTAGAATCAAGTTCTATTTTTATGTATTTTCAAAAGGTAGAAAAAATAAAAAGATAAGATAGTTATTGTTTAAATCACTCCTTATATAACCTATTAGAGTAAAGAGCTCAAAGTTATTATTAAATAAGACAATTCAAAGTTCAAAAAAAATCAGCAATTGATTAATGCTAAATGATTAAAACAAAAAAATGATTTTTTTGTGATGGGTATAATTTGGTTGTTTTCTTAGTTTTATAATTCTGTAAATCAACAGTATAGATATGATGAATTTTCTCTACGTAAAAAATTATTTAGCAAAAAAAAATTAAACTGGTTGAAAATGAATAAATTTGTTTTGTATCAAAAAATGTTTTTATATCTTTGCAAAATGTTTATAATCAAGAAATGATTAGACGAGTTGTAATTAAAGTATTAATTATTAATCAAATAAGTTTAAAAAGAAATGACAAAAGCTGAAATCGTTGCAGAAATTGCACAAAGAACAGGATTAGAGAAAGTTAACATTCAAGCAACAGTTGAAACTTTTATGGAAGTTATAAAGGATTCACTTGGTAAGGGAAACAATGTTTATTTGAGAGGCTTTGGTAGCTTTATTATCAAAAGAAGAGCAGAAAAAACAGGAAGAAACATTTCAAAGAACACAACTGTTATAATTCCTGCACATAATATTCCATCATTTAAGCCTTCTAAGACTTTCATGAATGAAATAAAAACAAGTGTAAAATAATTTAATATTTCGAAAATGCCAAGCGGAAAGAAAAGAAAAGGCCATAAAATGGCAACTCACAAACGTAAAAAACGTTTGCGTAAGAATAGACATAAAAATAAGAAGTAGTTTTTCTTAACATGTTTTTGATTTATAGAGATATAACTCAAAAAATTAAATATTGCGAAGCATTATTTAGATTTAATGTTTTGCAATATTTTTTTAATAATATTTACGGCTCCTATGAATAAAGATTTAATAATTGATGTAAAGGATTTGGGAGTTGAAATCGCTTTGCTTGAGGACAAACAATTAGTAGAGCTACATCAGGAAAAAGATGAAATTAGTCATCTTGTTGGTGATATCTACTTAGGTACGGTCAAAAAGATAATGCCAGGACTTAATGCTGCTTTTGTTGATGTTGGTCATGAGAAAGATGCATTCCTTCACTATCTTGACTTAGGACTTCATTTCAATTCTTTAGATAAATTTACTCGAAATTCAATAAGTGGTGATCCTAATAGTGTTTCTTTAGAAACCATGAAATTAGAAACCGATTTAGAGAAAAATGGGAAACTTAATAATGTAATAAAGCAAGGACAAATTATATTAGTTCAAATTGCCAAAGAACCTATCTCTACCAAAGGGCCAAGACTTACTTCTGAATTATCCTTTGCTGGAAGATTTTTAGTTCTAATTCCATTTTCAAATAAAATTTCTATTTCTTCAAAAATTAAAAGTGTTGAGGAAAGAAATAGGCTTAAACGACTAATACAAAGCATTCGCCCTAATAATTTTGGAGTAATTATAAGAACCGTTGCAGAAAACAAAAATGTTGCTGAATTAGATGCTGATTTAAAAAATTTGGTGTCGAAGTGGGAAATTATTCAAAAAAAATTACCTAAATCCCTACCCCCTCAAAAACTTGTTTCTGAAATTGATAAATCGTCGGCAATTCTTAGGGATTTGTTATCGGATGATTTTACTAATGTATATGTAAATAATCTTGAGATGTACGAAGATTTAAAATCGTACATTAAATCTATATCTCCTCAAAAAGTTGATTTGGTTCGAAACTATAAATTACAAACTCCAATTTTCGAACAATTTGGAGTTGCTAATCAAATTCGTAATTCTTTTGGTAAGGTTGTAACCATTAGGTCTGGTATTTACTTGGTCATTGAGCAAACTGAGGCAATGTGCGTTATTGATGTTAACTCGGGTCATAGAAGTAAATCGTCTCAAGATCAGGAAGAGAACGCAATGATGGTTAATCTTGAAGCGGTTGATGAAATTGCAAGGCAAATGAGGTTAAGAGATATTGGTGGAATTATTGTTATTGATTTTATTGATGTCAATATTGCGACCAATAGAAAGATCCTTTATGATAAAATGACGGAACTTATGTCAAGGGACAAGGCAAGACACACAATTTTGCCTCTTAGTAAGTTCTGTCTGATGCAAATAACAAGACAAAGAGTTAGACCTGTTATTACCTTTGATATGTCTGAAATTTGTCCTGTTTGTGGAGGAAGTGGTAAAATTAAATCTTCAATTATTATTGTTGATGAGATAGAGAACGACTTAAAATATTTAGTTCAAGAACAAAATGAGAAAAGTTTAACAATTATTGTTCATCCATTTGTTCATGCTTATCTTACAAAAGGATTCCTCCTATCAAGACTTAAGAAATGGGAGAGAACCTATAAAACAAGAATTAAATTGATTGAGGATATTAATTTTAGCCTTTTAGAGTATCATTTTTTGAACTCAAATAAAGATGCAATTAAGTTATAATTAGGTTATAAATTAATAAAATAAATGATTTAAACTCTCTTCATTAATTGGAGAGAGTTTTTTATAAAATATAGTGTTGATGACTGAGTTTTGTGTTTTGTGAAATCAATGCAATGTGAAATAAATCAACACTGACAATTGTTCGAGGGTCGTTTATTATTTTATCAAACTCAAGAAGTGATTCTTTTTCATTATATTGATTTATAATACAAATAATGGTGCAATCATTAATTTGAGGCTGTATTTTTTGATATTCGAAATAGGAACATGATATTTTGATGAGGTTTTGTTTTCCAAATTTGTTTTCAATTAAAAACAATAATCTACTTATTTTGTTTTGATTTTTCTTAATTAGATTAATGTAAAAATTAAACATAAAGGGTGAATGAATTGAATACTCATTTTTCTTTTTAATTAAATACAACAGTCTCTGTTTGTGTTTGAAAATATTCATGTAAAGGTTTATTCATATCATTAATATAATTGCAAAGTTAAACCTTTTTGAAATATTTTATTTACCTTTGCTGATTATATAGAATAATTATATACGATATATTATATATCAATATTATAGAATTGGACATTTAATTTGTTTAATCATAACGATGAGATTATATACAGAAGAAGTTGTAAAGAAGTATAGGAAAAGGACTGTTGTTAATGGTGTTTCAATTGAGGTAAATCAAGGTGAAATAGTTGGCTTATTAGGCCCCAATGGCGCAGGGAAAACTACAACCTTTTATATGATGGTTGGTTTAATAAAACCATATAGTGGAGAAGTGTATCTTGGTGACCAACGAATTACTGATATGCCAATGTGTAAACGTGCTCAATATGGAGTTGGATATTTGGCTCAAGAGGCATCTGTTTTTCGTTCCTTGAGTGTTGAAGATAATATAATGGCTGTTCTTGAATTTAGAAGTTTGACCTACAAAGCAAGAGTAAAAATAATGCTTGATTTACTAAATGAATTTGGCTTAAACCACATTAGAAAAAGTAAAGGGAATCAACTTTCAGGTGGAGAAAGAAGAAGAACAGAAATTGCAAGGGCATTAGCCGTTGATCCTAAGTTTATTCTTTTGGATGAACCATTTGCAGGGGTTGACCCTATTGCAGTTCAGGATATACAAAATATTGTTGCTAAGTTAAAGGATAGAAATATTGGCGTTTTGATAACAGATCATAATGTTCATGAAACCCTTACCATAACAGATAGAGCTTATTTATTATTTGAAGGAAGTGTTTTGAAATCAGGTACACCAAAAGAATTGGCAGAGGATAAGCAAGTTAGAACAAAATATCTTGGAGAAAACTTTGAACTACGATAAAAATAATATTATGCTTCTTATTTTTATAGAGAAAATAACAAATAGAGTTGGCTATACCCTAAATTTAATATTCAAAGACATATTAGGGGTTCAATACAACATTACAACAAATAAAGAAGCATTTGCAAATTATAAAGGACCAAAATTATCATACTCTAAGCGTAGAATTGATATGGAACCTTTTATTTTTTCAAAAGAATTACTTTTTGAAACTATTATTGAAATTCAGGATTTGGATTTTTTCTACTATAAAGATACTCCTTCTATATTTAAAACTTTTACAAAAGACACAATACTCCCTTTTGATATATTTGCTGCCACTTTTTATTTTGTTTCACGATACGAAGAATATCTCCCCTTTATTCAGGATAAACATGGAAGATTTCGTTATGAAGAAAGTTTTGCGTATAAAAATTCCTTTCTGCACAAACCAGTTGTTAATATTTGGGCGAAATTATTGAAAGAGAAACTTCAGAAAATATATCCTGAATTAATATTTAAGAAACATTATTTTAGATACTACAACACAATTGATGTTGATTCTGCATATTCAATAAAAGAGAAAGGAATATTTAGAATTGTGTATGGACTTTTTAGAGATTTTTTTCAAGGTAATTTTTCGGAGTGTTTATATAGATTGAAAGTAATATTTTTTAATAGAAGAGATCCTTTTGATACATTTGATTATCAAATATCTTTAATTAAAAAATTTAAACTCAAAACAATTTATTTTATTCTTTTTGGAAGATTTGGTAAATTTGACAAAAACATATCCCCCTATAATAAGAAATTTCATAGATTAATAAAATACCTTTGCGATTATGCTAAGGTAGGGATTCATCCCTCATATGACTCTTTTGAACAGGATGAAGAATTAGGCATTCAGATTAAAGAATTATTCCAGGTTATTCAGAAACCAGTTTTTAGAAGTAGGTTCCACTACCTAAAATTTAGACTTCCAATTTCGTTTAGAAAATTAATCGATAATATGATTACTGACGATTATTCTATGGGTTATTCCGATATGATTGGATTTAGGGCAGGAATATGCTCAGGTTATAATTTCTTTGATTTGGAAATTGATGGAGAAACAAAATTGAGGTTTCATCCGTTTGCTATTATGGACGTTGCTCTTAAAACTAGTATGCAATTGGAACCCTATGAGGCTATTGAAAAAATAAAACAAATTGTTGATCAAGTTATTGCGGTTGAGGGAGATTTTATTAGTGTTTGGCACAATGAATCCTTGTGTGAGAGATATCAATGGAAAGGATGGCGAGTTGTTTATGAAAAAATGATTGAATATGTTTCAGCAGTTGATAGAACCCCTTTTGAGAAAGAGTTTGGAACTTAAAGATAGATTAAACGTATAAAATTCAATTAAAAAATATTATGATAGTAGTTACAGGTGCTGCAGGTTTTATAGGAAGTTGTATGGTGAGCAAGTTGAATAAGCTTGGGAGAAACGATATTATTATTGTTGATGAATTTAAAAATAAATCAAAGAAGAATAATTATTCGAACCTACAATATGCCAAAAAAGTTGATAGAAGTGATTTTATTAATTGGTTTGAAAAGAATGCAACTAAAATTGAAATAGTATACCATTTGGGGGCCAGAACTGATACAACCGAGTTTGATTGGAAGATATTTTTAGACTTAAATATAAACTATTCAAAGAATATTTGGCGAATATGTACCTTTAATTCAATCCCGTTAGTTTATGCATCTTCAGCTGCCACCTACGGAGATGGAGAAAATGGCTACGATGACGACCATAATATTATACCAAATTTAAAGCCACTAAATCCGTATGGAAAATCTAAACAAGATTTTGATTTATGGGTTCTAAAACAAGAAAATAAACCTCCATTTTGGGCTGGGCTTAAGTTTTTTAACGTTTATGGGCCAAACGAATATCATAAACAACGAATGGCTTCAGTTATTTTTCATTCATTTAATCAAATAAAGGAGAAGGGAAGTGTAAAATTATTCCGTTCTCATAATCCTAATTTTCAAGATGGTAAGCAATTAAGAGATTTTATTTATGTTAAAGACTTAGTATCTGTAATGGCTTTTATGCTAGAAAATGATATTGAATCAGGGATTTATAATTTAGGAACTGGTAAGGCAAGAAGTTTTTATGATTTAGCTAATGCCACTTTCAATGCTTTGGGAGAAAAAACAAAAATTGAATATGTTGATATCCCAATAGATATTAGAGAAAAATACCAGTATTTTACTCAGGCTAATATGACTAAATTAATAAATGCCGGCTACAAAAAACCTTTCTTTAGCCTTGAAGAAGGGGTTAAAGATTATGTTCAGAATTTTTTAATAACGAAATTATACTACTAATACTATGAACTACAAAGCAAAACTGCATTCAATAAAGGCATTTGTTTTTGACTACGATGGTGTTCTAACCGATGGATTAATATGGGTTGGTGACCAAAATAATATATTTCGCTCTTCAAATGTTAAGGATGGATACGCAATACAATATGCAATAAAAAAAGGATACCAAGTCGCTATTCTTTCTGGAGGAAATGGAGAAAGTATATTAGCCAGAATGCAAATGTTAGGGATTAAAGATGTTTTTGTTGGCTCTGAGAGTAAAAAAGAAATATACCTAAATTTTTTGATGACTAAGGGTCTAAAAACAGAAGAAGTATTGTTTATGGGTGATGATATTCCAGATTACGATGTAATGTTAGAGGCTGGTGTGGCAACTTGTCCAGCAAACGCAGTAGAAGAAATAAAATCAGTTGCAGATTACATATCTCATTCAAACGGTGGCTACGGTTGCGTTAGAGATGTTATTGAACAGGTTATGAGATTACATAACCAATGGTTTCACGAAGATGGAAAAGCATGGTAAAACTGATTAGATATTTTATTGTTATTTTATTTTATATTCTCCCATATTTTTCTTTAGCCCAATCAGTTGGTATAAAAAAATATGAAGATAAGAAAGCTACATTTTATCATAATAAATTTGTTAATAGGAAAACATCTTCAGGAGAAAATTTTGTTCAAACAAAATATACTGCTGCCCACAAAACTATTCCGCTAAACACATTAGTTAAAGTTACAAATAAAAATAATGGACGTTCAGTTTTAGTAAAAGTAAATGACCGTTGTCCAAAAAGAGGAGTGATTGACCTTTCACTTGTTGCTGCAAAAAGATTAGATATGATAAAAAAGGGAGTTGCTTCAGTTAAAATAGAAATTCTTAGCGATGATTATATTGATATATGGGAAAAACAGGATGAAATTTTTAATATGTTTGATAGAATTGAAGAAAATGATACCATAGGTAATGGTAATTTAGATTCTATTCTTCTTAATAGGTCAACAAGTCTAAAAACGGGATAGCTAAGTTTGTAGCTAATGATAAAGAAAAAAGTTTTTTGTAAATATAGGTTAAATTGTTTCATAAAATTAAACTAAAAATTTGGATAAAAATATACAAGAAAATTATACCCAAATTCAAATTTTGGAAAATAAAAACACAGAATAGTTTTTTATTATAAAATTTATTTTTACTTTTGCAGAACGCATTTACTTGAATTAGTATGTTACAATTGATTTAAATTATTAATAATTAGAGTAAAAAATTAATAACTACTATTAAAATAGTAGTATTTACATTGCATTTATAATATATTATGTATAAACGAAATATCTTGTTTTCACTCATTAAGGCAGCAAAATCTTGTTTGTTTGTTATAATAGCAATTACCCCTTTTGTAGGGTTCTCGCAACAAGAGCCTCAATTTACTCAGTATATGTTTAATCGTTTATCATATAATCCAGCATATGCAGGTAGTAATGGTGCAATGTGTATGACAGGATTTTATAGAAATCAATGGATGGGCCTAAAATTAACAGATATTAATGGAGGAAACCCATCAACTCCCACAACCCTAAATTTTTCTTTTGACTTTCCGTTACGATTTTTACACGGAGGATTAGGCGCAACAATAGTATCTGAAAAGATTGGATACTGGGATCAGACCTTCCTAAAGTTAGATTATGCATATAGGTTTGAATTACCAACAGGAAATTTAGCTTTTGGAATAGAAGCTCAATTATTTAGTTCTGCAATTGATTTTTCTAAATTAGTTGGGAGTGATCAAATTGATGAATTCGATGAGGTTGGAGGGATTTCAAATGATCCAGTTTTAAGAGATGCTTCTCAACAAAATGATTTTATTTTTGATTTAGGATTTGGGGCATATTATCAAATACCAGGGAAATTTTATGCAGGGATTTCATCTGCAAAATTATTAGAAACTAAGAGCGAAAAGCTTAAATGGCAAGACAAAAGACATTATTTTATTCTTGCAGGGTATGAATGGACTATTCCAGCTTATCCATCTTTCAGGATTCTTCCTTCTGCAATTCTAAAAACGGAGTTTTCTACGTTCCAATTTGATGCAACAGCACTTTTAGAATATAATTATATGTTTTGGGGAGGATTGAATTTCCGAGTTCAAGATGCAATAAGTGTTTTAGGGGGATTAACTTTAGGGGGATTTAAACTTGGTATGGCATACGATATTCACATGCCTGTATCACGACTAAAGTCCTATGGATCATTTGAATTATTTGTTAGATATTGTTTCAAGGTGGAGAATACGCCAAAACCACCTACCAGCTATAGAAACACTCGTATGAATTAAAAATGTAACTAAACAAAATTATTTACGTTTAGGAAAAGAAATATATAAAAAGGAATATTAAATTTCGAAGAATATGAAAAAATTCATTTTAATTGCATCATTAGCATTAATAACAGCTGGATGTAGCTCTTCTGAAAGTGGAGAACTGACAGGTGTACAAGAAAGACAACAATTTGAAGATATGCAGCCTTATGGAATGGTTGAAATTCCTCAGGGAAGTTTTATGATGGGTTCTTCTGATGAAGACTTATATTCATCCTACACATACCAACCAAGAACTGTTCAATTAAATTCTTATTGGATGGATGAAACCGAAATAACTAATAACGAATATCGTCAATTTGTTTATTGGGTTAGAGATTCAATTGCATATAAATTACTAGGTGAAACTAATCCTCAAAAGTATTTAATTGAAGTTGATCAATATGGAGAAGAACTCCCAACTCCTTTAATTAATTGGAATTCTAAAATAGATTGGGAACTTACAAATACAGACGAGAGAGAAGCCTTAGAACCTCTTTTCATCCCTTCAGAGGAAAGATTCTATAATAAAAAACAATTAGACACAAGAAAGCTTAATTATGAGTATTTTTGGATTGACTATAATACAGCATCTAAGAAAGAACATAATACTGGAATTGAATTAGCTCAAGAACTTAAAGGTTCTGCTTTTGCTGGAAGACCAAATGGCATAAAAAATAGAAAAGAATTAATAAAGAAAGAGGTAATTAATATATATCCTGACACTTTATGTTGGATGCACGATTATGCATATTCATATAATGATACTTATACACGTTCATATTTTTCTCACGCTGTTTATGATAATTATCCAGTAGTTGGAATTACCTACAAACAAGCACAAGCTTTCTCAAGATGGAGAACATTTATTATGAATAATTTTTTAGAATCTCAAGATTATTCAAGAATGGAAGATTTCCGTTTACCAACTGAGGCTGAATGGGAATATGCAGCTAAAGGCGGTGCTCCTGGGGCTCCTTACCCTTGGGGAGGTCCATATGTTAGAAATGGTAAAGGATGTTTTATTGCTAACTATAAACCTATGAGAGGAAATTACGATACAGATGGTGGAGTATTACCTGTTATTGTGGCTCACTATGCTCCAAATGATTTTGGTCTGTATGATATGGCAGGAAATGTTGCAGAATGGTGTGAAGATACTTTTAACGAATCTTCATATAACTTTACTCACGATTTAAATCAATCGGCAAGATACCAAGCAACAGATGATGATAGTCCTCAGATGAAAAGAAAGGTTATAAGAGGAGGCTCTTGGAAAGATCAAAAGCATTTTATTCAAACATCAACTCGAGCATACGAATATCAAGACTCAGGAAAAAGTTATTTGGGATTCCGTTGTGTTCAATCATACCTTGGAAGAGTTAGAGGAGATAATCCAAAAACATCATCAAACGTATACAAATACTAAAGTAAATAATAATCATTAATATAAAAAATCTAAAAACAGTTTTAACATGAGCGTAGATAGTTTTGTAAGGAGTAAGTTCTATAAAAATATGGCTGCAAAGCTATATGGGATTGGTGCATCTGCTGTAATTATAGGTGCGTTGTTTAAAATTCAACACTGGCCTGGTGCAGGTTTACTACTGACAATTGGTATGGTTACTGAATCCATAATATTTTTCATTTCTGCGTTTGAACCATTACATGTAGAATATGATTGGTCTTTAGCTTATCCTGAATTAGCAGGAATGGAAGAAGAAAATAAAATTGAAGAAAAGAAAAGAAAGAAAAAAGACAAAAAAGAAACTGAATTAGACCTAATAAACTCTACCAATGGTTTGACAGAAACTCAAGTTTTAGACAATATGCTTTCTAAAGCGAAAATTGGTCCAGAACTAATTGAAAGCTTAGGAAAAGGGCTTCAAAATTTATCTGACACTGCATCTCAATTAGGATCAGTTTCTAATGCAGCTCTTTCTTCAGAAACATTTGCTAAAAATATTGATGGAGCATCTGAATCTGTAATAGAACTGTCAAATTCATATAGAAAAACAGCAGATTATTTAAATAAAGACTTAATGGTTTCAGGTGAATATCTAGCAAATGTTCAAGATGCTGCAACTGCAGTTTCAACATTGTCAAATATCTACAAAGAAACAGCTGTTGCCCTAACCAGTGGAGATTCTTCATATTTAAGTGAATTAAAAACTATGGCATCAAGTCTTTCATCTATAAATGCATTATATGAATTACAAATTCAAAATTCAACTGCACAATTAGAATCTACAAAACAGGTTCAAGAAAAAATTGATAATTTAGTAGTTAATTTTGCTGACACAGCTGAAAACGTACTTAAATACAAAGAACAAGTTAATGCACTATCCAAGAAAGTTACTGCATTGAATGATATTTATGGCAATATGCTTGCTGCAATGCAAACAAGAGCATAGTAAATACCTATTAATTGAATTATTAAATCTAAAATAATAGAATAGAAAACTATGGGTGCAACAAATTGTCCGGAAACCCCGAGACAGAGAATGATTTCAATGATGTATTTGGTGTATACAGCTTTGTTGGCACTAAATGTTTCGGTTGAAATTCTCCAAGCTTTTGTTACTGTTGGAGACAGTATGGAAACAACAAATGCATTGTTTTCAACTAAAATAGATAATTCTTATTACAGTTTTGAAAAAGCATATCTTGCCAATCCAGAAAAAGTTGGTGCAAATTGGGAAAAAGCAAAACAAGTAAGAAAAGAAACTAAAGATATTGTCAACTATATTGACGAAATGAAATATGAATTAGTTGCAACAGTTGAAGGACTAAAAGGTGGAAAATCAGAAGCTAAAAAGATTTTGACTGAGCTTGGATATGAGGGTATAAAAGCAAAAGACGACTACACAAAACCAACTCAATACTTTATTGGAGGTACAGAGCAGGGGACTGGAGCTAAGGCTATGGAACTCCGAAAAAAGATAGAGGCTTATCAAGAAAATATGCTAAAACTTGCTGATACAAGATTTGTTGATAAACTAAAAAATATGCAAATCAACACAAAAGCTTCATATAAGAATCAAAGTGGTCAGAAATTAAATTGGCAGATGTATAATTTTAATAATACAATTACCTTAGCCGATTTAGTTTTGCTTAATAAATTTAAATCAGAAATTCAAAATGCTGAATTTGATATGGTAAATAGTTTATTATCAGCAGTGAGTGCAGATGACTATAAATTTGATAATGTAAGAGCAAAGGTTGTTCCAACTGCAACATATGTTATGCAAGGTGATTCATATGAGGCGCAAGTTTTTGTTGCTGCCTATGATTCAAAAACACAATTAAGAGCTGACGTTAGGGGTGCAAATTTAATTAGTGATTCAGGAGTTATAAAATTAAAATTTCCTGCAGGAGCTATTGGACTTCAAAAATACCAAGGAACAGTTTATGTTAAGGGAGATAAAGGAGAAGAACCATATCCATTCTCTGGTGAATATTTTGTTGCAGCACCAGCTGTTACTATTTCTCCAACTAACATGAACGTATTCTATATTGGAGTAGATAATCCAGTTTCGATTTCATCTCCAGGAACAAGTTCTGAACAATTGATTCCTTCAATAACTGGAGGCGGAGGAGCAACAATTAAAAAAGTATCTCCTGGTAATTACATTGTTACTGTTAAAACACAACAAGAAGTTACAATTTCAGTTGATGCAAATGTTAATGGAAGAAACATGAAACAAGGATCAATGAAGTTTCGTGTAAAACAAATCCCTAAACCAAAAGCAATGGTTGGCGCTTCGGACGGAGGAAGAATTGCAAAAGAAATACTTATTGCTCAAGGAGGACTTAAAGTTGTAATGGAAGGATTTGATTTCCCTGTTAGATATAATGTTAGTGAGTTTCAAATGACCTTCAACACTGGTGGTGATGGACAGGCTCCTTTAGTATCGAGAGGTGCTCGTTTTACTCCTGAAATGATTAGCCAAATTCAAAGATTAAGAAGAGGAAATAAGGTTTACATTGAAGGAATTAGAGCAAAAGGTCCTGATGGAGATAAATCAGTTCAAAATCCTCAAATGATATTTGCAATACAATAAAAACAAAAAGTATATGAAAAAAATAGTTGTAATATTATTAGTGCTAATGTCTATGTTTGCCATAGATCTAAATGCTCAAATATTAGACGAACCAGAATCTGGACCAAGAGATAGTTTTTACGAAAAAATATCTTTCAAACAAAGAAAACCTTTTACGTTTCCTTATGTTCGTGAGGCTGATGTTGTTTGGGCATGGAGAATATGGAGGGTTGTTGACTTTCGTGAAAAACAAAATCAAGTATTTTATTATCCAGTTGCTCCTGACCAAGGAAGAGTAAACTTGTTTTACGCTTTAGAACAGGCAATCAATGAAGGAAAAATAAAAATATATCTTGATGATGAGTTTACTCAAGAAATCACAAATTGGCAAGAAAGGAAAATGTCATTAATACCAGCTCAAACTACTACTATTGATGTTGAAGATATTGACGGTACTATGTTTCAAAAAGACACAACCATTCAAATTGCATTAAAAACTGAAGATATTAAGACTCTTCGTATAAAAGAAGATTGGTTTATTGATAAAAATAGAACAGTGCAAGATGTTAGAATATCTGGAATTTCGCCAATTTTCTACAGAGCCCCAGAGGATGGATCTGCACCAATACCTTATCCATTATTTTGGGTGAGATATGATGATCCTGAAGTAAGAGAATTACTTGCAAATACTGAGGTATATAATTTTAAGAATGATGCACAAAGAAGAACATACGATGATATATTCTTAAAAAGAATGTTTAGTAGCTATATAATAAGAGAATCCAATATTTATAGTGTACGTCAGATTAATCAATACACTTCAGGAGATGAGGCATTACTTGAATCTGATAATATTAAAAATGCTATATATAACTTTGAAGAAGATATGTGGGAATACTAATATTTTACCAATCATAAAATAATGAAAAGACTGTCTAAGTACAGTCTTTTTCTTTTTAGTATAAAAATTAATTTTATGAAGATTAAACCTTATAGAATATCTAAGATAAGCAAATACCTAAAACAAGATAAATTAAAAATTCTTGATATTGGAGCTGGTAGCCATTCTGCATCAATTACAAAGAAATGGTTTGTAAATTCTCTATACCATGGAGTTGATATATCTCGAAATTACTATAACAATGAGGAAGATATATCAGTAATGGATAAGTTTTATCTTATGGATCTAACCAAACTCGATTTTGACGAAATCCCAAATGATTATTTCGATCTAATAATTTTGTCTCATATAATAGAACATCTATATAATGGTGACAAGGTAATTGAGGCTTTGATGTCAAAGTTAAAACAAGGGGGCGTTATTTATATAGAATACCCATCGTTTAAAAGCACTAAACTCCCATCAATGAGAGAGACCTTGAATTTCTACGACGATCCAACTCATTGCAGAATATATAGTTTAATTGAGATATATAATCTTTTAATGAAAAATAATTTTAAGATATTGGAAGGGGGAGTGAGAAGAAGTTGGATAAATATTTCGCTTGTGCCTATTAAATCCTTAATCCAATTAATATCAAAAGGATATATTAGAGCAGGAGTAATGTGGGATATATGTGGTTTTGCAGAGTATGCAATTGCGATAAAGAAGTAGTTTTAGAGATTTTTTCTATAAATTGGCTACATCTCCTAATTTTGGAATATTTCGATAAATAACTCAAAGCTATTAAAATTTTATCAAGGATAAATAAAATTATCCTTGATAAAAATAAAATTATCCTTGATATAAATAAAAATATAAGGGGAAAAAATAAAAGAAAGATTAGCCTTATTTTTATTGGAAACAATTAAAAAATTATTGGAATAATTATTTTCCTCTTCCTTGAATAATTATGATAAATGTGTAAAGAAGGATTTTTATGTCGGTTGCTAATGA
>JAQUTD010000110.1 GCA_028709955.1 Bacteroidales bacterium | reverse complement strand
CAGAAACTCTTAAACATTTTTGACTATCTGCAATGCGAAGAGATGTTTTAGGACTATTACCTAAAAATATATCTTTAAATTGATTCATACCTGCATTAGTAAACATTAATGTAGGATCATTCTTAACAATCATCGATGAAGACTCAACAATTGTGTGATGTTTTTGAGCGAAAAAATCTAAAAAAGCACCACGAATCTCATTACTTGTCATAACAAATTGTTTTGGAAAATAATATATATTTAATCATAAAATGAATAAGCGTGCAAAATTAGTGAAAATATACGTTATATTTTTAGTTAGAGAAGAAAAAACACTATTTTTGCAATAATATTATTAGAATATTTAATCTTAAAATTATAATTTATGGCATTCTTTAGTGTAAGAAAACCTCGAAGATTTGAATATAAACCTCGTATTTATGATAAAAAGAAGGAAGAATTAGAAGCTTTGAAATCAAAATATGGAGAAATTGAAGGAGAATCATATAAAAGAAGAATTGATTTTCGTCAAGCGATGAATGAAAAGAAAAATGAAAAGCTCGGGAAACCAATTCCTGCAACAAAAATCATCTTAATTATGTCTCTTCTTATGCTTGCATTATACCTGCTATTCACCTACATTGAAAAATAGTTTTAGATGTCAAATGTAATTCAACTCCTTGCTCAAAACATTTCCAATCAAATTGCTGCAGGCGAAGTGGTTCAAAGACCATCCTCGGTTGTTAAGGAATTAATTGAAAATGCTATTGATGCAAAATCAACTCATATCCAACTTATTGTTAAAGATGCTGGGAAAATACTTATTCAAGTTATTGATAATGGCTTTGGGATGAGTGAAGATGATGCATTTCTTTGTTTTGAACGTCATGCAACCTCAAAAATTAGAACCTCAGAAGATTTATTTCGCTTAACCACAATGGGATTTAGAGGAGAAGCTCTTTCCTCTATATCTGCAATTTCACATGTTGAGATGAAAACAAAACAAGAAAATTCAGATATAGGCACCCTAATTGTTATGGAGGGGAACCAGTGTAAAAACAAAACCTCTGTTTCATGCGAAAAAGGGACATCAATTGCTGTTAAGAATTTGTTCTATAATGTGCCTGCAAGAAGAAATTTTCTAAAAACCGATAGTGTTGAAAATAATCATATTTACGATGAATTTATTCACACTGCCCTAATTCATAATAATATTGCTTTCACATATTATAATAATGAAAAACTAATTCACAAGCTTGAAAAAGGGAATTTAAAAAAGAGAATAATTGATTTGTTTGGGAAAGCATTTAATGAAAGACTTTTGCCTATTGAGGAAGAAATTGATGCTGTTAAAATTTCAGGGTTTATTGTTAAAGCTGAATATGCTAAGAAAAACAGATCGGAACAATTCTTCTTTGTAAACAATAGATTTATGAAAAATTCTTATCTGGCCAATAGTGTTGACAGGGCATATCAAGGATTGATTGAAGAAAAAAAATATCCTGCTTTTTTTATTAACATTGAAGTCGATCCACAAAATATTGATGTAAACATTCATCCTACAAAAACTGAAATTAAGTTTTTAGACGATAAAATCATATATGCTGTTCTTCATGCTGCTGCAAAAAAAAGTCTTGGTCAATTTACTCTGGCCAACCAATTTGACTTTAATGTTGATAAAAGTTTTGAATTTACGCCATTAAAAGAAGGGCAATTTCCTAATATCCCAAAAACAGATTTTAATTCTAATTTCAATCCATTTTTTGAAAATAACAAGAAAAATGAATCAGAAGAAAACACATTTATTTCTTTTAAGAATGATAAAATAAAATATGGAAGTAGTTTAAATATATATTCTGTTGAAGAAAATATTACTAATGAGTATTCTGATAATAACCCAGAAGTTATTCAACTTGAAAATAAATATATTATAACCAAAACGAAAAAAAGTATTCTAATTATTAATCAAGAAAGAGCTTCACAAAGAATCCTTTTTGATAAGTTTTCTAATTCTCATTACGACGACATCTCTTGTCAACAACTCCTTTTCCCCTACAATCATTTTTTCTCACCAAGCCAAACATCTCAACTCTTAGAACTGCTTTCTGAAATAAGAAAATATGGTTTTATGATAGAATATCAAAATGATGGTAGCTTTAATATTACTGGAGTTCCAAATAATTTTTCATCTGAAGATGCTCAAATTGTATTAGAGGATATATTATATGAAATGAATGAAACTAATTTTGATACTCCAACTCCCAAATACTACAAAGTAGCTCTTGCAATGTCTAAACGTTTATGTGTTAAAGAAGGTAAGCCTCTTAGGTCAGAAGATATGTTTGGAATTGTTGGACAATTGTTTTCTTGTCAAAACTGTGAGACAACTCCTTTCGGTAAAAAAATATTACATAAGATTTTTATTGAAAACATTGATAAAATATTTGAAGAGTAAAAAATATGATAATATAATTTTATTTGTATCTTTGTAGCTTATATAGAGAATAGTATTTAATCAAATATATGAAAGAGATATGTTAAAAAAACGAATATCCTTATTGTTTACATTAATAATTTGTTTTGCCTTTTCACTTGATGCACAAATTGTTCCAATAACAACTGCCGACTACGGACTCTATGGTTATCCCCTAACTGTTGGTTATCAGAAATACTCAACCGACACTAACTATGTTCAAAAAGAAAAAAAGACAAGTTTTATTGATGATTACCATATGACATTTAATGAAAATAGAAGGTTAGTAAAAAGACAACATTTTATTAATGGAAATAAAGATAGGTATACAATTTTTACATATGATGATGTAACTAGAGATTTATTAAAGGAAGAATTGTTTGAAGCCAACTCAAAAATTGTTTCTACAATTACCCACAAATACGGATATCTTGGAAGATTAGAAGAGGTTCTTTCTGTTGAATATCCTGTTTCACTTGGAGGTGCTAACAAAATGGTTAGTAAACAAACTTATAAATGGAATTCAAAAGGGCAATTATCTGAATATTCAATCTATGGTGACGATGCTTCAAAACAAAAAACAATTGAATATTTTTATGGACCACAAGATAGTTTGATTTACACCCTAACAACATTCGGGTTTAACAAAAATATTGAGAAAACAACATATAAAAGAGATTTCAAACATCATTTAATTGAAATGTCTGTTTTCCGTAACGACTTACAAGTCAGAAGAGAAACCTACGATTTGAATGATAATTTTCAAATAATTGGGAAAAAAGTTTATAATGGTAAAAACAAATTAACCCTTTCCTACACTTATACTTACGACGAGCATAATTATATGTTGTCCGAAATTGCCAAGGACAATAAGGGTAAATGGGCAATTGAATACTATTATAAATATGAAAAGGATAAATTCTTTAACTGGACTAAGAAAATTACTTACGATGGTTGGGAACCTAAATATATTGAAACAAGAGTAATTACATATTCAGATAAGGACCATTTCTATCAAGACTTGAAAGATTCTGATCAAAAGAAAGTTATTCTTAATAGAGATAAAGAACCAGCTACTTTAAAATTCCAAGAAGAAACAGAAGCACGTTCTGAATAATTAATCTAATAATTCTTTTGCAAGACTAAGAGCAGAATCAGTAGTTTTGCCATTTGAAATAATTGATGCAATTTCATTAACTCTTTGATCTTGATTTAAAAGTTTCATTTCAGAGTAAGTTGAATCTATGGTAGTATTCTTAAATACTTTAAAATGATAATTTGATTTTGCTGCAATTTGAGGAAGATGTGTAATTGCAATAACTTGATGATTATTACTCATTTCTCTCATAATAGAGCCAACCTTTGAGGCAATATCGCCACTAACACCAGAATCAATTTCATCAAATATAATTGTTGGCATAGACTGTTTCTTACTCAAAACAGCTTTAAGAGAAAGCATAAGACGAGAAAGCTCTCCACCAGAAATAACCTTTGAAATAGGTTGCAACTCTCCTCCTCTATTTGCATTAAATAAAAACTCAATATCATTTTCTCCATTTGATGAGATAGAATTGTTTTCAGTAATATTTATCTTAAGAACTGCATCTTTCATTCCCATATCAGAAAGCAAAGGCAAAATCTCTTTTTCAATCTTTTGAGAAGATAGTTTTCTTTGTTTAGTTATATCCTTTGCCAAAAGAATTAGTTTTGAAAAAATATCCTTTTCCTCAATCTTTAATTCTTCAATTTTATCCGATAAATTAGACGATAATAAAAGCTTATTATCTATCTCATCCCTTATTTTAAGTAGATCTTCTAAAGAATTGACAGAATGCTTTTTCTCTAAATTATAAATAATGTTTAAACGCTCTTGAGAATCCTCTAATTTTTGAGCATCCAAAACAATAGAACTATCCAAATTAATAAGTTCAGAAACTATATCTTTCAACTCAATATAAGAAGAATCCAGTCTGATATATAAATCCTCCAAAGCCTTATGATGAACAACAACCTTTGAAAGATTTTGACGAGTTTGTTGAATAAGATTTATTGCACCAAGAAAATCTTCATTGTCTAATTGATTAATTGATTGAACAATGCTTGTTTTAATTTCTTCAGCATTTGAAAGCAATTCAACCTCTTGTTCCAACTCCTCTTGTTCTCCAATTCTTAAATTAGCCTTTTCAAACTCTTGACTAAGAAATTGGAAATAGGAAGCCTCTTTTTGAAACTCGGCCTCTTTTTTTTCCATATCAGAAATTTCATTAACTAATTTCCTCCACTGAGAATAAATAGAATGATAGTCAAAGAATAAGGTTTTATTATCAATATAAGAATCAACAATTGAAAACTGGAAAGTTGAATTCTTAAGAGTAAGAGTATTATGTTGAGAATGAATATCCATTAACTTCTCCGACAACTCTTTCATCAGATTCAATTGCACAGGGGTATCATTAATAAAAGCTCTTGATTTACCATTAGAGCCTATCTCACGACGAAAAATTGTTTGAGAATTGAAATCTAAATCATTTACTTCAAAGAAATCAATAAATTCATCACCCATTTCAAAAACAGCTTCAACAACACATTTTTTTTCCTTGTCCCACAAAACATTAGTGTCTGCTCTTTGTCCTAAAACCAAACCTAATGCCCCTAACATAATGGATTTACCTGCTCCTGTTTCTCCAGTTATAGCAATAAATCCCTTATCAAAAGGAATATCCATCTGACGAATTAATGCGTAGTTTTCAATCTTTAAATTATGAAGCATTATTAATTTTAGTAGTTAATGATTAATAGATAATCTTTTCTCTTATTTTAAAACTAATGCAAAAGTAAAGAAAAAAATCAATATCAAGCCAAACAATAGTTGAATGATTGGTTGAATAATTAAGTTATAATGCTAATAGTTTGTTTTTGATTGTTGGATTGAAAAGAATTTTAGTAAGAATTTTTGAAGGTATATCATCGCCAAAACTATTTAATTTTTCAATAACCATAAGTTTTGATTTTTCAATGTCTTTTTCTTCAGTAATGATAGTTTTCAAATAATTAAACTGAACTTCATTAAGCTCAGCTTTTATGCAATCAAACAAATCATCTAATATTTGGCTTTGAGAAAGACTTGACGGCTTTTCATTCGCAATGCTATTATAATACTCCAAGATAAATAATAACTTATTAAATTCGCCAGGAATCAAGTTTTTATCTATGTTTTCAACAATTGTTTTAAACTTATCATAATTTTCATCCTTTTGGAAGTTAGTTTCAATAAATCTTATCGAATTTATTGCCCATTTAATATATTTGTTATGGTCTTTGAATGAAAAAGTAGCATATAATCCACCACCATTATCAGCATAAATGCCGTTGTTAATTTCATTTCCTTCTTTAATCAGTTCATTTAATGTCGTTTCCATATCAATTATTTATTTTAATTAATTTAATTTGTCAAAGATAATACAGAAAACCCATTTATTGATCAAAAACCAGAATAAAATTTACAAACAAATAGAACTTCATTATTCACTCTCTGCGTTTTCTGGTGATTGTTCTTCAAGTTGTTTTTCTTCTTCACGTAGCATTTTGCGGGTTATGTAGCCTTTGGGTGGTGGTGGTTCTTTTTCGTATTTCATTGCTTTTAGTTTGGACACTAAGTTTTTATCAGGGCGAAAGGTTAGTTTGCTGAAACTAACTTCTTTGGGGGTTATTTCATTTGGACTATCGTAACCTTTGCTTTTTAGAGCCACTCCAAATACCCCAATTTTATTAAGTTTAATATTATAGCCTTGCGACAATTTATCTCCCATCACATTGGATAGTTCTATTAAAACTGGAATTATTATGCTTTCTTTCACAATGCTCCTCTGCCCTATTTCTTGTGCCAATTCTTCTATTTCTAACAAACGGTTTGATTTTGCTACTGCATAATATTTTTCTTCTGATTCTCCATTTCTTTTGAATTTCTTTTTGTA
>JAQUTD010000008.1 GCA_028709955.1 Bacteroidales bacterium | reverse complement strand
AACATTATTTTGTATTTTGATGCAATATTGATTATATTTGCAAAAGAAAAAAGTGTTGGATTCAAAAATTTAAACTGTAATTTATATGGAAACTGATAATATTGTATATATGGATGATAATCAAACTCCAAACCTTGGAGGAGCTGATGATATTGAGGCTAAGGTATTTTCTCAATATCTTTACTTCTATTCTGAAGATGTTTCTGATGATGAAAAAGTAGATGATTTGGTTGAGAGATTTAATTTGTCGAGGCATGAGATTAAAAGAATATTGCTTGATTCTGATGTTAATTTGAGAACTTCTTCCTGGATGAGAAGACGTAGATATAGAAATTATGAAAAAATGCCTAATAATAATTTATATGGTATTTATTCTGTTTTGGTAAATAATATCCGAACCCAAAATAAGGAAGACCTTGTGGAACAAGATGCTTTTAATAGGGACTTTGAAAATATTCAAACTATATTAGACCTTGAAGAAATTTTATTTAAGCGAATCAAGGACGGCAAAGGTGAAGGATTGGAAAATTTTCAAAGAGATTCAAAAGCAATACACAAACTTCATCAAGAAGTTGTTGCATTAAAAAAACTTGATTTGGAGTAAATCAAAAATTTAATTTAATTAAAAAAAGCTGTTTGATTATATTTCAAACAGCTTTTTTCACTTTGGGACTATTTATTTGTGGATAATTATTTTATCCCGTTTAATTATTTTACTGTTTGTTTTAATTGTGTAGAGATAAACTCCGGAGTTAAGCTTAAGGTCAAAGCTTTCATTATTGGATTTGATTTTCTTTTCAAAAAGTTTATTTCCTAAAATTGAATATATTTCTATTGTAGTATTTGGAATTAGTTCTATGCAACTAACGGAAAAACTTCCGTTGTTTGGATTTGGGTATAGCATTATTTTGTTTGAGTTGTTTGTCTGAATATCCTTTATTGAAACATCATTATATCCGCAATCTATGTTTTGGGAATTATAGAAAGATTGAATTGTTGAGGCTCTTTGTCTTAAAAGTGGCAATGAACCCTCTGGAGTTGTTGCATTTGAGTCCTTAACCCAAGGATAAGCAAAATCAAAACAGATTTTTTCATTAGGCAATAATGAAAAAGGACCATAGGAAATCAATCCTCTTCTATCTCCTGGTATATTATTTAGTGATTTTTCATTCCAACCACTTGACTGTTCTGGAAATCCAGTATACATATAGTTGGTTGGAGGATTTGATTGATTAGTTCCATTTTCTCCATAAGTTAAAGGATTGCCAACTTTTGTCTTTCCCTGCAAGAAATTATAATAATCATCTGCATTAGTAGGATAACCCATATTAGGGTCAGAGGAATCCACATAACTAATAAATTTAGATGCAACTTGACTTAGTAGCATCACCCCCTGAACAGGAGGAACGCCAGAATAGGATGTGTAGCCTGGACCGTCATTTTGCATTCCATTATAACCATACACCAAACTAAGTGTGCTATCGTATCCAATATAGTCATCCATAGCATAACCAAGGTCAATGTCAGTAAACATTCCAAAATATGAATCGGTATAAGTGATTTGAGATTTATTAACTACTTCGTAGCTAATAAAGATATTATTGTATAGTGCTTCATCTTGAGGATTTTCATAAGCATAAGCCATTGCTCTAAATTCAAAGCCTAACTTTTCACCATCGCTTGATAGGTGATCATCCCTAAAATCATTAAAAACAAAGAAAAGAGCTTGGTCGCCTCTAATTGCAGGATAATCTCCATTTTGAGGGTCGTAATATCCATTTGAATTGACATCACAATAAGGTGCAATTCTTTGTGATTCTCCATTTAGAGTATCTCCATTAGCAGGCCAGTCTAAAATGTTTTGAGCAGCAACATACCCCCCAATATAATAATTACTAACATGATTTAATATTTCTTCTTTGCTTATTTTCCAAACCCTATTATATCTTTCATTATAGGCAGCATTATAAACATCTGCAATTGGTCCCCAAGAGAAATCCTGTCCAAGAAATGTTTCTGCAACCAAATGAAGATTATTAGCCTCATCTTTTGCCCCTATCCAGAGATTTCCTTGAAAAATTGTTGAGGCATGTGAATTTTTTGGAGCAACAAATAATGGAGCAGATGAACCTAAAAGAGAATTGTTGGAATTATTGTTTTCTGGAGCATTAAATAATGACCCATTAGAAAAGATTGTTGCAGCAATATTATTAATGTCTAATGTGTTGGAATTATATAATTCTTTAATTGAAACATTGTCAATTAATAATCCATTAGAAGATAATACATTTGCAAACCCTAAGCTTAATTCAATGCTTGAACTGTCATTAAGAAGGTAGGTAGAAAATCTACATTTGTATTCAGTCCAAACACTATCATTTAGTGATTTTTTTGGAAAAATATTAATAACCTCTGTCTGTCCTAAATAAATATTTATAGATACTGCTCCCTTCCCTTTAGTCCAAATGCTTAATTCGAAAATTTTATCTGGCATGATAAAGAAGGCAGAGCTGGAAATGTATTTGAGAGTTGAAGAATATTGATTTGAAATTTTAAGGGAAGAAGCCCCCGTATAAGCATCATTTGATTGAGAAATGCTTGTTTGCTCTAATGAAGTATTTGAGCCATTCCACCCTTCAGGATAGTTGTTTTGCCATACTTCATAATCTGAATAATAAATTTGTTGTGCTTGTGCAATATTGATAGTAATAATTGCAACAAAAAAGAATAAAAAACATTTTTTCATAATAATTGCATATTTATTAATTAGGCAAAGATAAGTATAAAAAATAAAAATCCGAATAATTTATATACAAAAATTATTCGGATTCAACTCTTTGCAAGTTGTTGTAAGGGATTTATAACTCCTTATTTTATTCTCATTTTGTAGAATGAACGATACACAAAATAAATTGCTATTAAGAAAAATACTATTCCAAAGTATGGAGCAACACCACGGAAAGAAGCTGAGATTGCTATTTCCATTGCCAACAAACCAAATAAGGTTGTAAACTTAATTATTGGGTTAAGGGCAACTGATGAGGTATCTTTAAAAGGATCTCCAACTGTGTCCCCAACAACTGTTGCATCGTGAAGGGGAGTCCCTTTTTGTTTCATGTCAACTTCAACAACTTTCTTAGCGTTATCCCAAGCTCCTCCAGCGTCAGCCATAAACACAGCTTGGAAAAGTCCAAAAACTGCAATACCAATAAGGTAGCTAATGAATAATGAAACTGCTTCAAATTGAATTTCTGGTTTGGCATTTTCTCCAGATAGATTAAGCGCAGAAAGGCAAGCAATTCCTAACGCAAAAAAGAATACTGCTATAAAAATATTGAACATTCCTTTTTGAGCGTATTGAGTACAAATCTTAACCACTTCAATGCTTTGAGCCTCGTCAGCTTTCTTTGGGGCATTTGGGTCGAGGTTAATATGTTTCTTTATGTATTCAACAGCACGATATGCTCCAGTTGTAACTGCTTGAGTTGAGGCTCCTGTAAACCAATATATCACTGCTCCCCCTAAAAGAAATCCTAAGATTGTAAATGGATTAAGTAGGGTTAGAATTGTTTCAGGAACAACACCAAGTGTTTTTTGAATCATTAATATTAATGAAAATATCATTGTGGTTGCTCCAACAACAGCTGTTCCAATCAATACTGGTTTTGCTGTTGCCTTAAAAGTATTTCCTGCACCATCATTTGATTCGAGATAGTATTTTGATTTTTCCCAATCTGGTTTAAATCCAAAGTCTCTTTCAATTTCTTGGTCAATACCTTCAATATCTTCAATTAAAGATAATTCATAAACAGATTGAGCATTGTCAGTTACTGGCCCGTATGAGTCAACAGCAATTGTAACTGGACCCATTCCCAACATTCCAAAAGCAACTAATCCAAAAGCAAAAATTGAAGGGTAAACCATAATGTCACCTAATTGAGAACTTGATGCATAAGCAAAGAACATCAAAAGAACAAATACAATTCCTGTCCAAAATGCACCAAAGTTTCCTGCAACAAATCCAGAAAGAATATTTAATGATGGGCCTCCTTCTTGAGAGGCTTTTACAACTTCATTTACGTGTGCTGATTTAGGAGAAGTAAATATTTTTGTTACCTCTGGAATAACTGCTGCTCCTAACGTTCCACAACTAATGATTAGTGACAGTATCCACCATAGGCTTGTATTTCCTCCAATTTCAGGAATCAGGATATAGCTAATTATAAATGTTCCAATAATTGAGATGATAGAGGTTATCCAAACAAGGCTTGTTAAAGGTGCTTCAAAGTCTAATTCATCACTTTTCCCAAATCGTATCTTACTTATGAAATTATTTATCCAAAAAGAAAAGATTGAAGTTATAACCATTAAAATTCTCATTGTAAATATCCAAACAAGTAATTCTCTTTGAATTTCAACATCAGATATGGCAAGTAAGATAAAAGATACAAGTGCAACTCCAGTTACTCCGTAAGTTTCAAATCCATCGGCTGTTGGTCCAACTGAATCTCCAGCATTGTCTCCAGTGCAGTCTGCAATAACTCCTGGGTTTCTTGGGTCGTCTTCTCCAATCTTAAAAACAACCTTCATTAAGTCAGAACCAATATCTGCAATTTTTGTAAAAATTCCTCCTGCAATTCTAAGAGCTGATGCACCTAATGATTCTCCAATAGCAAAACCGATAAAACAAGCTCCCGCCAAATGTGCGGGCATAAGAAGAAGAATAACTAACATTAAAAATAATTCAACGCATATTAGCACAACTCCAATACTCATACCTGCATTTAAAGGAATATTGAGTAGTTTTAAAGGGTTTCTTTTTAAGGAAGCAAAAGCCATTCTTGAATTGGCAAGTGTATTCATTCTGATTCCATAAGCTGCAACTGAGTAAGACCCTAAGATTCCAATAACTGTCCAAGTAAGAATTAAAAGCACTCCTCCAATCCCAAAGGTTTCTCCATTTTCTCCCTTTGCCAAAAATCCAAAATATCCCGCAACTGCAACTCCAATAAAAAGAAATAGAATTGCGAGGAGTTTACCTTGTTGTTTTAAATAAGTGGAGCAAGTTTTGTAAATAACTTGAGCAATTTCGAGCATTGATTTATGGGATGGAAGTTTCTTTACCTTAACAAATTGATAAAGTCCAAATAATAAACCAAGTAATGTAATTAAAAATCCCCAATGTAAAATTCCTAATTCGTGTATTTGTTGAGGAATTTTTAGATCTGCTTCACTTGCAAATATTAACATCGGAGAGAGTAATAAAGTTGCTAATGAAGTAATTCTTTTTGTCATAAAAAACGTATTAATTATTATAAATTTTCTTTTTTTGTCTTGCAAAGGTAAATAAAAAACAAAAGTAAATTCAAATTCTTTTTTGATAATTTCTTTTTTTTGATATGTTTTATATGTAAAATCATTTAGAGTTTATAAATTAGTTTAATTTTGCCTATTAATAAAAAGCTAAAACAACAATTAATAGATAATGGAAATTGGATTTTTGATTCTTGGAATACTAACTGGAATATTATCAGGTTTGTTTGGAATTGGTGGTGGAATATTAATGGTTCCTGCTCTAATTGTATTTTTTGGAATGAATATTTTAGATGCAAATGCAAACTCACTAACTGCAATGTTGTTGCCGGTAGGAATTTTTGGAGTTATTGCTTACTATAAGGCAGGAATGATAAATATTAAAGACTCATTATTAATTGCTTTAGGCTTATTCTTAGGCTCATTTTTTGGAGGAGAACTGGCAATCAATATTAATGAAGATTTTCTAACTAAACTCTATGTTGGAATCTTAATAAGTATAGCGATATTATATTTAGATATCCCATTATTTTTTAAAAGGAATAGAGATAAAATCTCCATAAAAGAATCAAACCCCATAAAGAAAGCTATTTGGGTGTATATAATTATTGGGATGGGAGCAGGGATTTTTGCAGGATTGTTTGGAAAAGGAGGAGGAATTGTTATTGTCCCAATGCTCATAGCTGTTTTGCACTATGGTCCTAAAGAAGCAGCTGCAACATCTTTGGCTGCACTTCAATTGCCCGTAGGTCTGCCAAGCATAATAGTTTACGCACAAAATGGGCACCTGAACATTATGTATGCAATATTTATTGCAATTGGAATTGTTTTTGGAACAATAATGGGAACAAAAATAGGGCTTCAACTACCCGCAAAGGTTTTCAAAAAAATATTTGCAATTTTCTTGATAGTGGTAGCAATTTATATGCTATTTAAATAAAACTCCATTAATTTCAAAGAAACAACTGTCTAAGCTTTGCTAAGGAAAAACTTATTCTAATAATAGCAGAAAAACGATTAAATTAAAAATTTCTGAGCCTAATAGTGTTTTAGTGGAGTTTTTTCATTAATATTGCAAAAGAAAATTAGTTTCTTTACGTTATAGAAAACACATACAAATTATAGTAATGGAAAAGAGGAAAATGAAAATTAAAGAAATTCATCAATCTTTAAACAGTGGATTGTTTGATGTTTTTTTGCAGGAAGAAGATGGTAAAAGGATGCTAAATATTATGATTGGTGAGCATGAAGCTAAGAGAATGTCAATTTTAATTGACCAAATTGAACCGCCTCGACCTCTAACTCATGATTTGATTTATAAAATTTTGACTTATAATAAAATTGAGATTACTGAAGTTATTATTACAAAGTTTAAAGATGGAGTTTATTATGCGAATATAATATCGTTATCAAATGGTAAAGAAAAAATATTTGATGCCCGCACTTCTGACGCCATAAATATGGCTCTTAAGTTTAAATCACCTATCTTTGCAAGTGAAGAAATTTTAAATGATGTTGGATTTGTATCTGAAGAAGAGGAAGATCGGAACGATGAAGATGAAATTAAAATTATCATTGAAACATCAACCAACACACAAATTGTTGGTCTGGAAAAATTATTAGAAATTGCGGTTGAACAGGAAGATTATGATTCTGCTGCAAATTTGAGAGATGAAATAGAGAAATTGAAAAAAGATTTAAAGAAAAAGAAATAAATAATATGTCACTATTAGAAATAAAAGACCTTCATTGTTCTATTAAAGGAAAAGAAATTTTGAAGGGTGTAAATTTAACAGTTAACAAAGGTGAGGTACATGCAATAATGGGACCTAACGGAAATGGCAAAAGTACTCTTGCTGCAATTATTGCAGGTAAAGATATATTTGAAGTCACTAAGGGAGAGGTAATATATGAAGGCAAAAATTTATTAGAGTTATCAGTAGAAGAAAGAGCTGCCGAAGGAATATTTTTAGGCTTTCAATATCCGGTTGAAATTCCAGGAGTAAGTATTTCAAATTTTATGAAAACTGCTATTAATGAACAAAGAAAATACAAAGGATTAGACCCCATGCCAACTATGGAGTTTATGAAACTTATGGAAGAAAAAAAGAAAATAGTTGAGTTGGATGCAAAATTAGCTAATCGTTCAGTTAATGAAGGTTTTTCTGGAGGAGAAAAGAAAAAGAATGAAATTTTTCAAATGGCAATGTTAAACCCTACCCTTTCAATTTTGGATGAAACTGATTCAGGGTTAGATATTGATGCATTACGTATTGTTGCTTCTGGGGTTAACGCACTGCGTTCAAGTGAGAATTCAACAATTCTAATTACTCACTATCAAAGGCTTTTAGACTACATTGTTCCTGATTTTGTTCATGTACTCTTTGAAGGAGAAATAGTTAAATCAGGGCCAAAAGAGTTGGCTCTTGAATTAGAAGAAAAAGGTTACGAATGGCTTCGATAGATATGGATAATTACAAAAAAGCAGTAAGACCAAATGAAGAAGATTTTATTAATTTTAGTTGTAACATTTCTCAACTAAAAACTTTTCGTATTAACCAATACAATGGATTCTTCTTTGAAAATAATAAAAATAATGAAATTTCAATAACTAAGGATATTATCATTTGTACTATTCAAACAGCTATTGAAAAACATCACTCAATTATAGAGTCAAAGAACCTTCTAAATTCAATTGAACAAAATCAAGAAGGTCTTTTTATATATATTCCAGATAATATATCTTTGGAAATACCTCTTCAAATTCTTGATGTTATTAAGGCTAATGAGCCCATAAGCATAGAATCTAAAAGTATAATTATTGTTGGAGAAGATAGTCATATAAAACTAATTTATTGTGATGATACAGTAAATGGAAATATAAGTTCTACCGAGAGCAATATTAATATTTTCTTGGAAAATAATTCTTCCTTGGAATATTATAAGATGGAGAATATAAACAATTCTTCTTCAATCATCACAAATACTAATTTTGTTTTAGCAAATAATGCTCAATTGAAAACATTTTGGCTAAGTATTAATGGTGGGAACATTAAAAACAACCTCAATGTTTCTTTTGAGGGAGAATATTCAAAGGCGGATTTAAATGGTTTGTATTTGGCGGACAAAGAACAGGTAGTCGATAATTTAGTTTATGTATCTCACAATAAACCTAATTGTAGCTCAATTCAAAACTATAAAGGAATTCTTGATGATTCTGCAAGGGCACAATTTAAAGGACATATAAGAGTAATGAAATATGCTTCTTTTACAGAGGCTATGCAAAACAATAGAAATATTCTTCTGACAGATAAGGCAATTGTAAACACCCAACCTTTCTTGGAGATTTATAACGATGACGTTAAATGTTCTCATGGAGCAACAGTTGGCCAATTAGATGAATCTGCAATGTTTTATATGAGAAGTAGGGGCATTTCTGAAAGAAGTGCAAGGATGTTGTTGATGTTTGCTTTCTGCACAGAAATTCTATCCAAAGCATCTATTGAGGAGTTAGTGGACAAATTGCAAGATATCATAAAGCGTCGTTTGCATGGCGAATTATCAAGTTGCGAAAATTGTGTTTTGCTTTGTAACACTCCTTGTGGGACATTTGATATTGATATGTCTAAAATAAACTAAGAAAAAATATGAAGGTTGCTCTATATGGAAGGACTCCTAAGCAAGATGATATTAAATATGTTCAAAATCTTATTTCAGAAATTGAGCGTACTAATCCTTATGTCTTTATTTATAGCACTTTCTATGAAAAGATAAAAGATAAAATAGGATTTTCCAAGCCACATAAGACTTTTTCAAATAAAAAAGAGTTGGAAGAAGGGGCTGATATTTTACTTTCTTTGGGTGGAGATGGAACCTTGCTTGATACTCTACCAATAATAGAAAAATCTCAAATACCAATTATTGGAATCAATATTGGTCATTTAGGTTTTCTAACCTCAGTTGGAAGAGAAGGGATTTTTAATTTATTAGAAGAATTAGAGGCGAAAAATTTTAATATTGAAAATCATTCAATTTTAAAGGTTGATGATAAACTGTTAGATATAAATGATAAGTATGCATTGAATGATATTTGCCTCCGTTCTTCAAAGGCAGGGGAATTGTTGGATATTTCAATTTATGTTGATGATGAATTTTTGGCAACATACACTGCTGATGGAGTAATAGTAACCACACCAACAGGCTCAACAGCCTATAATATGAGTGCAGGAGGGCCAATCATATCTCCCAAATCTTCTTGCGTAGGCATAACTCCAATTTGCCCTCATAATTTAACTTTTCGTCCAATAATTATTCCAGATACTTCTATTATTAAATTAGAAGTTAGAGAGTTAAATGAAAACTTGCTAATTTATATTGACTCTCAATGTAGCTTGGTTAAAGCTCCATTTAGTGTTTTGATTCAAAAAGCAGATTTTCAAGTTAAACTCATAAGAATGAATAATCAAAGTTTTTTTGATGCAATCAGAAAGAAATTGATGTGGGGTACATACATAAGAAGAGGGTAGGTAAATGAGAAAAAAGTTTTGGAAACTTAAAAATAAGTGGAAGAGTTTTTATCCTCAATTAAAACATAAGCATCGACTGATTGTTCTGGATTCTGATACCTTTACCGAAAAATTTACATTCAAACTAACAGGGATTAATCTTTTTACTGCAATAGGATTAAGTGTGATAATATTAATCATTCTGACAACAGTTTTGATTGCTTTTACTCCTCTTAGAGAGTATATTCCAGGCTACTCCAATGAAAAAATGGAAGCCCAAACTTATAAAAATGCTGAAAAAATTGATTCACTAACAAATATTATTCGTCAACAAGAATTGATGCTGAATAATATAAGAATGATAGTTTATGGTGAAGATATACCTCAAATTACTTCTCAGACAAATGATACCCTCAAAAACTATGATATTATACAACTTAAACGTTCAAAAGAAGATTCACTACTTCGACTTTCTTTTGAAAAATTATAAAAAAAGAGATTAACTAACAGAGTAACTCACATGGAACAAAAAAGAGTAGCAATTATAGGTTCAACAGGTTCTATAGGCAAGCAAACCTTAGAAGTTATTGAACATCATAAAAATAAATTTTCTGTAGAAGTTCTAACTGCCAACAAACAAGCAGACTTGTTAATAGAACAAGCCTTAAAGTTTGATCCAAATGCAGTAGTTATTGCAGATAAAAGCCAATATATTAAAGTTAAAGAAGCATTATCTAAAACTGATATAAAAGTTTTTGCTGGTCAAGAATCAATTGAGGATATTGTTCAAATGGAAACAATTGATATTGTTCTGATGGCATTAGTTGGTTTTGCAGGATTAAAGCCAACACTCAAAGCAATTGAAGCAGGAAGTCCAATAGCACTTTCAAATAAAGAAACATTGGTTGTAGCTGGAGAATTAGTAACCCGATTAGCTCAAGAAAACAATGTTCCAATAATCCCAGTTGATTCTGAACATTCAGCTATCTTTCAATGCTTAGCAGGAGAATATTATAGCCCAATTGAAAAAATTATTCTTACAGCATCAGGAGGTCCATTTAGAGGAAAAAATAAAGATGAGCTTAAAAAAGTTACACCTGAACAAGCTCTTCGACATCCCAATTGGACTATGGGTAAAAAAGTAACAATTGACTCTGCAACTCTAATGAATAAAGGTTTGGAAGTAATTGAAGCAAGATGGCTGTTTGGCTTAGATGCAAAGAAGATAGAAACAGTAGTCCATCCACAATCAGCCATCCATTCTTTTGTTGAATTTGAAGACGGTTCATTAAAGGCTCAGTTAGGCTTAGCTGATATGCGATTACCAATTCAATACGCCTTATCGTATCCTGAGAGACTAAAATCTAATTTTCCTAAATTTAATATATATGATTATCCAAGTTTTACATTTGAAAAGCCAGATTTCGAAGTTTTTAAATGTTTAAATTTAGCATATCAAGCATTAGAAAAAGGAGGGAATATTCCAACAATTATGAATGCTGCAAATGAAATTGCAGTAGAAAGTTTTTTAGAAGGAAGAATTAGTTTTTTAGATATTGCTCAAAAGATAGAAATGGCAATGAATAAATACAATTTTATTGCAAAACCGGACGTTAATAACTATTTTGAAACCGATAAGGAAGTTAGAGAAGAATTAAGTTCACTGCTATTAAAAAAATAATACATTTAAACTACAAATAACAATAAACACAAATGAAAATATTAGCATTATTAGTATCATTATCACTATTAGTATTTATTCATGAATTAGGCCATTATTTATTTGCAAGAATATTTAAAACCAGAGTTGATAAATTTTATCTTTTCTTTAATCCATACTTTTCGATTCTAAGAGCTAAGAAAATTAAGGGAAAATGGCAATTGAGCTGGTTTAGTAGAAAATCTCCAGAAAGCTTTACCGAAGATGAAACTCACACTGAATGGGGAATAGGGTGGCTCCCTCTTGGAGGCTACTGTGCAATTTCAGGTATGATTGACGAAAACACTACATCTGCAGATCAACTATCTTCTGAAGTTCACCCTTGGGAATATCGTTCAAAACCAGCATGGCAAAGACTACTTATTGTGCTTGGAGGTGTTATTATGAATTTTATTGGTGCCCTTGTCATTTTTTCAATGATGTTATTCTATTGGGGACAAGAAACTCTTCCAATCCAAAATGCAACCATGGGATATGATTATACAGAAGTAGCATTAAAGAATGGATTCCAAAATGGAGATATAATTCTTGCAGTAAATGCTCAACCTGTTTATGAAATGCAAGATGCAGTTGAGAAACTTCTGCTTGATGAATCAAGTTCATGTACAATAAAAAGAGGTGTTGAAACAATTAAGATAGATTTGCCAAAGGATTTTGCCAAACAAATGATATCTGCCAATGCCAAACAATTTGCTTCTCCTCGTTTTCCTTTTGTTGTTGATAATTTTGCCTTAGGTTCTATTGCGCAGCAAAATGGAATGAAAATAGGAGACAGTATTGTTTCAATTAATGGAATATTAACTCCAACATTTACAGATTTTGTTCAAGAAATAGCAAAACATAAATCTAAAGAAGTATCAATAGAATATTTCAGAGATAAAGTTTCAAAAAGAGTTTCGTTTACTCTTGATGAAAATGGAAAAATAGGAGCTGTTGCAAGAAGCCCTTATTTAATTTTCCCAACCAAAGAGATTGAATATGGTTTTTTTGAATCAATTCCAGCTGGAGTGGCTCAAGGAACTCAGACTTTAATAAACTATGTAAAACAATTTAAGTTTATATTTTCAAAAGAGGGAGCATCACAACTTGGAGGGTTTGGCACAATAGGTAATTTATTCCCTTCATCATGGAATTGGTCAATTTTTTGGAATATGACAGCTTTTTTATCAATTATTTTAGCTTTTATGAATATCCTTCCGATACCAGGATTAGATGGAGGTCATGTCATGTTTACCCTTTGGGAAATTGTAACAAGAAGAAAACCAGGGGATAAATTTCTTGAACGAGCTCAAATGGTTGGAATGATTCTCCTTTTTGCATTACTTATTTATGCAAATGGAAATGATTTAGTAAGATGGCTTGGAGGTAAATTCTAAAAAAAACTAATTTATTAATTATCTATAATAAGTATCTTTTTTTCTTTATTTTTTTCTTGTCTTGCTTTCATAAATTTCTGATATTTGCAACATAGAATTAATAATAATAATAAAATAAATATATGAGAACAGTTATTGTTGGCACAGGATATGTAGGTTTAGTAACAGGTACTTGTTTTGCTGAAATGGGTATTGATGTTATATGCGTTGATATAGACCATAAGAAAATTGAAAACCTAAGAAAAGGAATATCTCCAATCTACGAACCAGGGTTAGATGAACTTATAGAAAAAAATGTGGCTAAAGGTAGATTAAAGTTTTCAACCAATATAGCTGATTGTATTGAAGGAACTGATGTGATTTTTAGTGCAGTTGGAACTCCTCCAGATGAAGATGGTAGTGCGGATTTGAAATATGTTTTAGATGTTGCTAAGCAAATTGGTGAAAATATGAACAATTATTGCTTGGTAGTAACAAAGAGTACTGTTCCTGTTGGGACAGCTCAAAAAGTTAAGAAAGCAATACAGGACGAATTAGACAAAAGGGGAAAGAATATAGATTTTGATATAGCATCAAATCCAGAATTTCTAAAAGAAGGAAATGCTGTTAAAGACTTTTTATCTCCAGATAGAATTGTTGTTGGAGTTGAATCTCAGAAAGCAGAAGAAATTATGACTCGTCTATACAAACCTTTTACTTTGAATGGTCATAATGTAATTTATATGGATGTTCCTTCTGCAGAAATGACAAAATATGCAGCAAATGCAATGTTAGCAGTTAGAATTAGTTTTATGAATGAGGTTGCAAATCTGTGTGAAAAAGTTGGTGCAAATGTTAATATGGTTAGAAAAGGAATAGGAAGTGATCCAAGAATTGGGAGTAAATTCCTTTATTCAGGAATAGGTTATGGCGGATCTTGTTTCCCTAAAGATGTGAAAGCTCTTTACAAAACTGGACTTGAAAACGATATTGAATTAAGAGTTGTTAAGGCAGCTGAAGATACAAATGATGAACAAAAATTAGTTCTATTCAACAAACTAAAAGCGATTTATCCAGATTTAAATAACAAAACAATTGCTATATGGGGATTATCATTCAAACCAGAAACAGATGATATGAGAGAAGCTCCTTCTTTATATATCTTAAATGCATTATCGAAACAAGGATGTAAAATAAGAGTTTACGATCCAATTGCAATGGAAGAAACAAAAAGAAGACTTCAAAATATAAAAATTGAATATTGTCAAGATGAATATGAAGTAGTTGAAAATGCTGATGCATTACTGCTTCTTACTGAATGGAAGGAATTTCGTTTGCCTAATTGGGAAAAAGTTAAAAAGAGTATGAATAAATTAGTACTTCTTGATGGTAGAAACATTTATGAAGGAAAAGAAATGAGAGAATTAGGCTTCTACTACGAAGGAATTGGAACAAAATAAAAGGATGAAAAACATATTAGTAACAGGAGGAAATGGTCAGTTAGGGAGTAGTTTAAAAGTTATTTCTAAGGACTATTCTGATTATAAACTTTTTTTTACTGACTATGAAGAATTAGATATAACTTCTCAGAAAGCAACATCTAATTATTTAGACACTCAAGAATTCTTTGCAATTATTAATTGTGCTGCATATACTGCTGTTGATAAAGCCGAGAATGATTATGATAAAGCTGAACTATTAAATTCTATTGCTCCAAAATATCTAGCCATTGAAGCAGAGAAAAGAGGAATTGGATTAATACATATTTCAACAGATTATGTATTTGGCAATACTAAAAACACTCCAATCCAACCTTTAGATAAAGATACTAATCCTAATTCAGCTTATGGAAAAACTAAATTAGAAGGAGAAAAGAATATTCAAGAAAATGTTTCTTCATACATTATAATTCGTACAGCTTGGCTTTATTCTGAATTTGGAGGAAACTTTGTTAAGACAATGATTCGTTTAGGTAAGGAAAAGGAGTCTATAAATGTTGTTTATGACCAAGTAGGATCTCCTACATTTGCTTATGACTTAGCAATATCAATTATGGAATGTTTAAATCATTTGACTCCAGAAACTAAAATGATTCTTCATTATACAAATGAAGGAGTTTGTAGTTGGTATGATTTTGCAAAGAAGATAATGGAACTTGAAGGAATTAATTGTAAGGTAAATCCTATACTATCAAAAGAATATCCTTCACCTGCACCAAGACCTTCATATAGTGTTTTGGATAAACAACCTTTAAAAGATTATCTTTCAATTGAAATTCCTCATTGGGAAGATAGCTTAAAGAAGTGTTTGAAAAGACTAACGTAAATAAAGAATAAATATTCAATAGATAATAGAAAAGCCATTTGATAAATTTCAAATGGCTTTTTTTATTAAATTTCTTATCAAAGAAAAACAATTTTATAGAATACTTATCAATACAAATAACCAGTGTGCTGCTATTCCTGCGAAAAGTCCTCCTATTGTGTGTGAAATAATAGCTTTTCCTGTTAGCTTTCTATATCCAAGAGAGTCAAGCATTGCTGTATGTGTGCTTAAAAAACCGCTCCAACACATTCCCATTGCTGTAAATACTGCAATTGCATTGGCATCAATAAGGCCTGCTGCTTGAAATTTTGGAACTAAACCAAGTGCTGCTCCAACTGCTCCAAGTGAAGTTATTGGAAAGGCAACTAATTCAGGACTGGAGAACCCAAATAACCATTCGAATACAAATCCTATCTTTCCTGCAAGGTATGGAAGAATTGCAATTCCTTCATAAGCTTGTCCTGTGTATCCATTTGCTGAAGGACCAAAGGTAATCATCATTACAAAAGTCGAAATAATTAAAACACCTGGAATAATAGCAAGTCCCAAATCAACACCTGTTTTACCTCCATCCAAAATAGAATTTAAAACTCTTAAGAATATGCTACCTTCTGATTTAAATGATATTTTTTGTTCGTCACCTCCTTCAACTTCTTCGGTTTTAAACTCAGGATATGCCTTAATTGTCATTCTTTGCATAATTCTTGTCGAAATAATACTTCCAATCGCAGCTCCAATCAATCCTATCATAGCCCCCGAAGCAAATCCTCTTCCTGCCATAAATATTATAACAACTAAACCCATTCCAAAGGCAGTTCCGAAATTAGTTAGAGAAATTAATTGATATTTTTTAAAGTATTGGCTGAAATTCCTATCTTTTGCAAGAGAAATAATTGCAGGATTATCAGAAAGAAAAGTAAGAACAGCTCCTAATGCTGCAACTCCTGGCAAATGAAAAAGAGGTTTCATAAGAGGTTTAAGTAAAACTTCAATTAAACGAACAACCCCAAACTCTGTAAGTAATTTTCCTAAAGCTCCAGACAAAACAGTGATGCCCATAATATAGAGTACTGTTTCCATCAAAAGATGATAAGAGGTTTGCATAATTGTATTTAGCATATTGGGTAATCCCATAATGCCACCAATATAGCTAAATGATCCAAAGAAGATTATAAGAAAGATACCTGCCTCAATTCTTCTTCTTGTTAAAAACTTCAATGATTTAAACTTCATATATAGTTATTTTTATTATTTTTATTTTCTCTCTAAAACTTTCATCTTCCAACTCAATCCAATATTGAAAGTGTTGTATTTTACATCTGCATTATTGCTTGCCCAAAATGCATGAAGACGTACATCTTTATTTTCTTTTAATGGGAAATACTCAATTCCTACTCCATAAAACAAATATTCAGTTCCGGGAACAACATATCTATCATAAGCAAATAAATCTTGCGGATTTTGAGCTTTGTTTTGGTCGTAACCTGCCTTAGTGAAGATTCTTAATTTCTTGTTTATATTATATATTCCATTTCCAATAATAGTATAGTCAGCAAAGAAGTTGCTTTGTTTTGAAGATGCTCTATTCATTAAGTCAAGCTCAAAAGAGAATTTCCCAACATTAAACTTATTCCCCAAAACAATATAATTAATGAAATGACCCTTTTCATATTCAACCATATTAACAGAATAGATAGTTTTAAACCAATCCATGTTTCCATACCAAATCATATTATAGGAATATAGGCTTGAAAGATTTTTTGTTGAGAAAGGAGAGTTGGAGATTTGGAATCCAAGATTATGATTTTTGTTAGGGCTTGTGTAGTTAATCATAGCTCCAATTTCATAACAATAAACATTATTCCAGAAATTAGACCAAAAATATTGATCAATTGGAGCATAATCATATTCCCAGCCTCCAATCATAACAACTTGTTTTCCTGCTGACAGAGTGAACGCATCATCTATCTTATAATTAAGATATGCCCAATCAATGGAATGGAAATTGTTCATATTTTCTTTTCCTGCCATTTGAAAATTATCTACTGCATTCATAGAAAAACGCTGACGATAATTATAGGAAAACTTTTCATTAATCTCTCCATCAATAATAATGTTGAAATACTTTCCATTTAAACTTGAAACAGTATTGGAGTCTTTATTTGTTGGAATCCATGTTTCAAAGTCAAAACGAGTATCAAATTTTAATCTAACCTTTGGGTGAACATCTTGCGAGATAGCAATTGAAGGTAAGATAGATAGGGCAAATAAAAAAATAGCTAATAGTTTGTTCATCTCTCTAAATTCTTCTTTGTTAAAAGCGTGCAAAGATAATACTATATATCTGAATAAACCAACCAAAGCAATAAATTATTTATTATTAGGATAATTGGATAATTAGAGATTAAGGGCTACCTTTGCAAACTTTTAATGAATAAAATTTTTAACAGAAATAAGAAAATGACTACAGAGAAAAAAGAAAAATTGTTTTCAAAACAATGGATTAAAGCATATCTATTTATATTAATAGGGAGCTTTTTATTTGCAGCCGGAGATGTGATGTTTGTTAACCCTTATAGGTTAGCACCAGGAGGAACTTATGGATTGGCTAACGTTTTCAACACCCTTTGGCCTTGGAAAATCAGTTATTATGCATTTTGCATGGATATTCCACTTCTACTATTAGGAACTTGGATTTTAGGTCCAAAATTTGGAGTTAAAACAGTGGTGTCAACCTTCCTGATTTTAGGATTTGTATGGCTTTTAGAAACAACTTGGGGATATCAACCAGTAATTCATGATGGATTATTAGCAAATGCACCTGCCGGCCAACTAAATTTCGTTCCAGATTATTTCTTAAATACATTAATTGCAGGACTAATATATGGATTAGCAATAGGGATGATATTTAAATCAGGAGCAACCTCAGGAGGATCGGATATTATTGCAATGATACTAAATAAATACACTAAAATATCATTAGGAACATTGGTTCTTATTGTAGATTCAACCATAACACTTACAACCCTTTTTGCATTTGGACAATTCCGTCTACCTATCTATTCAATTCTATTAATTGTAATAGAAAGTAAAATAATTGATATGGTAATAGATGGTTTAAAAACATATAAGACACTATTTATTGTCAGTGATAAATATGAAGAAGTTCGTTGTGCAATACTTAACGATTTAAACAGAGGGGGTACATGTATTAATTGTAGTGGTATGTATCAAGGAACAGAAAGAAAAATTATCTATACAACAGTTTCAAGGACAGAATTTGTGCGTCTTAAGGAAGGAATAAAGAAAATAGATGAAAATGCATTTATTAATGTTGTAGATAGTAGTGAGATTTTAGGTAAAGGATTTAAAGAAATTCAAACAAATTAAATAGAATATAATCCGTAAAACATAAGAGGCTGTCTTGAATACAATGTTTCAATACAGCCTCGACGGAAAGTTGCTTTGCAAAACAAAGAAATACAGCACTACGGAAAAACATCAAGTTTAGTTGAATTTAACCTTAATCTATTTCAAAATAAGTTAAGGAAAAAAATATTTTTATTAAGGAAAAATTCTTTTTTATTAAGGAAAAATATTGAGTAAGTTTTTTTTTCAGAATCAGGATTAGAGGATTTATAGAATTTCCCCGAAGGGGTGAAAGGTTTGTAGAAAAACTCGAAAAGCTTATTTTAATTACCTATTATAAGAAATAAGGTGTTATTTTTGCAATGGAAATAATACCTTATTTCTTTTTGTTGGAATTAAGACTTATTGATTAAAAATGAAGAAACGTTACTTATATATTATATTACTTATTTGTTCTCTTTCTCTTTCTAGCTGTTCTTTTCTTAAGAATTTAACCACAGAGGATAGGGAAGAGGAGGCTTGGAATATTGAATGGGATTCAGAAGCTGGAGGAAAACCTATTAAAAATAAAAGAGATTCCAAATATCATAATAGAAATACTACTAAAATTCCAAAGACAGAACTTACTGAATATTGTAAGGATTGGATAGGAACTCCTCATCGTTTAGGTGGTACAACTAAAAAAGGAGTGGATTGTAGTGGTTTTGTATTGAATGTATACAAGGAAGTTTACGGAATTTCTCTACCTAGAACTGCTCAAGAAATATCTAAGGCTGTTATTCCTATCCCTGAAAAATCGGAATTAAAAGAAGGCGATTTAGTTTTCTTTAATGGGAGGAAGAATAAGGTCACTCATGTAGGTATTTACTTAAGTAATGATGCTTTTGTTCATGCATCCACTTCAAAAGGAGTAATTATATCCAGCCTAAACGATAAATATTGGTCAAAGATATTCTATTTTGGAGGAAGGTATCCTGAAATTTCAAATAAAATAGGTAAGAATAAAAAGGGAAAAGACAATAAAGAAAAAGCAAGTTTGAAATAGGAGGGGCTATCTTAAATCAACAATAATAGCTGATGGATAGTCTTTCTTATTAAAAACAAAGTCGATATCTTTTGATTGTATTTTTGTTTTATAATTTGAAATCAAATAGGTGTAAACATTACCTTTCTTATAGTTTACTTCAATTGAGTGAATTCTATTGGTTTGTTTGTTTGACCTTAATCTTACTTTTGAAAATTCGGATTTTGTTTTAGGGGCAAGATCAATTACGTAATTCCCTTTTTCTTCTCTAATAAGTTTTGGCCTAAACTTTGTGTTGGCTTCTGAAATAAATTTTGAAATATTTAGTATTTCGTTTTCTGTATCTTCTATATTATTGATATTTACTTCGTTTGTTTCCTTTTGGTAAATCCAAACAGTATTTCCATCACAATAAATATTATTTCCAGAAAAAGAAGCAGTATATTTATTCCCATTTATTTTTAATGTTCCTTTGTCAGAAGTTTTTTGTCCCTTTTGTGAGATTGAGAAATTTAAGCTTATTGGGGATTCTGTTTTTAGAGTTGAAGAAATATTTGTAATAATCTTTTGAGCTTGTTTATCAACTACAACTCCATTTTGAATTTCTTTTTGAGCAAAAGTAACCAATGTTAAGCCTGTAAATAATATAATAAATAAAACAATTTTTTTCATAATCTATTTTCCTAAATATCCCTTTAATAATTCGTCCAATTCCATCTCAGTCTTAATCTTAACATCCCTTGCTTTTGAACCCTCAAATGGGCCAACAATCCCTGCTGCTTCCAGCTGATCTATTATTCTTCCTGCCCTATTGTATCCAAGCGATAGTTTTCGTTGAATTATTGAGGTTGAACCATGTTGAAGGGTAACAATAATTCTTGCTGCTTCTTCAAACTTATCATCAATTTGTTTAGGGTCAAATTCCTTATTTGGTTCAGAATTTTCGTCAATATATTCAGGCAAAAGGAAGGTTTCTGGATATCCTCTTTGACTTCCAATAAATTCAGCAACTTGTTCAATTTCTTCTGTATCTATTAACGCACATTGAAGGCGAATAATTTCATTGCCTGAAGAAAGTAGCATATCTCCTCGACCAATTAATTGGTCTGCACCCCCCATATCAAGAATTGTCCTTGAGTCAATTTTTGAAGTAACACGGAATGCAACACGAACAGGAAAGTTAGCTTTAATTATACCAGTTATAATGTTAACAGAAGGTCTTTGGGTTGCAATAATAAGATGAATTCCAACAGCACGAGCCAATTGTGCCAAACGAGCAATTGGCATTTCAATTTCTTTTCCTGCAGTCATAATCAAGTCAGCAAACTCGTCTATAACCAAAACAATATATGGCAAGAACCTATGTCCATTCTCTGGATTAAGTTTTCTTGAACAGAATTTTGGATTATATTCTTTGATGTTTTTTACCTGAGCATTTTTTAATAAATCGTATCGTTGATCCATTTCAATGCAAAGAGAATTTATTGTTCTAACAACCTTTCTTGTATCCGTAATAATTGCTTCCTCTGAGTCTGGAAGCTTTGCAAGATAATGTCTTTCAATTTTTGTGTAAAGAGATAGCTCTACTTTTTTAGGGTCAACCATTACGAATTTTAGTTCGGCGGGATGTTTCTTATAAAGTAATGAAGAAATGATTGCATTTAATCCAACAGATTTTCCTTGTCCTGTTGCTCCTGCCATTAGAAGGTGGGGCATTTTTGCAAGGTCAGTAATGTAAGGTTTATTTGAAATTGTCTTTCCAATTGCAATTGGTAGTTCAAATTTACTTTCCTTAAATTCAATTGAATTAAGCATAGTTTTCATTGAAACAATTTGAGGATGTTGGTTTGGAACCTCAATTCCAATTGTTCCTCTTCCTGGAATTGGTGCAATTATACGTATGCCAAGAGCCGAAAGGCTAAGGGCTATGTCGTCTTCTAAGTTTTTAATCTTAGAAATTCTAATGCCTGGTGCAGGAACTATTTCGTAAAGGGTTACTGTTGGACCAGGGGTTGCAACAATCTTAGAAATATCAATATTATAATTCTTTAAAGTATTTACAATTCTATCTTTGTTTGCAACTAATTCTTCTTGTTTTACTTCTTGATTTCTTTCTTCATAATTTACAAGAAAATCTGTTGAAGGGAAAACAAAGGAAGATAAATCCTCTTTTGGGTCGTAAGTTGTTGTAATATCATTTCGATGAAGAGTTTCATCTTCATTAGTTTCAGCTTCGCCTAAAATTTGGTTTTGATTTGATACTACTGCAATATTTTGATTTTGTTGGTTAGTTGAATCAATTTCAAATTCAAGCTCAACATCTTTATCTGATTTTTTCTTAGGTTGATTCTGTTCAATATTATTTTTATCAAATTTATAGGCTTCTTCGCTATTTTGATTAAAGTTTGGTTGTAATGAATTTTGAGTTTGATTTTCTTTAATCTCGAATTGAAGTAGCTTTTCTTTTTCTAGCTCAGTTAATCCATCAATATCATTACTCTGTTCTTTTGAAATATTTGTTGGACTAAGCTTAATGTCTTCTTGAATTGGATTAATATCATCCGATTCATTTTCTTTGGATTCAACTTCTTTAGGGATTTCTATATTTGATTCCTTCTTGTTATCAGCTTGCTTGGATATTTTTTGAAATATATCTTTAATAAATGTATATTTAACCCCAAACATTATCATTGGTAGAGTGATAGTAAAGAAAATTAATATTAGAATAGCTCCAACATTACCAGAAAAACTGTGGAGCCAAGTGTTAATTGAAATTCCAACAACTCCTGCAAGTTCATAGAAATTTTCTAATTTAAAAAAATATACTACAAACCCAATTACGGAAGATAACCACAACATTATTATAAATGTATAAATGATAATTCTCCCAAAAGTATTAAATTTAATTCCGAAAAATCTCAAACCAATAATTGTGAAAATAAGAATATACCCAAAAGATGCTATCCCAAAACTGCTTACAATCATTATATAAGAAAGGAAAGCTCCAATGGTTCCACCCCAATTCTTAATGTTTTTGCTTCCTGAAAGTAAATCCCATGCTGAAGAGGATTCAACAATATTATAGTCAAGTTTCCATGAAATAAAAAAAGATACAAAGGAAAAAAACAGAAAAACAGATAATAGAACAAAAAAAGTTCCTACAACCCTAATAAATAATTCACTATGAATTGTTGACTTAATCATATTCATAGGTTTTTCCTTAGTTGTTGGTTTTTCTTTTATATCCTTTTTAAAATTGTCAGTCGTCTTTTTTTTCTTTGTATCCTTTTCCACAGTATCTTATAAATTCTTTTCTTAAAAAAATTATATATCACTGTCGCTTCCACCACCATATGCTTCCATTAGTGTTGCAATTATCTCTTGAAATTCTTCAATTGTAACTTCTTCAAAACCTGTTGGGAGTAGCATATCTGCTTTTTCAACCTTTCCTCCTTCAATAATTTCACTAACTTTAAAGGTAATTTTGTATTTTTCAATGTCAACAGGGAATTCAAAAGGCATACCCTTTAAGCCTGGATAAAATCTTAAATCTTGTTCTGGTCCCATTTCATCACATATCCAAATTACTTCATTTTTTTCTGTACCATCTTCAGATTTAAAGGTAACATCAACCTTTTTAACTTTTTTACCTGCAATTTCTTTTGTTTCAGAAGATATTTTATAGGTGTTGTTCTCTATGTCTTTTGGTTCTAATTTATCCTTTATATACCATTTTCCTGTTACTCCCTCAACTGGAACTTGTGAGAAATCAAACATTGAATATGAAATTCCTGATGTTGAATTAGTAATAACCTTGCTGCCTGAAAAAATATCGTCAAAAGCAGTTTGATTTTCAAAAACTTTAATTTCTAATGTTGTTGGCGCACCAGGGGGAACAGCTTCACCCTCCCATGTTAATGTATATTTAACTATACCTTTAAATTTACCTTGTTGTGCATAAACTTGAGAGCAGAACAAACCTATTGTTAAAACTAAGGAGATGGTTACGATTAATTTTTTCATTTCTAAAATGTATTTGTTTAGTATTAAATTTTATTAATTGACGGACAAAGGTACATTTTTTTTTAAAACTAGGATAATATATCAAAAGTTTTGGGCTATAATTTTTTTATTTCAAATGGTGCTATTTTAAGTTATTCTCTATTTTTTATGTATTTTTGCACTCAATAAATTTATGATAATGGAAATACATAAAGAGTTTAATCAAACAAAAAATAAGGGCTTCAAAAATATATACCTAATTGGGAGTGTTTTAATTTCAATATATTTATTATCTCAAATTTTCCCTCCGCTTTGGGTTTTAGATTCAACAACAATGAAACACTATGTTTTTGCTGTTCTAAATTGTGCTTCAATATTCTTTCTTATAAAATACACCTTAATAAATAAAAATTTCTTTTCCGATACAATTTTTAAAAATATTATAAGTTATTCTTGGCTTTTATTGATTGCAATGATGCTTTTGTCTTTTTTCCAATCTATTAATTTTTCTGAAAGTATTGTAACTATCAATCGATGGATAATTATATATCTGATGTTCATTTATCTATCAATATTTCTCACAAAGAAACCTTCTTTATTCAATTCTATTATTACTCTAACTTTAATTATTAGTGTAGTAAATATACTTTGGTGCATTATTGCATATTATTATCTAGATGTTCATATTAACCCAAGAAGAAATTTATATATTAATGGTTTCTACGGAAATAAAAACATATTTGCTGCTGCCATACTTTTTAAATTACCATTTCTCTATTATGCATTCATTTTTAGAAGGAATTGGGTAAAATGGTTTTCGCTAATTTTAATATTTGGACTAACCTTTTGCTTAGTAATACTTAGTGCAAGAACTAGTTTTATAGGGCTAATTTTTCAGTTAGTTTTACTTTCTTCATATGCTTTTTTTGTAGTTTTTAAGTATAAAAAATCTAAGAAATTCCTATTAATTATTGCTTTTATTGTTAGTTCCGCAATGTTAGGTTTTATTAATGGAGACTATTTTATTAAATATAATTTTAAACATTATTGTAAAGTAAGTGGACTGGCCGATAAAGATGATTTTACAGAGAGCACATATTCGGTTTCAAATAGATTTAAGTCAATTGAAGAGGGCAATAGCAAGGGTAGGTTGAAAATCTGGAAAAATACAATAACTATTATAAAGGATAATCCTTGGCTAGGTTATGGAATAGGAAACCATAAATTAGCAATAATGAGAGTTGAGACTAAGCAAAAAAGTAATTTTGTTGTTAGTGACCATGCTCATAATGATTTTTTAGAAATGTGGTCGGAGTTAGGGATATTTGGATTATTCAGCTATTTATCATTATTTCTTTCAGCTTTAATATTATTTTTAAAAACTCAATTCAAAAGAGAAGTTAGTGATATCCACAGATTTATTTCCTTTGCAGGTTTCCTATGTGTTATAACATATTTGAATGACGCAATGTTTAATTTCCCATTAGAAAGAGCAGATTGTCAATTATATCTTGCCCTTGGGATGTCGATGATTTTAGTCACTTACATTAAAACAATAAAGAAAACTTATAATCAATCTAACGCTAAATTAATCCTAATATTTATAGCGATTCTAACAATATTAATAACAACAATTGAAACGTTGCATTATGTTTCATCGATAATGCAAAAGGCTAAAATTCTTCAAACTAATGGGAGTAAAAGAATAAAATTTAAAGCAGAACAATGGGAAAAAATGTTTCCGCCAATTCCAACAATTGATGAGAATGCCAATCCAATTGCTCTAACAAAAGGGATGAGATTTGACGTAGAAAAAAAATGGAGAAAAGCCGTTGATGTCATTATAAATGATAATTCAAACCCCTATCTTGCTTTAAAAGAATATCGTTTATCAAATTATTATTTCAAGCTAAATATGTTAGATAGTGCTGAATATTGGTCAAGAAAATGTATTCAGATGAAACCTCTTTGTTATGACCCTGTTAGAATTCTTTATCGAAAGTATTCTGCATTAGAAAAATATGAAATTGCTGATACAATTATATCAAATTACATTTCAAAATATAAATATACAGCTAATGCTTGGTTAGATCTTGCAGAAACAAAAATCAAATTAAATAAAAAACAAGAAGCCATAAGAGTTTTAGATTCAGCTCAATATCATCTACCAGGAGATAATAAAATTAAGAAAATGCGCAGAGATTTTTCTTATTGAAAAAGTTAAAAAAATAAAAAAACGTAATTTTTAATCCTTGTATCATTCTTTTTTGTAATTTTGCAGATGTTAAAACAAATGAATTGTCAAACCAATTAAAACAAAAAAAATGAAAAAAGCATTGTTTTTATTAGCTGTTGCTAGCGTATTCGCTGCATGTGGTGGAAAAACTGAAACTCCAACTGAAACTGCAGTTGAAACTCCAGTTCAAGAAGAAGTTGTTGTTGAAACTGCAACTGAAACTCCAGCAGAAACTCCAGCTAAGTAATTTAATCCAGATTAATCTGGTATTAAACAAAAATAGCAGTCCCATATCCTGAGGCTGCTTTTTTTTATGCCATTTTTTCCTATTCCTATTTAGCAATAATCAAATAATAGTTTTTCTTTCCTTTTTGAACTAAGATATACTTTCCATTAAGTAGGTCAGATTCGGCACAGATATAATCTTCATTTACCTTTGTTCTATTTATTGAAAGTGCATTTTCCTTTAATGTTCTTCTTGCTTCATTTTTAGATGCCAGGAGATTTGTTTTTCCAGCAACTAATTCAATTATATTAATTCCTTCGCTGAATTCTTTCTTATCAATATCGAACATAGGAACCCCATCGAATATAGATAATAATGTTTTTTCATCAAGTTTTTTTAGCGTTTCTGTTGTTCCTTTCCCAAAAAGTATTTCTGAAGCTTCTAAAGAAGAATAAAACTCTTTTTCTCCGTGAACTCTTATTGTTAGATCTTTTGCAAGATTTTTTTGAAGTGTTCGTAAATGAGGAGCTTGGTCATGTTGTTTTTCAAGTTCTTCAATTTCTTTCTTAGAAAAGAGCGTGAAAATTCTTATGAATTTCTTTGCATCCTCATCAGTACAATTTAACCAAAACTGATAGAAAGCATACGGAGAGGTTTTCTCAGAGTCTAACCAAATATTACCTTTTTCTGTTTTGCCGAATTTACCGCCGTCTGCTTTAGTTATCAAAGGACAAGTTAATGCAAAAGCTTCCCCTTGCATCATTCTGCGAATTAGCTCTGTTCCTGTGGTTATATTTCCCCATTGATCGGAACCGCCCATTTGTAATCGACAATTATAGTTTTCATACAAGTATTTGAAATCATAACCTTGAAGTAATTGGTAGGAGAATTCAGTAAATGATATTCCAGTTTCCAAACGCTTTTTAACACTATCCTTTGCCATCATATAATTAACTGAGATATGTTTTCCTATATCTCGGATAAAATCTAAAAACGACCAATTTTTTGTCCAATCATAATTATTAAGAATTTCTGCTTTGTTCTCAGAATCTGAGTCGAAGTCCATAAATTTTGATAGTTGGGTTTTTATGCAAACTTGGTTATATTGAATTTGTTCTATTGTCAAAAGCTTTCTTTCCTCACTCTTAAACGAAGGGTCTCCAATCATTCCTGTTGCTCCTCCCAAAACAACCAATGGACGATGTCCACAACGTTGTAAATGAGTAAGCATCATCACTCCAACCAAATGTCCAATATGTAATGAATCTGCAGTTGGATCAATCCCAACGTAAGCAGTCGTCATTTCTTTCATTAATTGCTCTTCGGTTCCCGGCATTACGTTGTGAATCATCCCTCTCCAACGCAATTCTTCAACAAAATTTTTCATTCTTTATAGTTGATTATAATATTTTTTATCTATATAATTTTATAATTTTTATATTCCCCAATTCTCCAACCAGTAAGGTCTTCAATTTTATGGAGTATCTTGGCTTTTTGTCCAAAATTTTTAATAGTTGGGTCAAAGTCAAACTTCCAATTAATTCTTTTAACCCTCTCTTGCATAACTTCTGGGTGAGTGCCATTAAAAAACTTTAAGGAGTCAATGCTGCTGTAATCAAATTTGTCTGTAGGAGCAATATTTCTCCTTATCCAATCTTCATCGTGCCATAGAGAATTAAAATATTTTATTTTTTCTTGTTGATTGAAAGGAGATTTAACCCATCCATAATGATAAACCCAAGCATCTATTGGTTTTACTCTTAATTTCCTGTCATTGATTCTAAATCCCTGTGCATCTTGGTAAGATGAAATTTCTTTTGAGGGTTTTAGAATCCTGATTTCTTTTCTATACCATCTTCTTGAATCTCCAACATAATCATAAGAACCATAGAAGTGAGTATAATTAAATAATAAGCCTTCAACAGATTTATCATCTTTCCATTTCTCCATTGAATCTTTAATTATTCGCAGATATTTTTCGTGAATAACTTCATCTCCTTGGATGTAAAATGCCCAATCAGCACCAGATATTTGATTGAAAGCCTTGTCGGTTTCATCTGCCAAAACCCTTCCTCCTTGTCTGAGGTTTTCATCCCAAATAGTATCAATGATTTTAATTTTTTCTGAATTAATTGAAAGAATAAGCTCTTTGGTGTTGTCTTCTGATTTCCCAACTGCAATTATAAACTCATCACATATTGGCAAAATTGATTTTATAGCCTCAACTATTGGATAGTCAAACTTAATAGCATTTCGAATAAATGAAAAACCAACAACTTTCATAGTTTGCAAATATAGTAACTTATAATATTATTTTGCATAATGAATTTAAATAAAAAAAGGAGAGTAGTTACTTACTCTCCTTTGCTCCCCCTCTAGGACTTGAACCTAGGACCCCATGATTAACAGTCATGTGCTCTAACCAACTGAGCTAAGGAGGAATGTTGTACTTAGCCTTAAAAAGCGGTGCAAAGATACAACCATTTATGAAATGACCAAATTATTTATCATTTTTTCTTAAATAAATTTATCATTTTGTTGATTTACAACTTTAAAAAAATGATATTTCTTGTAGATAAGATTGAAAAAAAATTGTTTTTTCTTTTGTTTTGTTGTGATTAATTCATTTTTTACTGTATATTTGCAAGTTGTAAAAGATGTTTTGTTAATATAATTATCTTCAGAAATGAAAAAGTATTTTTTAATAATAGTATTAATTTTCAGTTTGAGTTTTTCCTCTAAACTACATGCACAGTTGCCAGTAATAAATATGGTTACTACAACCGACACAGTTACATATTGGGGCGCAAGAATGATAGCATTTGTCACAACAAAAGGAGGCTGGACAGTTAATTCCTATGGTTTCATATTTGACACCCTTCCTATGCCAACAAGAGCTACTGGAGCAAAAATTCTTAGAGTTGGTACAACAAATTGCCCTGAAAATAACTCCTATACTGGAACTGTAAATTCATCTTCAAGCTTTATGGCATCCGACAAAACATACTATGTGAGAGCCTATGTTGCCAAAACCTCAGGAGGAAATGATACTGTTTTTTCTAATCCGATGTCTGTAACAACTCTGTCCCCAAATCCTCCACAATGTTTAATGGATTCAATTTACGATATAGGACTAACTTATGCAAGATTTGCTGGAGTTGTTGCTGCCAAAAAAGATGCCAATGCAATATATTCAAAGGGATTTGTGTATTCATATTTATCAAATAATCCAATACTTGGAAATGCAATTAATGTTCCTTCTGGTGGTGGAGTTTCAACCTTCCCATTCTCATTTTTAGGATATCAAAATAATTTAATTTCTGGAAATAAATATTATGTTAGAAATTACCTCATATATAGATATTTAAATAAAACAACCAACGATACAATTTATTCAGATACCATAAGTTTCAAAACACTTCATGCGTGCGGAACAATACCATCAAATGTTCAGGTTGATTCAGTAACTCAAACCACAGCTCGACTAACTTTCATCCCTGGATTAGCTCAAACTAAATGGGAGGTTGATTATGGATTTGCAGGACACTTAATTGGAACTGGAACAACAATAATGGCAACCAATGACACAGTCGACCTTGTAGGTTTGATTGGAGGTGTTTCCTACACAATTTATGTTAGAGCAGTTTGCGACACAGTTTATGGTGATTGGACAGGTGACTACACATTCACAACAGTTCCTCCTCTTTGTGCTCCAGTAACCAACATAAGCGTATCTAATTTTACACACTCTTCTGCTGATATATCTTGGATGCCAGGTTCTCCAACTCAAAATAAATGGGAAGTATTGTTTGCCGAATCCTCAGATAATTTCCCAACAATAGGAATTATCAAGGAAGGAAGACCTCCAGTATTCAACCCAATCGGATTAATCCCAAGAACAGAATACAAACTGCAAATAAGAGCATTATGCTCCGAACACACTAGTGATTGGTCTGCAGTATACTATTTCAACACCCTTCCAAGAGATCTTCAGGATGAAATTGAAAATGGGATAGAAAAAGTGTTGATATACCCTAATCCAACAAATGGAACAATCAATTTCAAAGCAAAAGAAATAAATAATTTTACCAAAATTGAAATATACACTTCCTTAGGAGAGTTAATATATTATTCAGATAATCTTCCAGAATTTTATACGTTAGAGAATCAAGTAAAGGGACTATATTTGGTTAAAATATATTCTAAAAATTATGTTCAAGTAGAAAAAGTAGTATTAAATTAATAAAAATAACTAATTCATGTTAGCAAACATTTTATTACAAATCCAAGAAACCTCAAACATTGCAGTACAAACTGTAGCTCAAACCGAAAAAACCATGAACGTAATTGAACTTGCCATTAAAGGTGGGTGGATTATGATTGTTTTAGCTATACTATCCATTGTTGCTGTTTACATATTTGTAGATAGGTATATTGCACTAAACAAAGCAACAAAAGAAGACAAGGGTTTTATTAACAACATTAAAGCTTTTATCCATAAAGGCGACCTTGAGGGAGCAAGAGCATTAACCAAAAACAACAACACCCCTATTGGTCGTATGATAGACAAAGGGTTAGTTCGAATTGGAAGACCATTGAATGACATAAATCAAGCAGTAGAAAATGTTGGAAAACTTGAGGTTGCAAGGTTAGAGAATGGTGTATCACTTGTTGGAACAATTGCTGGCTTAGGACCAAGTTTGGGATTCTTAGGAACAGTAACTGGAATGGTGAAAGCATTCTTCGATATGGCATCCGCTGGCAATAACATAGATATTCAAATTCTATCTGCAGGTATTTATGAAGCTATGATAACAACAGTTGGAGGGCTAATTGTTGGGATAATTTGTAATTTTTTATATAGTATTCTCGTAAGCAAAATTAATAAAATAGTATTCTTGTTGGAAGCAAGGACAATGGAATTTATGGATTTGTTGCACGAACCAGCTTAATACTTTGTTAAAATGATTGAAACAAGAAATAAAATAGATCCCAATTTCAACACAGCCTCAATGAGTGACTTAGTTTTTTTGTTGCTCATATTCTTTATGTTGACTTCAACCCTGATAAGCCCAAATGCAATAAAAATTCTTTTGCCGAAAAGTAGTTCAGGACAAACAATGGCAAAACAAAATGTTACAGTCTCAATAGACACAAATTACCAATATTTTGTTGAAAACCAACCAACACCCGAGGCAGAACTACAAACCACCATCACAAACTATATTTCAAACATAAAAGATGGAACAGTAAAACTGCATGCCGACAAAACAGTCCCTGTTCAATATGTTGTCACAGTAATTGATGCAGTTAATAAAATTAACGCCTCAACTGGTCAAAAACACAAAGTAATTCTTGCAACAGAAGCTAAAGAATAGAAATGGAACTAAAAGAGAAAAATAATAAAAGGACATTAGTTAGTGTAATAGTAACAATACTATTTCATGGTGCTGTTTTATTATTACTTTTTGCCATGGGACTAAAATATCCCGATCCACCACCCCCAGAACAAGGAGTGTTGATGGACATCGGCGATTTGATTGGAGA
>JAQUTD010000109.1 GCA_028709955.1 Bacteroidales bacterium | reverse complement strand
TTCTCAAATACAAGAATCAATAGCCTATAAGCTCAGCCAATCTTATTGTTTATTTATTAATATTTATAAAAATCTATACTTTAAATTTGCAAGATAAAGATTTTTTTATACTTTTGCTTTAGTTTTAAAGAGATATTCCAATAACTAAATATTAATATGAAGAAATTCTTACTTTTTTTTGTGCTGCTTTCAAGTTATGTAATTGTATCAGCACAACAAATTTCATTGAATAGTTTTTACAGATTAGAGGCGAAGGGTCAATTACCTAATGATTTGGTTAATATCTTACAAGGATTGAATTTTGATGGTTCAATCCCCAAATCTGATATTCAAAAATCATCAAATGATAATATTAAAGAACTTATACTAACGGGAAGGATAATATATGGTGACACCGTTACAAAGTATTTGGAGAAAGTATTAGATAACCTGTTGGTTAATGAGCCAAAGTTAAGAAAGGAGATAAAACTTTATACCATAAAATCCTCTGAGGCAAATGCCTTTATGAGTGGGGATGGTTTTTTGTTTGTTAACATAGGTTTTATTGCTCAATCTACCTCCGAAGCGGAGATAGCCTATGTTATTTCTCACGAACTTATACATTATGTAAATAAACATTCCTATAAAGAATCTGATGTAAAAGGAGATGCCTTCCAAACAATTGATGATTATTTAAAATATCATTCTCGTTCTCGAGAACAAGAGTTTGAGTGTGATAAATCAGGTTATGAACGTTTCTTCAAAAACTCTTCTTATGACTCAAAGGCAATTGATGGTATGTTTGATATTCTTCAATATTCTTATCTCCCTTTTGATGAGGTTAAGCTCAATAGGGAAATGTTTGAAAATGAATACTACAAATTTAACGATAGTTATTTTCTTCAAAATATTACACCAATTGCTTCTCGAGTAGATTATATTGATACCTTCTCAACACATCCAAACCTAAAGTCAAGAAGAGAGGAAATGGAGATTATTGTTTCATCCTCCGATGATTTGGGAACAAATAAGTTTATTCAGCCCCAAGGCTCTTTTGAATTTATAAGAACCATTTCCCGTTTTGAAACAATCAATCAACAAATAATAGCCGATAATTACATCAAGGCTTATTATAATACTCTATGCCTTATTAAATATTCTCCTGATAATAAATTCCTAAAAACGGCATTAAATGCTTCTCTTTATGGTATTGCCAAAGCTAAGGTAAGTGGCAATTATCAGGATATTGATTTAGGGACTCAAAAAACTGAAGGAGAGATGCAGTATGTTGTTAATCTTTTCAAGAAGATGAATAAAAAGGAATTGGCATTATTGAGTATAAGAAAATCGTGGGAGGCTATGAAATCCTATCCTAACGAAAATTACTTCAATCTACTTTTTAAGGATATGATTAAGTCTTTGGTTGAGGAAAGTGATTTAGGTTCTTTAAATAAGTTTTCTGACTATAGAATGGGAGAGGATATTATGGAAGATACAACAACGAATTATAATGAAAATCAAACAAAATACGATAGGGTTAAAAACAAAAGACATGTAGGTCATTTGAAGAGCTTTAAAACCGAAAACTATATGCTTGGTGATTTAAAGAAAGATGATGAATTTGTTAAGGCTTTCAACTCTTCTTTAAGCCAAATTGAAAATCAAAATGCCAGTGCTTTTATTTCTTCCTTAAGAGATAATACAAACAAATCACAAGAAAAGAAAAAGATTATTGTTCTTAATCCATTTGCAGAAAAAGCACTCCGCTCTGGAAAGCCTTCTTCAAATTCATCAAAAGAAACTCAAACAAAAAGACTTGAAAAAAGAATTATGAATGTAGCAAATGCTGCAAATTTAAGTCCAACAATTATTTCAAATTATCAAAAAAAACTCTCTTTGAACTACCAGCTTAATTCACGTTTAATAGATTATTCAAGAAGTATGAATAAGTTTTCCGAAATAACTTACGAAAGTAGAGACTCCGAAACCCTTGCGAAGGAATTAGGAACTCCAATTTTGAATTTGGTTTACTATGAAAAGAAATCTTTGGGCAATAAAAAGAATAAAACTTATAAGAGACTTCATACCTTTTTCTCCTTGATGACCTTGCCAACACTTCCTTTTAGCATATATCAATGGGTGTCGCGGGAACAAGCAGGGAAGTTGGTTTTCATTGCCTATGATTTAGAGAAAAACAAAACTATTTATTCAACAACAAAGCAATTTGAACATGAAAACACTTTTGATATGATAAATCAAGAACTATATGAGTGCTATGTTAAAACTAATAATCTTTCAAAAAACTAATATGATGAAGAAATTTAGACTATTATTATTTGTTCTTATTATTATTTGTTCTTCTAATGTTTTTGGTCAAGAAGGTTATTTGGGCAAAAGATACCATTTTGTTTTCGATACTCGTTTCTCCCCAACTATTATATCCCCACACTATACACATGGAACAAAGTTTTATGACTTTAGCTCTCATTTTTCTCCAGGATTGGAATATGTTATAAATAGAGATTGGGTAATCGGAGCAAGCTACCAGTTTCAGTTTTCTAAATACACTCCAGAGTATTCGAATTACGGAGTAATACCTCCTCCTAATTTTACTGCAAAAGAGTCAGATATAAATTTACATGGATTTGGTATTTATGCAAAATATTACACTAATCCAAAAGCTCCTCTTGGCTACTATTATAAGCTTGGATTTGATTATTTTACTTATAAGGCTAGCGGAGAGATAAAGTATGATTATGTTCCTCAACCATACATATTCTCCGAAAAAGACTGGGCTTTGGGACTAAGAATAGAATTTGGGAAAACATTTTTTATTTCAAACTATATTTCTTTAGGAACAGGTCTTTCTTTAGGAACATTAACAAATGGCTATAGATTTATGAGTATGGATAAACCAAATGAGCCAATACATCAAGCCTCAACTCGAATTCTTTCAAATTACTTAATTGGAGTTAATTTAACATTAGGAATTTTACCATTTTAATATTTTATAAAACAGAATTAGTATGAAAAGATTATTTATCATTTTTGCTATGCTCTTAAGCTATGGAGCTTTTTCTCAAGCCATTCAATGGGGACAAGATTATGAACCTGAAGATGATGGTTCAATTTATAATTATGTAGGCTCAATTGGTGAAACACAATATTATAGTTTTGGTTACCAAACAACTGCATTCGTTAGAAGATTTAACAGGGTAGGCTTAATGTCGGTTACTAAAAATAATGTTAAGACATATAATCCTGAATATTTTAAAATACCTCTTTTCTCGCTAATAAAAACTGTTCCAACAAGCAATGAAATTGCAATTATATATTCTGAAGAAAATAAAGATATTGATAAGAACCAAGTTAAATGCAAACTAATAGACAAGAACACTCTTTTAGAAAAATCGGAAAAGGTTTTATTGGCTTTCAACCATACAAGAAGAGATGACCCAAAAATCAATCTCTACATCTCAAAAGATAAATCAAAATATGTTATTACTTATATGAATGTAAATTCAAAGACTGATGAGGGTTATTACAGTATAAATGTATATGATAAAGACTTTAATAAAATATGGGATAAAAGATATTCAACAGAGAATGAAGGTACTGTTTATTTTATGGACGTTGCTGTAAATAATAATGGAGATGTCTTCCTTCTAACAAAAATTAAAACAAAGGAGGATAAGACATATCTTTCAAAACTAAATGATGAGGAAATTACTGAGTACTATATAAGTGATAAAATAACTCTCGAGGATTCAAAACTCCATCTAATTGATGACGATAATGTTTTTGTTGGCAATAACTCTGAAGGTAAGTTTAGTGGCTATACATTTAAGTTAAGCACAGAAGAGATAACCAATACAGCTTCATTCGAATACAAAAAAGAGAAAGGGACACTTTGGGTAATTAAGGATATATTGACCTTAGAGAATGGAAACATAGTTGCAATAGTTCAAGATGCATATCTGTACATATACGAAACAACAAAAACTCCACCAACCTACACCTATTTTAATAGAAGTTTCTATGCCCTATGTATAAATCCAAACCAGTCAAATTTGGTTTATAATCAACTTGTGTCAAAGGCAACACGCTATTTTAACCGTTGGCAAATAGAATATGGACAATTTGAAAGGCCTCTCTTCTTTACAAAAGGAAACGATTTCTACGCAATATACAACACAGACAAAGACGATAATGACCTTAGTGGAGAAGTATTTATTGAAACCAATATCACATTTCCAAAAGGCAAGAAAGTTGTAGTAACCAATTTAATGAAGATTTCGCCAGAGGGCAAACCAACCCTTAAAACACTATTCTCTAAAAAAGAATCGCAAGCATACTTCTCCGAAAACCTATCTTTTATGGATGAACAAGGGAACATTGTATTGGGAAGATTTAAAGGAGATATACTTAACTTTGGAACAATGAAAATAAATAATTAATCAATAAACAAAAAAAACATGAAAAAACAACTATTATTTTTAGCAATGCTATTTAGCATTTCAACCCTTTTCTCACAAGGCTACAGTAAGGGAGATTGGCAATTTGGACCAGTGCTTTCATTCGGTACAAATATGGATATTACAAAATTCGAGAATATGGCACTAACTGGTAATGCAGGATTATTTGCCAACTATGCATTATCAGACGTAACACTTGGAATTATAGAAGCAAAATATGAATTTCGTACTGACTTTGAAAACCATTTTCAATATATAAACATTCCAGCACTTATTTGTTTTCAGTTTAATAATCAATATTTAGGATTTGGAGCTCAATACTCCTATTGTGTATCACCCGCTAAGGATTATTTTAAAATTCCAGATGGAACACTTCACTACCCTTCAGCAATAATAGAATATAGTTACATTGCGCATTCAATTAGTAATGGACATACAGTAACCTATATTCCAGAAGGCTTTAGAGCAATTGTAAGAGTAGGATATGCCTTAACAAAAATTTCTTATGGTTTGGTTCCAAGTACATTTAGTGGAGGAATATACAAATACTCTCCATTCTTTCTTGAAACAACATTCCGATTTGATATAGGGAAATACTTTTCTAAAAACACCCATAAAGCTAAGAGAAGAAGAAGATAAATCAAAGATAGACTTAATATTTGTCTAATCTAATGCTTTCCCGTATGCCCAAATCCTCCTTCTCCTCTTTGGGTTTTAGATAGCTCATTGGTTTCTTCCCACTCTACTCTTTCGTGTTTTGCAATCACCATTTGAGCAATTCTTTCTCCGTCTTTTATTTCAAAATCTTGATTTGAAAGGTTTACAAGGATTACTTTTATCTCTCCCCTATAGTCTGCATCAATTGTGCCAGGAGTATTAAGTACAGTTACTCCATTCTTTGCAGCAAGTCCACTTCTTGGTCTTACTTGTGCTTCATAGCCAATTGGCAATTCAATAAATAATCCTGTTTCAACCATAGCTCTTTCCAAAGGTTTAAGGATAATTGATTCTTGAAGATTTGCTCTTAAATCCATTCCTGCAGAACTCTCTGTTGCATATTCAGGGATTTGATGTTTCGATTTGTTTACTATTCTTATTATCATTGATTATATTTTTTTCTGACTACAAAACTAATATTTTCTTTCTAATTATCAAATATAATATCCTCTGTCTTTCATTTCTGTGGCTTGAAGTATTGAGTATTTGTCATTTATTAATGGATAGTCCCAACAACCTAATTGATGATAGATTTCTCCTCCAAATCCTTTCTTGAATTTGTATAATCCATACATCGGATGAGAGCTTTCGGCATTAGGTGAAATTCCAAACATATCATATTCAGTACATCCATTTTCTTTTGCAATTTGAATTGCTCTCCATTGAAGGGCATAGGTTGGCATAAAATTTCGCTTTTCTGAAGAAGATGCTCCATATAGATAGGTTGCTCTGTGACTTGAAAGCACTAAGAACATTGCTGCCAAAGGTTCTTTGTCGAGGTATGCTACAAGAAGTTGAACCTGAACAGGGAGGAATTGATTTTTCATCTTAGCTTCAAAAACTGATTGAAAATAATTTAGTTCGTTAATATTAAGGGAATTTCTTCTTGCGGTAGTAAGATATAGTTCATACCAAAGATTTAAATCTTCTATCCCAACCGACTTAACTTCAATACCCTTATTAAGAGCAAGATTAATATTATATCTTGTTTTAGGTTTCATCCTGGCAAGGATTTCCTTTTCCGAATTCCTAAGGTTAAGAATTATGGTATTTGAAGGAAGAATATCAGTATTAGATTTGACTAAATTCCAATTATTTGTTGTGAAATTGAGTTTAATCTCCTGGTATTTCTTATCAGGAGCTCCCTTCCATTGCCCAAATTCATCAAAATCATTTTTCTTACTCCAATGACTTTCCCAATTCAGGTCATATCTTATCGCAATACATTCTTTTGGCAAATAGGAGCGAAGAATTTCGGAAAGCTCTTCAAGAAAATTGCCCTGATTCTCTTCCGATGGTTCAACCTCAGGACCATAAGGAATATAAGCAACGCAATCCTTATTATTAAGATAGCGCAAAAACATAACAAAATCGGCTTGAGTATAGGAATATCCTCCAACATTAAGATATAAATCTTTGTTCCTTGCACTAAAATCAAAAGCCGAAGACTCCACTCCCTGATT
>JAQUTD010000108.1 GCA_028709955.1 Bacteroidales bacterium | reverse complement strand
TTCTTGTAATTTTAGTTAGCTTTTCCGATATAGCATTTAATTCAGCTAACGCAACAACAATGCAAAATCAAATTTCACAAGCAAACTACACAACAAATGGAGCAACAGGAAGTGTTAAGGATTATTTCTATGATAATTCTATGGGAGCTCTAAATGCTAATTTCACTGTTGTTGGACCTTACACACTTAGTCAAACTCAAGCCTATTATGGTGCAGAAACAGAAAATGCAAATGATATTCTTCCAAGAGTTATGGTAGCAGAGGCATGTTCTTTAGCAAATCAAGATATTAATTTTGCAAATTTTGACAATGATAATGATGGATATGTTGATATGATTCATGTTATTTATGCTGGAAGAGGCCAACATAATGGAGGAGGAACAAATGCAATTTGGGCTCATAGCTGGACTCTTCCAACCACTCCAAACTTCGATGGAGTATATGCATATAGATACTCTTGCTCAAATGAACTAAGAACAACAACATCAGTTGATGGAATTGGAACAATTTGTCACGAAATGGGACATGTTTTAGGTTTGCCCGATTTCTATGATACCGACTACGAAGGTTCAGGGGGACAATCAATTCATTTAGGAACATGGGATGTAATGGCAGGTGGAAGCTATAATAATTCTTCTAAAACTCCGCCCTACCTTTCAGCACTTGAAAGAAATATGTTAGGATGGATGACACCTACTCTTCTCAACCTCGATAGCACTTTATGCACATTACCTGCTATTTCTGATAGCAATAAATCATATAAAGTTAATATTTCAGAAAATGAATTTTTTATGTTTGAACATAGAAATAAAAAAAGATGGGATGCATATACACCAACAAAAGGAATGTTGGTTTTTCATGGAGATAATATATTAATTGATCAATGGATAAACTCGAGAATTAATGATATAAATGTCAATCCAAACGATAGAGGTTATTTTATTTTGCCAGCTTATGGAGATTCCACAAATTACAATACACCAAGCACAACTTACCCAGGAACAAGTTTAGCTACATCATTCCTTAATTCAAAGCTTAAGAATGGCACTCCATCAGGAAAAGCTCTATTAAATATAGCTTACGGAGTAGATTCAGTTATAACATTTACATATTTTAACAACACTCCAACAATCACATTATTATCCCCAACCAACATAACCACAACATCAGCAACACTTAATGGAAATGTTACAGGCTCAAGCATAACCTCAATGGGATTTGAATATAGAATGCAAGGAACAACAAATTTCACTCAACAAATAGTTACTTCAACTCCGCTGCAACTTACATTAAATAATTTGAATATTAACACAACATACGAATATAGAATATTTGTAGTATCGGCAATTGGGACAACATATAGCACAATTGAAACCTTTAATACAGATTGCGGATCAGTAATTAACCTACCTTTCACTGAAAGCTTTGAATCGTCACTCAATTGTTGGAATCAAATCTCATCAGACACAAATCATATTAATGTTGTTACAACAGGAAACAACCCAACCTGTACACCTCATAGTGGCACTAAAATGCTAAAATACAATTCATATAATATTTCAGCCAATAACTGGGCTGCAATCCTTACTCCTAAAATTGTTTTTCCTAATCATTTATATGATTTAAACTTTTGGATATATAGATCTAACAGCACATATTCCGACACAAACGAAGGAATTGAAGTATATATTAGCCCAGCCCAAACCCTAAATGGTGCAACTTTAATAGGATTTATTTCAAACGACAGAACAGCTCACCCATCAATGAGTTCAAACGGATGGTATAATTATTCTTGCAATGTAACTTATAATGCTATTGGAAACAACTATATTATCTTGAAAGCAAAATCTGAATATGGCAATAATATTTATTTTGATGATGTTTCTGTAGTTTCTTCACAAAATGTTCCACCAACAGTATTTTTTGATTCAACAACAAATATCACATATTCATCAGCAACCCTTAATGCATCCTTTATTCAAGGAACAGATTCAATTATATCAAAAGGATTTGAATATAGAGCAAGTTACAACACAAATTGGACTACCATTCAATCTAACAGCACTACAAATCAATTCAACTCAGTAATTTCTCAACTTGCCCAAAACATAGAATACTATATACGATCATTTGTTGTTGTGCAATCAGGAACAACTTATAAGTCAGATATTAATAGCTTCACAACCCTACCAATAGTACTTCCAACAGTTTATACCGACACTTCATTTTTTCATTCCACAACTTCAATAATAGTACACGGTTCCTACGACCAAGGATCTTATCCAATACTCACAAGCGGTTTCCAATATAAAACCACCCAATCAAGCCTTTGGACAACATTAACACAACTAACCAACAGTCCAAATTTCACAGACACCATATATAACCTATTACCAAACACTTCTTATCAATATAGAGCATTTGTAAGTAACTACATTGGAACAACATATGCCGAAACAAAAACAATCACAACACCAGCTCTTCCAATAACATTAGGAGAAGTAATAAGTCTTCCTGCTCAAAGTGTTTCTGATTCAGTTCTATTAATGGGAGAATTGGTACATACCGGAAATGCAACCCAAAATATTGAAATTGGATTTGTAGTTTCTAATGATAGTAATCCTGTCATTGGAGAAAGTTCAACACAAAAATATACTTATCCATATAGTTCAGATGTTACAACTTATAGTGTTGAAATTGAAAGTCCATGCGAGGGTAATTCATCATTTTTCTACAAAGCATACATAACAAACGAAATAGGAACATATTATGGAGATGTAGTTAATGTATTATGCACTTCAATTAATGAAACCGACGACATTAATCCAGTAAAAATCCAGCTATATCCAAACCCAACAAACTCAGTTTCCAATCTGAAAATAGAAAATGTATATGGAAATATAATAATTAGGATTAAAGATGTAAGTGGAAGAGTTTTGCAAGAGATTAATGGAAATGCCAATAATAAATACGAAGTTCAAATTGATTTAAGCAATTATAGTAAAGGAGTATATTTCATAAATATAATAACCGATAAGAGTCAAAAAACAGAAAAACTTATTCTTAAATAATTTTCCCTATTATATTCAAAAATATATCAAGGATAAATAAAAATATACGCCGACTTTTTTAAAAAAGTCGGCGTATATTTTTATTTATATCTTAAGTCTATTTAGTCAAAAGACTTTTAAGCAAGAAAAGTATTATTATTTCTAACTCTTTATTCTATTTTACTGAAACAAGGTTTTAATTTACTATGATAAATATGTTATTCTAACTTACGATTTTTCATAAATTCTCTTGCTTCTTCTTCACTAATTATTCTCTAATTGAAAAAGCTCTGGTTTCTGACCATGAGTTTGTACTTACTCTTGCCTCGTAACTACCTTTTGGAAGTACAGAATAATCATAAACTATTTGAAATCTATCTGCTTTTGGATAAACTGTTTTTGAAACTACTTCTTTTGTTTTCCTATTCTTAATCTCCAAAACCAACTCCTCCTCTACTCTATCTTTCAAAAACACAACAAAGGTGTATGTTTTGGCTTTTGTATCTGGAACTTTAATTAGTTTTGACTTCTTATGTATTAAATCATTAGGATTATTGCTTATTTCAAATTCATAATCTATCTTACAACCAAAATCAGGCTCAAAGGCTTCTAATAGTTTTGTTTTATCTTCATTATAAATATAAACATAACCATTTCCCTGCTCTCTATTTGCCCACCAAGAAAGCCCATCACAATCAGAATCTGTAAATAAAAATTGATAATTTCCCTCTTTAAGTTCTATAGTTTCATTGTATTCTTTATTATTTTCAAGTTGAGTTCTTTCGTAAACTTTATTATTAGTTTTAGTATCTATTATGTAAGCTTTATTTCTTGAAGCATCATTATTTGTTTTGTAGGTAAGAATAAATTTTTGTGGTAAATAATAATTTGAAACTATCGTTATCCACCCTACTTGAGGAATATCTTCATCCGATTCCATAAAGAAAATATCATGAGAAACATTATAGGCAGGCTGTTCTATTTGAGAAGTTTTATAATATTCAAAATCAATATCTACCACAGCCTTATTTCCTTTAATGTATGGAGTAATGTCATACATATATTCATTAACCTTTGTTCCTGGACACCAACCTGCACGATTATATATCCAGGTTCCTCCTTGAGGTTGAATTGCGTTGCAACCACAATTATCTTTCCATATAGCTTGTGTAGCTATTGTTTCTCCATTTACCTTATAATAAAAATCTTTCTTCAAAAACTCTGCTGCTGCATTGGTTGAATCTCCTCCATGACCAGAAATAGTTACTCTTGCATATACTCTTTTTGTACCCTTTGGGAGAGTAATTTCTTTTGGAGTTACATAATCATCTATTGGCTTTTCGATATTTCCAAAAGGAAAATAGCCATAATGAATATTTTGTGTTTTTATAGTTTTAACAAACTTATTTCTATATATCACATCTAAATCAATATTAAAAACAAAATCAGTTGTAGCCAAGAAACCATCCTGATATCCTTCATAAGTAACCACAATATCAACACTATCTTTCATTAGTGGCAAATAATATGAAACATCCCAAGACCAATCAGGGCTCCAAGTCTTTGCATTGTCTCCTTGATTATATGCTCCACTATAAGGAGTTATCATTCTTCCCAATTGATAGTTTATAGTATCTCCTTTTTCGGTAGTTCTAAGCAAAACACTAATAGAATAATCCCAATCACTGCATCCACCATCAGGACAATTTAAAGTTAAATACAGACTAACATCAGTAATAAATTTATCCTTAATGGGAAATAAAACCTTTTGCAAATACTCTCCTTTTGTTTTTAGATGAGTTTTATCGTGAACCTTTAAATTAAAACTATTTGATTGTGCAAAAGATGAAAACGATAATAAAAGCAAGAAATAAAGTAAATAATGTTTCATTTTGAATATAATTCTTATTAATAATTGGCAAAGGTAATAAGTTTTTATGTAGTTTTGTACTTCAAAAAATAAGAATGCAGAATGCAAAAAGAAATTATAGAGCAAGCTTGGGTAAATAGAGAATTGCTTAAGGAAAACAAAACTCAAAATGCAATTAAAGAAGTTATTGAACTTTTGGATAAAGGACGGATTAGAATTGCTGAACATCAAGGCGAAATCTGGATAGTAAATGATTGGATTAAGAAAGCTGTTGTGCTTTACTTCCCTATCTGCAATATGGAAACCTTTGAAGTTGGTCCAATGGAGTTCTATGATAAAATTCCCTTAAAGAAAGATTATGCAAAGCTTGGAGTTAGAGTTGTTCCACATGCTGTTGCTCGTTATGGTTCTTTTTTAGCTTCTGGAGTTATTATGATGCCTTCTTATGTAAATATTGGTGCTTATGTTGATGAAGGGACTATGGTTGACACTTGGGCAACAGTTGGTTCTTGTGCTCAAATTGGAAAGCATGTTCATTTAAGTGGTGGAGTTGGAATTGGAGGAGTTTTGGAACCAGTTGGAGCAAGTCCTGTTATAATTGAAGATAACTGTTTTATTGGCTCACGTTCAATTGTGGTTGAAGGAGTAAGAGTTTGCCAGGGAGCTGTCTTGGGAGCAAACACCACTCTAACTGCATCAACAAAGATAATTGACGTAAGTGGCAAAGAGCCTATTGAATATAAGGCTTATATTCCAGAAAATTCAGTTGTAATACCAGGCAGCATAACAAAAGAATTCCCCGCAGGAACCTATAATGTTAACTGTGCATTGATTATTGGAAAAAGAAAAGCCTCAACTGATAAAAAGACATCTTTAAATGATGCATTAAGAGAGTTTAATGTTGCAGTGTAAGATTACAATAATAAGAAAAAAAATTAGATAAATAACTAACAAATAAAATCAAATATTATGGAAAAGAATTATTGGCATATACAGATGCAGTTGCCTAATGGAGTAAGTGGTGGGAGTATAGATTCCATAAAGATGTTAGAAGGAAAAGCACCCATCATTGGAATAGTTAAATGGGATAATATTCAATTTAAAAACTTTATTGATGAGAAAGGTAATGGTTTGAAAATTGGAGATATAATTCTTGTAAGAGAGGTGCAAATGATATTAGCCTTATGTGAAGTTACTGGTGAAAACTTTCGAGATGGTGCATTAGAAAAAAAATATAAACATACTAATTTCAGACATGTAAAAGTTTTGGATTGGTATCAAGGTTACGAAATTTTTCCACAACCACAAGGAACCCTATCAAAACTATCAGCCCATAAAACAAAAGCCTATAAATTTGTAGACAATTGGTATAAAAAACTTTATCCAATAACAGAAGAACAAAGTCCTATAGAATAAAGACCTGAAAAATTAGAGGAATATTACCAGCACCAACGCCACCATTTTTTCTTAGGTTTTGGTGCTTGTTCATTTTCAGAATACACTACCCTATTTAGTTTAGCATCTATTTGAGATTTAGAGAAAAATAGATTTGTTTTAATGTTTTTCAAAAATTCTAATTCCTCATCACTCCTTTCCACTTTGTTACAAGCCAAAACATCAGAAGGAACCATAAATCCTTTTTCATCAATCATCGCATACACCCAATTCCCATTCTTATTGGTCAAAAGAGAATAATCATCAAGAGTCTTTCCCCAAGAAATTCTTTCATCCCCTTGAAGAATAAAAGTAAGT
>JAQUTD010000107.1 GCA_028709955.1 Bacteroidales bacterium | reverse complement strand
TACTCAGCCAACAACCAACCAATGATTCGTTTAATGGTTTCTCCAAATCCATTATCAATTAAAGATATTAACAATGTTGCTTCTTTCAATTTGAATGCTTATCCTAATCCAGCTCAAAATGAAACTACAATTGAATACACTCTTACTTCTAATTCAAATGTTGTTATTACAGTATCTGACATTATGGGAAGAGAAATTGTTAGAATGAATGAAGGAACTAAAACTGCTAACTCTATCAATAGAGTTGCTTTAAACACAGCTAATATGAATAATGGTACTTACTTCTATACAATTAATGTAAATGGAGTTAAGGAAACTAAAAAACTTGTTGTAAACAAATAAGATTTTAATTTTTCATATACAAAAACATTGAGCCTGCAGAAATGCAGGCTCTTTTTTTATTTAAATATGTAAGGAAAGGATTTTGAAATTGTCATAATAAAAATTAAATACTAATGGGGATGATATTTTTTTCGTTTATTATTATTAATTTTGCAAGCTTATTAATTTAGTATGATTATAATTAAACCTATGAAATTTAGATTATTGAAACAATTCACAATTATGATGCTATTCATAACTATTAGCATCAATCTTTTAGCAATCCCTGCAAATCCAAAGCAAATAACAATTAAACAACCCAATGGAAAATCCCTTACAATAAATCTTAAAGGAGATGAAAAGGTTAATTGGGCATCAACCATTGATCAATACACATTAGTTAGAAACAATGAAAATATATTAGTTTACGGACAACTAAACGAAGAGGGTGATTTATTACCATCAAACTATATTGCTTCAAATCCTGAAGAAAGAACTCAAGAAGAGAAATTCTTTTTAAGTTCACTTCCATACGACCTTAGATATAGTAAAAAACAAATAAATCAGAAAATAAAATCTTTTGATTTAGGAGATATAAATGAAAAAAGTATAACAAATGGCAATGTTCGTTTATTGTTAGTCCTTGTTGCTTTTTCCGACAAGCCTTTCACCTATACCCAAACTAATTTTGATAGTTTATGTAATCAAGCTGGATATAATGTTGGAGGTGCAACAGGAAGCGTTAAGGATTATTATTATGATAATTCTGGAGGAATTCTTAATATGCAAATTGATGTTGTTGGACCAGTAACACTCTCAAATACTTCTGCATATTATGCTAATGGCCATATGGGAGCTTTTATCTCCGAGGCACTTTCGGGAATTGACCAAAATGTTAATTATACTCAATATTTGAATGGAGATACCAAAGTATCTAATGTGCATTTTGTTTTTGCTGGACAAGCTCAATCCTCAACTGGTAATACATCAGAAATATGGCCTCATAAATCAACCATAAATGTCAACATAGTTAAAGATGGGGTTAGATTTACATCATACTCTTGTTCTGCTGAAAAGAAATCTTCAACTCAAATGGATGGAATTGGTGTTATGTGTCATGAGATGGGACATTCTTTAGGTTTAATGGACCTATACGATACTGATTACGATGGAACTAATGGAACTGCACAAACTCCAGATGTTTGGTGTTTAATGGCATCAGGAAGTTATAATAATAACAGCAACACTCCTCCATTCTTAAATGCTTGGGAAAGAAAAATTTTAGGTTGGGCAACTCCAAACATTATTTCAACCAACACAACTGGAATTCTTCCTGCAACTGCAGATAGTTTTGTTTCTTATCAAATAAATATAAGTAATAACGAATACTTTTTGTTGGAACATAGACGTCAGAAAAGTTGGGACACCTATATTCCAGGAAATGGAATGATAATTTATCATGCTGACAAAGATTTCTTAGAAAACACATATCCATTTTCCCACAATGATATAAACATAGATCCACTTGATAGAGGATTCTATATTGAGGTTTCAACTGGAAATCTTTATGATAATTCCAATGCTTATGCACCATTTGCTGGAGCAAGTGGTAGAGATTATTTTACTAATGGATCTAATCCACCTTCTGCCCTAAAAAATGGGGCACCATCAAATATGCCTATAACTCACATCAAATATATTAATGATTCTACAATAAGTTTCAATTTACTTTCTAACCTCCCTCAAGTAATCACCCAAGCCGCAACTCCATCAACAATCAGAGGAACATCAGCAACAGTTAATGGCGCAATCGTTTATATGGGTAGTGGTAATATTATTGAAAAAGGAGTTTATTGGCATACAAGTCAAGATAGCGTAAATTCAATTTACGGGACTAAGGTTGTTTCCAATTCAACAGACACACTAATTACAACCCTCCTTACAAATTTACCACCAAGCACAACAATTTACTATTCAACATATGCAACAAATGCAGAAGGAACAGTTTATGCCAATCAAGTTTATTATTTTACAACAACCGATGGCTTAGGTACACTAATGACCTCAAATGCAACATCAATTAATAATAATGGAGCAACTCTTAATGGCTCAATTCTAACACTTGGAGACGGATATATGATTGAAAAAGGTTTTGTTTACACAACCGACCCCGCAACATTGCCAACAATTAACGATTCAGTAGTTACACTCTCCGACACTTCAACAGGAGCATATTCTTACAATTTGACCTCGCTCACAGAACAAACTACATATTATTATAGAACCTATCTTATCACTTCAGTAGGAATAAAATATGGTTCAAGAAAAGTATTTACAACTACTTTCCCTCAAATTTCTGGAAATTTAATTTCAGACAATCAAGCATTTTGCGGACAAGGAACTCCTATGCAACTTATTGGTCAAACACCATCAGGAGGATATGGAAACTTTGAATATAAATGGGAGCAAAAACAAAGAAATGGTTTATGGACAGACGCAAACCAAACTAATAATCAAATTAACTACCAGCCTGAAAATTTATTTGATAGCACATTCTATCGCAGGATTGTTATATCTAACAACATTAAAGATACTTCAAACATTATTTTAATCAACATCAAAAACTCATGGGGAGGGATAATTAATTCCACTAATGACACAATTGTTGAAGGAAATTCTACAGGAACTTTGAAATTAACAAATCATATTGGCACAATAAAAAATTGGGAAAGAAAGTTTGACCAAGGAGAATGGTTAACAATAAATCATACTACTAATCAATATTCTCAAGTTATTGATACAAATGGGACTTACACCTATCGTGTAAAGATACAATTAGATAATTGTCCTGAAGTCTATTCTTCGGAAAAACAGATTTTTGTTAATGATCTTGGATTAACTGATATTGAATTTAATTTAGATATGAAGCTATATCCAAATCCGTCAAAAGGAAACATTATTATTACATCTTCTTATAATAAACCTGTTCAATTAAGAGTTGTAAATAATTTAGGACAAGTAGTTAGATTTGAAACAACTTATATTAATAACAAAAATTTAGATTTGAGTAGTCTTGATAATGGAACATATCTAATAACAATTTCTTCGCAAGACAAGCAAACAACAAAGAGTATAGTTATAAAAAAATAATCAATATATAATGAATAAAGTTATCAATACCGACAAAGCTCCAAAAGCAATAGGACCTTATAGTCAGGCAATCAAAGCAGGAAATGGAATGTTATTTATATCAGGACAAATTCCTGTTAATCCTTCAACAGGAAAGGTAGAAGAAGGAATTGTTGCTCAAACTGAACAAGTGTTCCAAAACATTAAAGCAATTCTTAATGAGGCAGGTTATGATTTTAAGGATGTTGTTAAAACCACTTGTTTACTTAATTCAATGGATGATTTTGCAACAATGAACGAAATCTATGCAAAATACTATAATGAAATGCTTCCTGCAAGAGCTGCTTATGCGGTAGAAAAACTTCCAATGGGAGTTTTGATTGAAATTGAAACAATAGCTTATAAGGCTGAATAATAAAAATATTATAATAGTCAAAAGAAGAAGTTTCCAACAAAATTGGTAACTTCTTCTTTTTCTATAACAAAAAGGAATTTCATACGTATTATTATAGAAATTAATATATGTTAGGAAGAACTAATGAAAGAATAGGTCTTTTCTTTGGGAGCTTTAACCCCATCCACTTAGGACATCTAATAATTGCAAACTATATTTTAGAGAATACTGATTTAAACAAAATTTGGTTTATAGTTTCGCCTCAAAATCCTCTAAAAAATACCAATGATTTGTTAGATGACACTATTAGATTGAAATTAGTTAGACTTGCCATAAAAAACAACAATAAATTCAAAGCCTCTGACATTGAGTTTAAATTGTCAAAACCTTCCTACACAATAAATACTCTGAAATATTTGAAGTCCAAACACAAAACAAAAGACTTTGTTTTAATTGTTGGAGAAGATAACTTAGATTCTTTTGAAAAATGGAAAGACTACAGAGAAATTTTAAATGATTACGAATTATATGTTTATCCGAGAACTAATTCGAAAGCAAATAAAAATTTAAATTTTCAAAACATACATAAAATTAATGCACCACTGATTGAAATTTCATCAACCTACATTAGAGAAAACATAAAATTAAATAAATCAATTCGCTATCTATTGCCAGAAGTAGTTAGAAAAGAAATAGAGAAAAACAATTATTATTGTAACTCTCAAGATTAAGATTCGTATTATAGTTAGTTTATCAAGATATTAATAAAATATATATAAATGAGACAGTTAAAAATTACAAAGCAGCTTACAAACCGTGAAATTACTTCTTTAGACAAATACCTACAAGAAATAGGTAGGCTTGAAATGATTTCACCTGAGGAGGAAGTTTTGTTGGCACAAAAAATTAAACTAGGAGATCATGCCGCTTTAGAAAAACTTACAAAAGCAAATCTCAGGTTTGTTGTTTCTGTTTCCAAACAATACCAAAACCAAGGAATGAGCCTTCCTGACCTTATTAACGAAGGAAATTTAGGTCTTATTAAAGCAGCACAACGTTTTGATGAAACAAGAGGCTTTAAATTTATTTCATATGCAGTGTGGTGGATTCGTCAATCAATCCTTCAAGCACTTGCAGAACAAAGTAGGATTGTTCGTCTTCCTCTTAACAAAATTGGATCTCTTAACAAGATAAATAAAGCTTATGCCAAATTGGAACAAGAATTTGAAAGAACTCCTAATCCAGAAGAAGTAGCATTAGAACTTGACTTAACTGACCAAGAGGTTAGAGAAAGTCTTCGACATAGTGGAAAACACCTTTCAATGGATGCTCCACTTGCAACCGATGAAGACAATACAATGTACGACTTTATGCGTAGTGAAGAAACCACAACCCCTGAGGCCGAACTAATGTATGAAAGTTTAAGAATGGAGATAAATAGAGCAATTTCAACTTTAACTCCAAAAGAAGCCGATATTCTTAAAATGTTTTTCGGCTTAGAAGGCTACCCGCCAATGACCTTAGATGAAATAGGAGAGCAGTTTGATTTAACTCGTGAAAGAGTGCGTCAAATTAAAGAAAAAGCAATTAGAAGATTGAAACATACATCTCGTAGCCACATTCTTCAATCTTATCTCGGATAAAATAAGGAATAAAACTCTTACAAACTAAATAAAATGATTTTTTAAAGTCGCTTTCAATCTTATGAAGCGACTTTTTTATTTGCTAATAATTTGCTATTTTAATAAGGACTTAATCCCCAAAACTCCTTATCTAAAACTCTACTAATAAGCATTCCAACTTCACGGATAAGCTTTCCAACTATTTTAACTTGATTTAAATCTTGCTGAGATGTACATCTCAGCATCCCTCAGATGTACATCTCAACACTGCTAAGATGTACATCTCAGAAAGCTAAGATGTACATTCCAACAATATTAAGATATATATTTGAATTATACTAAGACATACATTTGAATGAGATTTAAATCAAGGAAAAATAGTTTGAAAGCTTATCATTAGAGTTTGAAAGCTTATCCTTGCAGTTGTAAAGCTTATTAAATTGAGTGTAAACAAGAAATCACGCACGAGGGAGAAATATATAAGACTTATGTGAAAATAAATACATGAAAAATAAAAAATATTCGTACTTTTGTTCGTTTTTTAAACTTAAAATAAACTAAAATATGTCAAAGAAAGTACTTTGTTTAGGCAATGCCTTAGTGGATATTATTACACAATTAGAAACAGACTCTACTCTCGAAATGCTTAATCTCCCAAAGGCAAGTATGCAATTAGTAGATAAAGAAATTTCTGAAAAGGTTCAAGAGCTAACCTCTCATTTGAATTCAAAAATACAAACAGGTGGCTCGGCTGCAAACACTGCAAACGGAATAGCAAATTTGGGAATTCCATCAGGTTATATAGGAATGGTAGGCGATGATTCTCTTGGTCAGTTTTACGCAAAGGATATGTTAGAGAACTCAATTGAGCCTAAATTTTTTATAAGTGAAACAACTTCAACCGGCTGTGCAATAGCACTAATTTCTCAAGATGGAGAAAGAACATTTGCAACTCATCTTGGTGCTGCAATTGAACTTAAGGCTGAGCTTTTAACAAAAGAACTTTTTGAAGGATATGATATATTTCATATTGAAGGCTATTTAATTGTTAACCACAATTTAATTAGTAGGGCAATAGAGTTGGCAAAACAGCAAGGTTTAATAGTTTCCATTGACTTTGCAAGCTATAATGTTGTTGAGGAAAATCTTGATTTTTTGAAACAAATATGCAAATATGTTGATATAATTTTTGCAAATGAAGAAGAAGCAAAGGCATTTACTTCATTGGAAGCAGAACAGGCAATTAATATTATTGCTGATTATTGCGAAATTGCTGTTGTGAAAATAGGGAAGAAAGGATCTTTGATTAAGTCAAAAAATATAGAAATAAGAATTAATGAAAAAGAAAGAGCTCGTGTTGATACAACAGGGGCAGGGGATATGTATGCAGCAGGATTTTTATCAGGACTTTCCATTGATAAGGATTTAGAATATTGTGGAAAAATGGGAAGTATTCTTGCAGGCAATGTGATTGAAGTTTATGGAGCTAAAATGGACTCTGAACGTTGGACAAGGATTAAAAAAGAAATACAAGAAATACAGTAA
>JAQUTD010000106.1 GCA_028709955.1 Bacteroidales bacterium | reverse complement strand
GCAACTTGAGAGCTGTAGCCATTATCTTTCTCTGCTTCTTGAGTAATTTTTTTTATGTTATCTCTTATTATGCTTGTACGATTTTCTTCGGTAGTTTCTTTTGTTACGTTTTGAAGAACTTTTGAGGTTACATCTTCCATTCTAATTAAGAACTTAGCTGTCAAACCTGGACATGGTATTTCTTCTTGTTTTGAATATGCCCAAAATCCATTCATTAAATAATCGTGTTCAATGGTTGAGTGTTGTTGTATTTGAGGGTAACCGCAATGGTGATTGGTTAAAAGGAGTCCTTCATTTGAAATTATTTCACCTGTGCATCCTCTTCCAAATTGCACTATTGCATCTTTTAGTGATGCTTGGTTTATATCGTAGATTTGTTTTGGAGTTAGTTTAAGCCCTTTGGCTTTCATTTCTTTGTAGGTTTGTTTCTCTAAGAACATCAAAAGCCACATCCCCTCATCTGCTTTTGCCATTGGGGAGAATGCAAAAATCCCTATTAAAAGTAATAAAATTGTTTTTTTCATCTGTTTCATTTTCATTTGTTTATTAATTTTTTATTTTATTTTCCTGTTTAAGTATGTACTATAATTATAAACCTTCTTTTTGTACTCTTCATTGTCAAATAGTTCAGATGATATTATAAAGTCAGCGGTTGAGCGATTGGAAGCTGTTGGAATATTATACATCACTGCAATTCTTAGCAGTGCCTTAACATCAACATCGTGTGGTTGTTGTTGCATTGCATCCCAAAAGAAAAACAAGAAATCTATTTTATCTTCACTTATAAGAGCTCCAAGTTGTTGGTCTCCTCCAAGTGGTCCTGATTTTAGTCTTTGAACAAAAATAAATTCTCTTGATGTGGGATCAACTCCTTTATTTATCTCCTGTTCAACCATTTTGCCTGTTGTTCCGGTGCAAACTAAATTATGTTTAGCTAATTTCTTTTTGTTGAAAGCAACCCATTCGGCAAGGTCTATTTTACAGTTATCGTGAGCTACGAGTGCAATTGTGTATTTGTTTATCTTTTTCATCTATTTTAATACTTTATTTCTTTGTTTTCTTGATTTAAAAATGTCAGAGAAATGTTCATACTCTTTTTTATATGTTATACCAACTCCTTGTGTGTATGGGGTGATATTGTATTTTGTGAAATCGTCGGCATTCGATTTGTTAAAGGCTTTTAGTCGGAAATTATCAGTTATTTTATATTCAACATTTATATCTCCAATAAACGATGAAGCTGCCTGAGCTTGCTCTTGTGTTTTACCTCCAAAAACAGAATTAAATTCTATTTCCCATCTACCAATATTTTTTGAAACATTAACATCAAACTGGTCTGTTACAACTTCAGTGCCTGGGGTGTAGTTAACTCCAACATCAACAAAGGTTATCATATTGGTTAGCATTCCAGTGATTTGACCAAATGCCAATTCAAAGGCTGAAGATGAAATATCAGGTCCTCCAATATTACTTTCAACCGATGAGTTTGAAGAATAGAATTGACGAGAAACAAGCAAGGAAACTGTTTGTTCTAACATCTGCTTTTCATCATTTCTATCTATATGCATAAAAAGCTCATCAACTGTTTGTTGGTCAGTGTTTGGCAAACGGATATCAAATTTAGGTTCAGGGTTCATCAGTTTTCCAGAAAGATTAATTACACTTTGAACATCAACTTGTTTGGAATATTGCTGACCCAGAATTGGAGAAAGTGAGGCTTTTGTTTTATAAACCGCATTAACATTCAGGTTGGCATCGGTTGGCTTACCATTAAATTGAATTGTGCCACCTTTCTCTAAAATAAAGGTTTTTTCAATCACATTCATTATTGATAGTCCAAATGTTCCACTTTCAATGTTAACTAAACCATACATATTAAACTTGTCATTATTATTAATTTCCATTTTCAATTCTCCCTCACCTTTGGCCTTCAAATCTCCACCAATTTGAGTGAAGGACATCGGCATGGATATAAATGCATCTGGAGTTACTCTTAAATTTACATTAACAGTTACGTCCATTTTGTTTTTTTTATTTTTTATCTCATGTTTTACTGTATCTTCCTTTTGTTTTGCAAAATCTACAAATTGGATAAATGAACTGTTTGTTGCACTGGTTTTGCTTGAAATTGGAATATATACACTTGTTCCTTTTTCTGTTTTTGCATCAACATTTATTTTCAGGGTTGATAAATCACCCATTATGCTGGCTGTTGCTGAGGCATAGGCCTCTCCATAATACAATTGGTCGGATGATGCTTTAGTGCTTAGAATTTTAATTTTATCGGCTTTTGCAATTAAATTTAAATAGAAATTTTCAAACTTATCGTGAGTTATTGTTCCATCAATTATTAGTTTATTGTTTTGAATATCTGTCAGTTTGAAATTTTTGAGAATAAATTTATTATTCTTTAGGATTAGAGTGTCTGAAAAATAGTATTTGGTATTAATTAAATCTATTTTTATTGCTCCTTTGTCACATATAAGTGTTCCCATTATGTCAGGGTTTTGAAACTTACCTTTAATTTTAATGTCATCACCACTAATAAAACCTTCTGCCTCGGAAGAAAAACTATTCAAGAACTGTTCAATTACTTTTAAATTAAAATTCTTTAGACTTAAGCTAAGGTCTAAATTATTGTTTTTTCTTTCAGGATAAATAAAGCCTTTTATGGTTAGAGGAGTGTTTTGTAATTCATCTTTTCCTTTATAGAGAAGATTTATATTAACTAAAAACTGATCATTAATTAAGGTATTACTAACATTCAGCTGAGCAATTCCTAAATAGTTTTTATTGAAAGAAAGGCTGTCTATTGTTAGGTTGGAAGTTAGGGATGGTTTTTTCAGTAGACTCTTAAAACTTATGTTTCGGTTAATTCTTCCACCAATTTCTATTCCTGCTTTTTTCAAAATAGGGTTAAATGCACTAACATCAACATTATTGAAATCAACTTCAATTTCGTCTTCGTTCCTATCGGAGGCTATTCCATTAATGGTTATGCTTTCTCTCATTTTGTTGAGTGAGAAATTTAAAATTGCTAATTGCTCACCGTTATAGCCAATTATATTATTGTTGTTGATTAATATTTCATTTCCTAGAATTTCAATTTGAGAGTTTTCAAAGCTACCTTGAAGACTGTTGTTGGTGAAGATGGATTTAAAGTTTAGATGCCCTTTTGTGTTGTTTGAAGTTTTATTATCTGCAAAATTCAAATCAAAATCAATTTTTTTGGAATTAGAAATAACGTCTAAAATAATATTTCTTATGTATAGACTATCGGTTAGCATAAAACTTTCGGAGCCAAGGTTTGTGTATAGTTCATTGCCCCTAACCCTTGAGGTTAGGTTTATTTTGTTTATCACAATTTTCCCTGCACCAATTTTATTAGCCCTAACATTTAAGTTTAGTATATCTTTATTGTTGATTGCACCTTCAATAATTGTGTTATTACTTAAGCTTATGTTCGGGGCAAAAAGTTCAAAAATCGGTTGTGCATTTTTTATTGTTGAAAAGAAATTAAAATGTGACTTTATTTGATAGTTTTCATCAATTGAGTCTGCTATTATGTCTTTTGAATTGTTGGTGAGGAAATTAAAATCAGGTATGTATTTTTTCATAAGCCAAGAAATATCCTTTCCTAAGCCTTTAAAATCATATTTTCCAACCATAGACAAATCGAGTATTTCGGAATAGATAGCTAAACTGTTGGTGGTATTGGTGCTGCTCATTTGAGCATTAAATCGTTTGATGTTAAAGTCCTTACCTCCATCCATTTCAAAAACAAGATCTTGAATACTTAAATTTCCATTTAAAGATTTCATATCCAAATTATCTATGTCTGCAATCAAGTTTCCTGAAATTGTTGTTGTTGAATCGGCAAGTTTAAAAAGGTTTAATTGGTAGGGGTTGATGTTTTCAAATTCTGCATCAAGATATAAGGATTGTTGATCATTAAGAGAGAAATCAACATTTGCTAAAAGTTTCGCTTTATAATCTTCAACATAACATATAGCCGATATTTGCTTATTTTCCATTTGTCCTTCAACAAAAATTGAATCGTAGTTGTTTCCTTTTAAATTTACTTTGGTTAGGTTGGCGGTCAGGTTTGCTTTTAAATTGTCAAGGTTTGTTCCACTTGCTTCTGCCTTAACTCCAAATTGTGTTGTTCCTATATAGGGTTGATTTAAAAGAGTTCCAATATCAAATTCATCCGATAGGGCATCAACAGAATAAGTTATATCTTTTCCACTTGAAATTGAGCTTCCAATTAAATTAATATCTCCTAACTCTGTGTTTATTTGAGCAATTGCATTAAAGCTTGAAATAAGTCCAAGAAAATTTGCCTTCATATCAATTTTGCCGAGCTTGGAAACCATTTGTGGAATTGGTAATTTTTCTAATAATTCACCCAATTTCATCGACTTATAGTCAAAATAGCTTGTTTGAAGAGTATGACAAGTTATATCATAAACTGTATTTTCAGGGTCTGGAAGTCCTACAATTGAACCACTTGCTTTAACTAATGTGTGCTTTGAAGTTTTTACTTCAAGGTTTTCACAATAGAGAGAATCAACAGTACCCTTAACTTTTGCGCTTATAAAGGCCTTTTGTTCAAATCCATTTATTGTTTGAGCCCAATAGGTAGCATCTTTCATTCCTATCTCACTACCCTTCTTTATTTCAGCCTCACAATAAGCCGAATCAATAAAATTAGAATAGGTTTTCCAAGTGCTAGTTTCTGTTTTTACGTCAAAATACAAATCAGAATTTAATGTTCTTATGTTTGCATTTTTGGCAATCATCCCTTTTGAACTTATTATAAATTCTCCCGAAATATATTTTACCTCAAATCCACTTGTTTCTTTGGCTGAAAACTTCTTAATTGTTACGTTAACCGAATCATTTATAACTTCAATATTTTGAAAATCTGCATCTACAGCACTAAAGTGCATATTGTTTATGGCAACCAAATTTGGAGCATAGGTGTTTAGATTATCCTTTAGCTTAAGTCTGAAATCAATATTTCTTAGTTTAATTCTGTCTATTTCAACAACAAATGGTTTCTTGGATGTTTTTTCTTTGGGTTTATCAGATTTAAAATAATCTAAAATAAATTGGAAATTCAATCCCTTTTTTGATGTTTCAACATTTAGGGTTGTTTTTTCAATGCTTATATTGCTTATTCTTATTCCGTTTAATGTTGGGATTGAGAATAGTTTAACAGAAATGCTTTCAGAAAATAATATTGTGTCTCCTTTTTGACTTTCCAAATAGACATCCTTAATCTCTACACCATCAAAAATATTTATACTAATTGCACCAATTTCAACCTCAGTTTTCCACTCTTTAGAAAAATAATCAGAGAGTTTTACAGCTAAAAGAGATTGAACAATTGAGGTATTGAGCAATGCCACAAAAAGATAGGCAAATAAGAAAAGGGTTAATAGGCAATAGCCCACAACCTTAAAAATGCTCTTGAAATATCTTTTTTTATCTTTTTGTTTCTTTAAATTCATTACTTTTGCAAATATATTACTTTATTTTGCATTATAATGTTACACCCGCGTAATATTTATTAATATTTTTTTCACTTAATAAAAAAAAGAAAACAATAAAATGTCTTATATATTAGCAATTGAATCTTCGTGCGACGACACCTCAGCAGCAGTAATAAATGATTTTAAGATTTGCTCAAACATTATTGCTTCACAAAAAGTCCATGAAAAATATGGAGGAGTTGTTCCTGAATGGGCATCAAGAGCTCATCAAAAAAATATAATTCCTGTTGTTGACACCGCTATTAAAGAGGCAGGAATAACTAAAAAAGACCTATCGGCAGTAGCTTTCACTCGTGGACCAGGCCTATTAGGGTCACTTTTAGTTGGAGTTAGTTTTGCAAAAAGTTTTTCCTCTGCTCTAAACCTGCCATTAATTGACGTAAACCATTTAGAGGCACATATTTTAGCCCATTTTATTAAAGATACTCCCAATCAAAAAACTCCTTCCTTTCCTTTTCTTTGTTTGTTGGTTAGTGGTGGAAACACTCAATTGATTTATGTGCGTTCACCTTACGATATGGAAATTATTGGTAAAACAATTGATGATGCTGCTGGAGAAACCTTCGATAAGGTTGCCAAAATACTTTCTCTCCCTTACCCTGGAGGACCACATATTGATAAATTAGCAAAACAAGGAGATATAAAAGCTCTGAAAATTGCAGAATCTCATATTCCTGACTATGATTATAGCTTTTCTGGAGTTAAAACAAGCATTCTATACACACTAAGAGATAAACTAAAAGAAAACCCCAAGTTTATGGAAGAGAACCTGAACGATATTTGTGCTTCGGTTCAACATCGAGTGGTTACAATGCTATTGAAGAAAATGGAGAAGGCAGCCAAAGACCTAAAAGTTAAGGATATTGCAATTGCAGGAGGAGTTTCGGCAAATTCCTATTTGAGAGAAAAACTAACTGAGTTGGGACAGAAAAATAGTTGGAATGTGTTTATACCCCAATTTCAATACACAACCGATAATGCGGCTATGGTTGCAGTTGCAGGGTACTTTAAGTTTTTAAAAAAAGACTTTACAACACTTGATAAAACAGCCTACACTCGCTAAGAATAAATTGAAATAGAATATGAGAATATTTTTAGTGGGATTTATGTTTAGTGGGAAAAGTACAGTTGGGAAATTACTTGCAAAAAGTATGGGATATGAACATATTGACACCGACCATATGTTTGAAAGCCTATATAATATCTCAATAAATGATTTTTTTGAAAAATATGGACAAGACCTATTCAGAGAACTTGAACATAAATTACTTCTAACACTAATTGAAAAAGATAATATTGTTATATCCACCGGAGGAGGTCTACCATGTTTTCATAATAATATGGAACTAATAAAACAAAATGGTATTTCCATACATATAAATATGTCTTTTAAGTCAATAATCCATCGTCAAAAAAAATCCAAAAAAAATCGTCCTCTATTAAAAAACAAAAGCCAAGAAGAAATAGAAATATTCCTACAAGACTTATTAGCAAAAAGAATAGACATATACAATCAATCAAACATAATCATTAAAGGTGAAGATTTAAGCATAAAAGAACT
>JAQUTD010000105.1 GCA_028709955.1 Bacteroidales bacterium | reverse complement strand
GCACAACGGTATACCGCTTGTTATTCCTTTATATCCTTAATCTCATTTATTTCAACCAACTTATTGATTATGGCATAGATTGTTAGTCCTGAGGTGGAATGGATTTGTAGTTTTGTGGAGATGTTTCTTCTATGGGTTATGACGGTGTGGATTGATAAGCATAGTTCGTTGGCTATTTGTTTGTTTGTCATCCCCTTAACCACTAATTTTATTATATCTTTTTCTCTTACACTTAATTCTTTCTTGTTTGTGTCTATGGTGGTGGTGGTTAGTTTTATTAGTTTTTCTTTTATCTCTTCTGGGCTATCCATTATGTTGATGACTTGATTGAATTGCGTGAGTAGTTGTGTGTCTAATATTGTGGTTTGTAGTGCTATGTATTGTATGTTGGGTAGCCTTGTTTCTTTTTTTAGGGTGTTTAAGTTTAGGCTTCCTATGTAGGATGGGTTGATTATTATTATATTGGGCTTTGACTTAATTATTAGTGGGATTAGATTGGTGAGATTTATTATTTCTAATATGTCGATATTGAGGGTGGTGAGTTTCTTTAGGATTGAAACTAATCCTTTTCTAATTATGTCGGAAGGTTCACAAACTGCTACATGTATTCTTGAACTCATATAATTTTACTTATTATTATGTTCATAATTTTCAATCAATGGTACAAGCAATTTATCTTCTATATCGTTGTGGTAGGACAGGTCTTTGGAACATGAAAATATATCGAAAAGTACTGTTATGAGTTCGTTGTTTGTTTCAACAGGACAGTACTTGATTATAATATTTTTTAACTCACTTAATTTTGATTCTACATTGTCGTGTTGTTTTCGGAAAATATCTATACTATAATCTTTTGGTTTTCCCCCTCCAATTAGTGAATTGATATAGGGGAATACATGTTTTTCTTCATACTGCATATGCTTGGTTACTTCTAAAACATATTCATCATAAAACTTCATAATCACAATTGCCACATTGGTTTGATTGATGCCTATTGAGTTAAGGAGCATTTCTCTTATTTTTGGCAGTTTGAATGAAAGGAAATATTTATGGGAATTGTGGAGATATGCAAGTATTGTTTTTATGGACAAAGTTGAATCGACTACAATTTGGCTATCTTCATTGATTATCATATTCACTATAACCAAAAATGTTTTTGTGTCAATTTTATTTTCTTTACAAACCTCCCCTATTGTCTTATCTCCAAACCCTAAGCTAATTCCAAACCTGCTGATTGGGAGAAGTATTGAGTAATTGTCATTTATCAAATCACTCATTGAATCCAATTCGGTGTATTCTGATATTTTATACATATGCCTATTAAATATATAATGCAAAGATAAGATTAATTTTGAATTTAAAATTATATTGTATCTTTGCAAGTTGCTATTCTGAATAAAGATATACTAATAACTATGGACTATAATTTTAGAGAAGTTGAGCCTAAATGGCAAGGGTTTTGGAAAGAGAATAAGACCTTTCATGTAGAGATTGATAAGTCAAGACCTAAATACTATGTATTAGATATGTTTCCTTATCCTTCGGGAGCAGGGCTACATGTTGGTCACCCTCTTGGATATATTGCCTCAGATATTTTTTCTCGATACAAGAGACTTAAGGGCTTCAATGTTCTTCACCCTATGGGCTTCGATGCCTATGGACTTCCTGCCGAACAATACGCTATTCAAACTGGGCAACATCCTGCAATTACTACTGAAATAAATATTAAACGCTACCGTGAGCAATTAGACAAGATAGGTCTAAGCTTCGATTGGGATAGAGAGATAAGAACCTGCGATTCTAAATATTATAAATGGACTCAATGGGGTTTTATACAACTCTTTAATTCATATTACGACAATAAACTTCAAAAGGCTCAGCCTATTGAAAACCTAATTAAGCATTTCGATAGCAATGGTTCAGAAGGTATAGATGCAGCACAAAGCGAAAAACTAAATTTTTCTAAGGAAGATTGGAATAATTACACCGAAAAAGAAAAGAGCGATACACTTATGAACTACCGCCTTGCCTTTATCTCTAATTCTATGGTTAACTGGTGTGCAAAGCTGGGTACTGTTCTTGCAAATGACGAGGTAGTAAATGGAGTATCTGTTCGTGGAGGTTATCCTGTTGAGAGAAAGTCTATGCGTCAATGGAGTCTTAGAATAACTGCCTACGCCGAAAGATTGCTTGAGGGACTTAATAAGGTTGATTGGTCTGATTCAATAAAGGAAATACAAAGAAACTGGATTGGTAAGAGCCAAGGAGCTGCCGTTTTCTTTGAGACAGAACAAGGAGATAAGCTAGAAGTATTTACAACAAGACCAGATACACTTTGGGGAGTAAGCTTTATGGTTCTTTGCCCTGAGCATGAATTAATATCTAAGCTTACAACCGATGATAAGAAACAAGAGATAGAAAACTATATTGCGTGGACAAAGAATAGAAGCGAGAGAGAGCGTCAAAGCGAGGTTAAGTCAATATCAGGCGTATTTACAGGCTCTTATGCAATTAACCCAATGAATGGAGAAAGAGTGCCAATCTGGATTTCTGAATACGTTCTTGCAGGTTACGGAACAGGAGCTATTATGGCTGTTCCTGCTCATGATTCTAGGGACTTCGCCTTTGCACGCCATTTCAATATTCCAATAAAGCAGGTTGTTGTGCCTATTGGAGAAGAGGAAGAAAACCCAGAGGATTGGACTGAGTCTAAGGATTCAAAGAATGGTCACTGCATAAACTCAGGCTTTATAACAGGTCTTGAGGTTAAGGAGGCTATGAAGAAAGTTATTGCTTATGTCAAGGAAAAGGGCATTGGATACGGAACAATTAATTATAGACTAAGAGATGCAATATTCTCTCGTCAAAGATATTGGGGAGAACCATTCCCTATATATTATAAGGAGGGTATTCCTTATAATATAGATGAGGATAAGCTACCTCTTGAACTACCAGATATTGATGTATATCTTCCAACAGAGAGTGGAGAGCCACCAATAGCAAGAGCTAAGAACTGGAATGTAACAATTAATGGAGAAACATTCCCTCTTGATTGCAATACAATGCCTGGCTTTGCTGGTTCTAATGCCTATTCTCTAAGATATATGGACCCACATAATAATGAAGAATACTTCTCTAAGGAAGCAAATGAGTATTGGCAAAATGTAGACCTTTATATTGGAGGAAGCGAACACGCAACGGGTCACTTATTATATTCTCGTTTTTGGACTAAATTCCTTTTCGACCTTGGGCTTTGCTGCAAGGACGAGCCTTATCAAAAGCTTATAAACCAAGGTATGATTCAAGGTCGTTCAAGCTTTGTATACAGAATTAAGGGAACAAATAAATTCGTTTCTCATAACCTAAAGGCAGACTACGACACTGACCCAATACATGTGGATATAAATATTGTGGATAATGATGTCTTGAATATTGATGCCTTTAAGAATTGGAGAGAGGAGTTTGCAAGTAGCGAGTTTATTCTTGAAGAAGGAAAGTATATTTGCGGTTACGAGGTTGAGAAGATGTCTAAGAGTCTTTATAATGTTCAAAATCCAGATGACCTTGTTGAGAAATATGGTGCAGATACTCTTCGTCTTTACGAAATGTTCCTTGGACCACTTGAACAGTCTAAGCCTTGGGACACTAAGGGTATTGAAGGAGTTTTTCGATTTATGAGAAAGCTTTGGAAGCTATACCATGACAAGGATAACAACCTTTTAATATCTGAAGAAAAGCCTACCAAGGAAGAATATAAGGCTCTTTATAAGGCTGTGAAAAAGGTTCAAGAAGATATTGAACGCTTTAGTTTCAACACCTCTGTCTCTACATTTATGATTTGCGTTAATGAACTAACCGATCTTAAGTGTAATAAGAGAGAGATACTAGAACCTCTTGCTATTCTTATTGCACCTTTTGCTCCTCATATTGCTGAAGAACTTTGGTCACTTCTTGGTCATAAGGACACAATTACCTTTGCATCATTCCCTGAGGTTGATGAGAGTGTTCTTGTGGAAAACTCATATAACTACCCTATCTCTATTAATGGAAAGACTCGTCTAACTATGGAGTTTGATTTAGGTATGAACTCAAAGGAAATTGAAAAGATTGTTCTTGAAAACTCAGAGGTTATTCGATATATGGAGTCAAAACCTGCAAAGAAGGTAATCTTTGTACCTAAAAAAATCATCAATATTGTCTGCTAAGGCAAACAACAAAATAATTAGGGGAATAATCTATGCACTTATCTCATCGATAACCTTTGGATTACTCCCCTTCTTTTCTATACCTGTAAAGGCGCAGGGGATGAGTTCAGAAACCCTTATGTTCTATAGGTTTCTTTTCTCAATTATTATCTATGGGCTTTATCTATTCTTTAATAAGGCTAACTTTAGGATAAGTAAGAAGAACATCAGAGATATTATACTTATTGGTGGAGCTGGTTATGGATTAACTGGTCTTACCCTTGTTTCTTCCTATGATTATATTCCATCAGGTATTGGTACAACGATAGGTTTTCAATTCCCTGTAATGATTTCTATATTTATGTGGTTATTCTATAAGGAAAGACTTCAACGGTCAATCTATATTTCGCTTGCCCTATCACTCCTTGGGGTATTCCTACTCTCCTATTCTCCAGAGCATGGAATGGTTAGTGGTTATGGGATATTTCTTTTGACAATAACCAACCTAATGTATAGTATGTATATTATTGGAGTAAATAAGTCATCGATGAAGGAGATTGATTCAAGCGTTCTCACCTTCTATGTTATTACAATATCTATGATACTCTGCCTTGGGCTAAGCCTTATTAGAGGAACACTTATTCCTATTCCTTCGCTAGAAGCCGCAGGTAGCATATTATTTATGTCTCTACTGTCAACAATTATTGCAAACCTAACACTAATCCTAGCCATTAAGTCAATAGGCTCAACAATTACTGCCCTACTTTCTCCACTTGAACCTGTTACTGCAATAATTATTGGAATAATTGTATTTAATGAAAACATTAATATCCAGATTTTTACCGGAGTGATAATAATTATATTAGCCGTTATACTAATTGTGCTTAACCAGAAAAAGAAGGCATAGAGTGTTTATGTGTTGAATATTGAACGAAAATAAATTAACTTTGCAAACTATAAATTTTAATAATTAAGAAAATATGGCACTACAAGAAGATATGCGAAAAGAAGGTAACTGGTTGTTTAAATACCGAAGCTACCTCCCATTATTCATTTTAGTTATTGGTTTAGCCTTATATATTTTTAAGGAATTAAATCCAAATTTTATCTTAGGACAGGAAACTTTATATGAGTATATATATAATTTTGTATGCTTGGGTGTGGGACTTTTGGGCTTGTTTATCAGGTTTCATGTTGTGGGATATGCTGCCGAAAACACTTCAGGCAAAAACACTGCGGAGCAAAAAGCCGACACTGTAAATAGCACAGGTTTCTATTCAATTGTTCGTCATCCTCTATATCTTGGCAACTTTCTTATGTGGTTGGGTGCTGCTTTGTTGATTGCAAATATATGGTTTGTTCTTATTTTCTGCCTTGTTTATTGGGTTTACTACGAAAGAATAATGTATGCAGAAGAGGCATATCTAAGAGATAAGTTTGGCGATAAGTACTTAGATTGGGCAAATACTGTTCCTGCATTCTTCCCAAATTTCAAAACTTACAATAAGCCTTCTTTGAACTTCAACTGGGAAAAAGCAATAAAAAGTGAGAAGAACTCCTTTGCGGCTCTAACCTTAATATTCTGTTTGTTTGATATAATTGGTCAAGTTATTTCCCAAAGATACAACTTCAACTATGTTTTTATTGGACTTTCAGTGTTTAGTCTTCTAAGTTATATTATAATAAAAAGCCTCAAATCATCAAAGTAAATTTTCGATTGAGGCTTTTTCTTTTCCTTACATTATCTTCTTAACTATCTTCTTTGTGGTTTCTGTAAAGGGAGGATAACGAAGTGGTACGTCCAGCCAAGTCTTTCTATCTAATACAGATTTCTGATGAGAAAAGGTGTCGAAGCTCTTCTTAGAGTGATATGAACCTATACCACTGTTGCCAACTCCTCCAAATGGAAGTCCATGAGGAACTATATGCATAATGGTATCATTAATACAAACTCCTCCTGATGATATGTTGGAAATAACTTTTTGTTGTGTTTTCCTGCTCTGTGAAAACACATAAAGTGCAAGAGGTTTTGGTTTCCTTCTTAGCTCTTGAACTAATTTATCTATGTTTTCAAAGCTTATGATTGGAAGTATTGGTCCAAATATCTCTTGACTTAGGAGGTCAGAATTGGGCGATATATCCTCTATTAATGTTGGAGAGATATATTTCAATTCTTCATTATTATCGCCACCAAACAAAATTTTACCATCTTCCAACATTCGTTTTAACCTTTGGAAATGTACTTGATTGATTATTCGTCCATAGTCCTTGCTGTTTATAATGTCTTGAGTGAAGAACTGGTGTATTGATTCTATTAGCTTTTCAACAAACTTTTCCTTTATGTCCTTGTGTACAAATAGATAATCGGGAGCTATACATGTTTGTCCTGCATTGAGGAATTTCCCAAAACAAACTCTCTTTGCAGAAATCTCAATGTTTGCATCCTTATCTATTATACAGGGACTTTTACCTCCAAGTTCAAGGGTTATGGGTGTTAGGTGTTGGGAGGCTTTCTCCATCACATGCTTGCCTAAGTTGGAGCTACCAGTGAAAAAGATATAATCAAAATCCTTTTCCAACAATTCCTGACTGACTTCTTTCTCTCCCAAAGCCGTAAAAACATAGTTGTTAGGAAATACATTTGATATTATCTTTTCTATGATTTTAGATGTATGAGGACTATGTTCGGAGGGTTTAAGTATGGCACAATTGCCTGCCGAAATGGCACCTATAAGTGGTGAGATTAGGAGTTGAAAGGGATAATTCCAAGGTGAGATGATTAGACATACTCCATATGGCTCAGAAATTATTCTTGCACTTGAAGGAAAACAGGCTATTGAGGAAGCTACTCTTTTGGGTTTAGACCACAATTTTAGACTTTTTATACATCGGTTTATTTCCGATAGAACAAAGCCAATCTCCGTTATATAGCTCTCTGTTGGGGATTTATGCAAGTCAATGTATAAGGCTTCTTCAATCTCTTTCTGAGTTTCAATTATCTGGTTTCTTAGTTTCTTTAACATAAGAATCCTAAATGAAATATCCCTTGTGGAGTTTGTATAGAAGTATTCTCTTTGAGAATTAAAAATTTGTTGTAGATTTTGTTCTATCATAATGCTTGATTTAAAATTAACATTCTCTTGGTTTTCTTTTTACAAACCCAACCTTTTACCATATATCCTAACT
>JAQUTD010000104.1 GCA_028709955.1 Bacteroidales bacterium | reverse complement strand
TAAATAAAAAAATACGGTGCCTTATTTAGTTAAAATTATACGCCGACTTTTTTTAAATAAACGCCGAATAAATAAAAATAAGTCCCGTATATTTTTGAATAAGTCTTGTTAAGGGGTTTAAGGGAATAATTTATTGGAATCAAGTTTTAAATTATTAAAACCAAGGTCTATTGTGGAAAGATGTGCATCTTTCGGTTTAAGAAAAGTTATTGAATTATGCTAATGGTTTGTTGAGCTTATTTATTATTATGTTGAGTATATTGTTATAACCAACGTTTTTTCTTAAACCAAATAAAGAAACATATTGCAACAATTATCATTAATGCCAATATTCCTCCAAACACCCATTCTTTTTTCATAAATGGCAGGTCTACATTCATTCCATATATTCCTGAAATAAGAGTTAGTGGAAGCATGATTGTTGAAATAAAGGTTAGGATCTTCATTATTTCATTAGTTTTGTTGGTCTGAAGGGAATCAAAGGTTTGTGATAAACCTTCTATTAATTCTCCATAGTCTTCAACTAAGTCAAACATCTTTTGGTATTGGTCTAAGATATTTCCCCAATAATCTTCCATATCTTCTTCATATCCCTTTATTCCTCCTGATTCAAACTTATGAAACACTCTGACTTGAGGTTTGAAGGTGGTGTTTAAGGATATTATATTCTTTCTGGTTATTGATAGTTGTTCAATTACCTTTTCTGGTTTTTTTGTAAATATATCGTAGTTTATTCCATCAACTTCGGTTCCTATCCTAAGAATTAGGGTGTAGGTTTCAACCATTAGCCTGTCGAGAATATTGTAGAGCAAGCTATCGGAGCTTTCTACAATTTCGGGTAAGTCATCGCTATTAGTCTGTTTTAGTTTTTGAAGGTCTTTAAAGAGATTTTTAACAACCCAATGCGAACGTCCAATTGTTACTATGTAGTCCTTTCCCCAAAATATCTTTACCTCTTTAACTCTAACAAATTTATTTGCTTTATCGAAAAAAGGGAATTGAAGTACTAAAAAATAATAATCGTCATATTCATCAATTTTTGGTCTTTGATTAACCGAACGACAGTCCTCGATGTCTAATGGGTGAAATTCATATTCTTTTATAAGAAAATCAAAATCGTCTTCACTTGGGTTAAGGATATGCAACCACTTAACGTTTTCAAAAATTATTGTTTCAATCATGCTATATCCTCCTTTCTATAAAAAATGCTTTGCAAAGTTAATAAAAAATAGTAGATAACAACACTATAAAATGAATAAAATGAAATTTGTCTACATTTTCTTGTCTTAAGTTTTTTCCTAATCATTTATTTTATATCTTTGTGGTTTAATAAACAATTTTTAGCAAGTCATACAAAAAATAAAGATACTTGATAATAAAAATTGCCAAATAAAAAACAAAAATTATTAGACTATGAAATCAATAAAAGACGTAAACTTCAAAGGCAAAAAAGTACTTGTGAGAGTTGATTTTAACGTTCCCTTGGATGAGAATAAAAATATTACTGATGATACACGTATGCGTGAATCAATGCCTACTATAAAAAAACTAATTAATGATGGTGCTGCCGTTATCATTATGGCTCATTTTGGAAGACCAAAGAAAGGAGGATTTGAAGCTGAATTTTCATTAAATCCTGTTGCTAAACATCTTTCTGAAATGTTGAACCAAAAGATTATGTTCACTCAAGAAGTTCTTGTTGATAAGGTTAGTGGGCTTAGCTCCAATCTTGAAAATGGGGATGTTATGCTTTTGGAAAACATTCGTTTCTATCCTGAGGAAACAAAGGGAGATATTGCTTTTGCTGAGAAGTTATCTAAACTGGCAGATGCATATGTTAATGATGCTTTTGGAGCAGCTCACCGTGAACATGCTTCAACTGCAACCATAGCTCGTTTTTTCCCTAACGATAAATATTTTGGATTTCTTATGGAAGATGAGCTTAAGAATCTCCAAAAACTAATGAAAAATCCAAGCAAACCTTTCACTGCAATTGTTGGAGGTTCAAAAGTGAGTTCCAAAATTGATATTCTAAAAAATCTTGCTCCAATTGTTGATAATATTATTATTGGAGGAGGAATGACTTATACATTTCTAAAAGCAATGGGAATAAATATTGGTACATCGATTTGCGAGAATGACAAGGTTGATTTAGCAAAGGATTTGATTAAGGAAATGGAAAAACAAAACACTAAACTAATCCTTCCTGTTGATCATATTATTGCAGATGAGTTTGATAATGAAGCCAACACTCTAAACACAGATAATCAATCAATTCCTGATGGTTTTATGGGAATGGATATTGGACAAAAATCCATTGAACTATTTAAGAACATTATTTTAGAATCAAAAACAATACTTTGGAATGGGCCGATGGGAGTTTTTGAAATGCCTTCGTTTTCAAAGGGTACATTTGTAGTTGCAGAATATATTGCAAAGGCAACAAAAAAAGGAGCTTTCTCGGCAGTAGGAGGAGGAGATACTGTTGCAGCAATCAATCAGTCTGGATTTGCTGAAAATATTTCATATATATCAACTGGTGGAGGAGCTATGTTGGAATATTTAGAAGGGAAAACATTGCCAGGTATTAAAGCAATAATGGATTAAGGATATGGAAAAGATTGTTTTTATTACAGGGGCAACCTCTGGTATTGGATATTATTCAGCAGTTGAATTTGCAAAATTAGGATATAATCTAATTATAACCGGCAGAAGAAAAAATCGCTTAACTGAACTTGAAAAAGAGCTTAAAGAAAAATACAACATAAAAGTTATATCACTTAATTTTGATGTTAGAGTTAGAGAAGAGGTTGAAAAAAATATAAATTCTTTACCTTTAGAGTGGAGAAATATAAATATTTTAATTAATAATGCAGGTCTTGCTGCAGGAAAAGAACCAATTTTTGAAGGAGACTTTAGGGATTGGGATCAAATGATTGACACCAATATCAAGGGCTTACTATATGTTTCAAGAGTTATTATTCCTTGGATGAAAGAAAGGGAATCAGGACATATAATAAATATTTGCTCCATTGCAGCAAAAGAAGTTTATGCAGGCGGAGCAGTGTATTGTGCAAGTAAATCGGCAGTTGACTCAATTTCGCAAGGAATGAGAATTGATTGCAACCCATATAAAATTAAGGTAACTAATATTTGTCCTGGGGCAGTTGAAACAGAATTTTCTATGGTCAGGTTTAAGGGTGATAAGCAAAAAGCTGATGCAACATATAAGGGATATAAGCCTTTGACTCCAGAGGATATTGCCAACACAATAATTTATTGTGCTACATTACCTAATCATGTTTGTATTAATGATTTGGTTATAACTCCAACCTCACAAGCCAACGCAACAACCTTCCATAGAATTTAGAAATGTACGATAAAATAACCGACCCAAATGCCAAATGTTCTGCTCTAAAAGTTAATCCAGCAATTGAGCAACCGAATCAAGTTAACAAAGATTTTTTGCAAAAACCATCTAAAAGTAAGACGCTTACAATAAATGATTTTGTTAGTGGCATACTTAATAAGGATAGAATAATTTTATCACAAGCTATCACATTGGTTGAGAGTTCACGATATGACCATCAAGAAAAAGCTCAAAAAATCATTGAACAATGTCTGCCTTTCGCTGGAAAGAGTATTAGATTGGGTATAACGGGAGTTCCCGGAGTTGGAAAGAGTACTGTTATTGATGTTTTGGGAACAAGCCTGACAAAAACTGGACATAAGGTTGCGGTTTTGGCAATTGACCCAAGCAGCGAAAGAAGTAAGGGTTCAATATTGGGTGATAAAACAAGGATGGAAGACTTATCAACAGACCCTAATGCATTCATAAGACCCTCTCCTTCGGCAGGAAGTTTGGGTGGAGTTGCACGAAAAACAAGAGAAATAATAATTTTATGTGAGGCTGCCGGATTTGATGTTGTGATTGTTGAAACAGTTGGTGTTGGACAATCGGAAGTTGTGGCTCACTCAATGGTTGACTTTTTCCTACTTCTTCAATTGGCAAATGCTGGTGATGAGCTTCAGGGAATCAAAAGAGGAATTATGGAAATGGCAGATGCAATAGCAATTAATAAGGCTGAGGGAGAAAATAAACAAAAAGCTGAAATTGCTGCAGGACAATATCGCAACGCACTTCACCTTTTCCCAATTTCCGAAAGTGGTTGGAAACCTTCAGTGTTCACTTGTTCTGCTTATTCTCAAGATAATATTAACTTAATTTGGCAAACTGTGAATGATTATGTTATTCACACAAAAGCAAATAACTATTTCTATAAAAAAAGAAATGAACAAAATCTCAAAATTCTCTCTGAGTCAATTGATTCTCATCTAAAAGAAAATTTCTATACTAATCCAATTATTATTAAAAGAATTACTGAGGCTAAAAAAGAGATATTGGAAAATCAAATTAGTGCTTATGTTGCAGCCCAAAAACTAATTGAGGTCTATTTCAATAATATTAATAAGGAGGAAATATGAAAAGGCAGTCTATATTTATAATATTAACATTTTTTCTTTTTACAAGTTGTAGCACTATTAACAAAAAAAAGAATCAAGATTCATCAATATCCAATAAGACAACAAATCATTCAATAAGTTTTTTCCAAACCGAGTGGGAACTTATTAAGATGGGCTCAAGCAAACCCAAACTAACAGAAACCGATAATAAAATTACAATACTGTTTAGCAAAAATAATTCTCATTTTGCAGGTTATAGTGGTTGCAATAGATATAGTGGGAAGTTCAATATTAAAAAAGAGAATCTAACCATAGAAAATGTTATTTCTACTAAAATGGCTTGTCCTGATTTAAATATGAGTTTCGAAAATAATTACCTAAATGCTCTCAATAAGGTTACTAATTATAATATAATTGAAGACACTCTTTTCCTTATTAAGGGAGAAAGACCGGTGTTGATATTTATAGCAAAATAATAATGTCAGAACATATAACTCTTTTTGCGGAAGTAATCCTACCCCTACCCCTACCCACAACCTACACATATAGAATTCCATTGGAATGGAATGAGATGGTAAAAAAAGGGCAAAGAGTTGTTGTTCAACTTGGAAATAAAAAAATATACTCAGGCATTGTATATAGCATACATAACAATCCTCCCAAAGTTAGTAGTGTAAAATATATCTTATCTATTTTAGATCAAGAACCAATTATTAATGATCTTAGTTTTGATTTTTGGTTATGGATTTCTAACTATTATATGTGTTATATTGGCGATGTTATGACTGCTGCTCTTCCTTCTGCACTACGATTAAGGAGCGAAACAAAAATAATTATTCATCCCAATTTCGATGGAGATATAACAACACTTAGTGAGCAGGAGTCAATAATTTTTGAAGTTGTTTCCAAAAAAGAAAGTATTTCAATTGAAGAAGCCATTCTGGCAATTAATGATAAGAAGATTGTTCCTCTAATTAACACAATGATAAAAAAAAATATCATTATTACGGAGGAAGAGCTAAATAGTAAGTATAGACCAAAAATTGAAGAATATATTTATCTTTCAACAGATTATCATGATGAAGCAAAATTGAAAGAATTATTTAATCATTTAGAGTCGAAGAAAACCCTATTAAAACAATATGAAGCAATTTTGATTTTTCTTTCTATTGCAAAGCAGAAAGAAAATGAAATAAAAAAAATAGAACTATCAAAACAACCTAATATTTCAGCCTCTGCAATAAAAACACTAATAAGGGAAAAGATTTTTATTGTTGAGAAAAAAATAAAAAGCAGGTTGGTTGTTAGAAATTCTAATCTTTCGGTAAAGAATTTAACATTAAATAACCAACAATTAATTGCATACAATAAAATTGTTGAACAATGGGACCAAAAACCAGTTTCATTAATTCATGGTGTTACAGGAAGTGGTAAAACAGAACTTTATATTAAAATAATTTATGATGTAATTAATAAGGGTAAGCAAGTGCTGTTTCTTCTACCTGAAATTGCCCTAACAAGTCATCTTATTATTCGTTTAGAAAAATATTTTGGTAATAGAATTGGAGTTTTCAATTCAAGATTTTCAAACGATGAAAGAATTGAAATTTGGAATAAGGTTCGTTCCCCAATCAAGGAAAATCGCTATGATATTATTTTAGGTTCCCGTTCGTCCATTTTCCTTCCTTTTGTTGATTTGGGACTTGTTATTGTTGACGAGGAACACGATTCTTCTTATAAACAATATGAACCAAATCCAAGATATAATGCAAGAGATTCTGCAATTGTTTTAGCGCACTTTCATAAGGCAAAAACCATACTTGGCTCAGCTACTCCTTCTCTTGAAAGTTATTTTAATGTAACAGAGAAAAAATATCAGTTATTAGAGTTAACGAAAAGATATTCAGGGACTCTCCTTCCAAAAATTCTTATTGCGGACATAAAACAAGCAATAAAAAATAAAGAAATGCATTCTCATTTTTCTAAGCTATTAATTGATAGCATTGGAGAAGCACTCAGAAACAAAGAACAGATAATATTGTTTCAAAACAGAAGAGGATTTGCTAAACATTTGCAATGTGAGGCTTGTGGTTGGGTTCCTTCTTGCCAACATTGCGACGTTTCATTAACATATCATAAACAGTCTGAGCTTCTAAAATGTCATTATTGTGGGTTTTCAATTAATATTACTCAGCAATGTCCTGATTGCGGCAGTCATAAAGTAAAAATGGTTGGTTTTGGGACAGAGAAAATTGAAGAAGATTTAAATATCTTTTTCCCCAATGCTTCAATTGCAAGAATGGACTTAGATACTACAAGAGCTAAATCATCATATGTTACTCTAATAAATGATTTTCAAGACAGGAAGATAAATATATTGGTTGGCACTCAAATGATAACAAAAGGGTTGGATTTTGATAATGTTTCTGTTGTTGGAATATTAAATGCCGATTCATTAATAAACTTTCCTGATTTCCGCTCATACGAAAGAGCTTTTCAGCAAATGGTTCAAGTTAGTGGAAGAGCGGGTAGGAAACTAAAGCAGGGAAAGGTAATTATTCAAACTTTCAACTCAAACCACCAAGTTTTAAAAGATGTTATTGATAACAACTATATGTCAATGTATGATGGTCAGATATTGGATAGAAAAGTGTTTAAGTATCCTCCCTACTATCGATTAATTAAGATAAGTTTAAGCCATAGAGATAAAGATATTGTTGATGTTTCATCTGATGAATTTTCAGTAAAGATTAGAGAAATATTTGGGGGGAGAATACTTGGACCAGAATATCCTTTAATTCCAAGAATTAGAAATTATTATTCAAAAGAATTTTGGTTGAAAGTAGAAAAAGAAGCTTCAATAACAAAAGCCAAAGAAGAAATCAAAATTCTTATAGAGAAATTCCAGTCCTCACATAAGCAATTAAGAATAGCTATTGATGTTGACCCT
>JAQUTD010000103.1 GCA_028709955.1 Bacteroidales bacterium | reverse complement strand
TCCAAAAATTTCGTTTTACTTGTTTCTGCTTTTCTGTTTATTCCATAACCTCGTTTATTGGTCTTATTTAATTGCCTAAGAGCGGTTATTTATTTTCTTGTAATAAACTATTTGTATTAGAGAAAAACTTTTATACCTTTGCAGGGACAGTGTAGAAAGTTTATTTGTTTCTTGTTTGGACCAGGGTTCGACTCCCTGCAAGCCCACTCTTATTAGGCTTTGTTGTTCAATGCCTTTTTTTATTATACCACCAAAAAAAATTCCCAATGTAAACAACGGGGATTAAAAATTAGAACAAAAAAACTTATAAATTGATTTTTTTTAATGAAATTAAATTATCTTTGCATTAATTAGTAAATGGCGGAACTCGAAAAGCCTATTAGAGTAGAGATAATTAAAAACTTAAAACTTATGAAAAAAATTATTTAAGTTGCTATTTTAGCTTTAGGATTTGCATGTACAGCTTCTGCTCAAACTCCTATTTTCAAAAAAGGAGACAAAGTAGGTAGTATTGGAGTTGGATTTGGTAGTTATGGTGTTCCAGTTGAATTATCAATGATGTGGGGAGTTTATAATAACGTTTTTGGATTAGACGGACTTAATTCAGGCGTTGGAGTATATTTAGGATTTGCTTCATATAAAGAAAATTGGGGAAATTATAAATATGGCCACACGATTTTCTATCCAGGAGTTAGAGGTCAATTAAACTACACATTTGTTAATAATCTTGAAGTTTATGCTGGATTATTATTAGGATTCCAAATTTGGATGTCTGATGACAACTATCTTGGAGATCATGGAAGTGGACTTAGAATTGGTGGATATGCTGGACTTCGTTACTACTTTAATAATAAATGGGCAGTATACTTAGAAGGAGGATATGGAATAACTAATGGAACTATTGGTGTTTCTTATAAATTCTAATTAAATAATTTTAATTATCAAAAGCCATCTGTTAATAGCTGATGGCTTTTTTTATTTTATTTCATCCATAAACTCTTTATTTATCTCAAGAGGTTGATGTTTTTTTGTTGATTTACATTCATTATAAACTGAACTGTTTCCACATGTACAACCAATTCTTTCTCCAGTCAATGGGTCTACACTTGAACATTGTTTCTTAAATTCTCCATTTTTCTTAAAAAACATCTTTATTCCAATAAAGCAGAAACTGATAAATAGGATTACTGCTGTAATGATAAATACAATTAATATTGTTTCCATATTTTATTCTATATTTTTACTGTCAATAACCAAAGTTACTGGGCCATCATTAATTAATTCAACTTGCATATCTGCACCAAAGACACCCGTTTGAATTTCTTTTCCAAACTCTTTTTCTAAGTTAAGGATAAATTTTTTATACATAGGTATTGCAAAATCAGGCTTTGAAGCCCTAATATAGGTTGGACGATTCCCTTTTTTAACACTTGCATGAAGAGTGAATTGGCTAACTAATAATATTTCACCATCAATTTCTGTAATGGGTAAATTCATAACTTCATTTTCATCGTTAAATATTCTTAGCTTACATATCTTTTGACATAACCATTCAATATCTTTTTCTGTATCTAAGTCTTCAATTCCCAATAGAATCAATACTCCTTTTCCTATTGAGCTTTTGGGCTTATTATCAATAGTTACACTTGCTTTTTTAACTCGTTGAACAACCACTCTCACTACTTATCCTCCCATTTTTCAATCTTCAACTCTTCTCCGTGCATAATATTTAAGTAATTAGTATATCTTTCGATGCTAATCTCCCCTGTTTCAACTGCATTCTTAATTGCACATTTTGGCTCATGTTCATGGGTACAGTTATAATATTGACAGTTTTTCAATCGGGCTTTCATCTCTGGATAATAAAGTCCTACTTCTTCTTTTTGAAAATCAAACATTCCAAACTCCTTAATTCCTGGAGTGTCTATTATGTCTCCTCCAAAACTTAGGGGAAACATTTCAGCAAAGGTTGTAGTGTGTTTTCCTTTCATATGGGTTGAAGAAATTATACCGGTCTTTAGATTTAAACTATTGTCAATAGCATTAATAAGTGCTGACTTTCCAACTCCACTATGTCCTGAGAGAAGAGTAGTTTTATCCTTCATAATCTCTCTTAACATCTCAATATTATCTCCTCTTTTTGCAGAAACTTCAATACATCTATAGCCAACATTTTCATAAATTGCCTTAAATTCATTTGCAAAATCCTGAGCCTCCTGGTTATAAATATCAATCTTATTAAAAACAATAATGGTAGGTATTTGATGAGCCTCAGTGGTTACCAAAAACCTATCAATAAATCCACTTGAAGTTCGAGGAAATGCAATGGTTGCTATTAAAAAAGCCTGATCTATGTTTGAAGCAATAATTTGCGAACGTTTTGAAAGGTTGGTTGAACGACGAACCAAAGTATTTTTTCTATTATGAATATTAGTAATAAGTCCCTCAATGGTTTGGGTTGGAGGGATAAAATCAACAATATCTCCAACTGCAATTGGGTTAGTTGATTTTATATTTTTTATTCTGAAATTACCCTTAATCCTACATTCAAACAATTGATTATCGTTTGTACGTACACTATAGTGGCTTCCTGTTGTTCTAATAACTTTTCCTTCTTTCATAATTTATTATGCAAAAGTAATAATAAACCCAAAACAAACCTTATTTTTAGAAATTAATGTTTTTTCTTGTATCTTTGCAAGTTAAATGTAAAACACAGACATTGACAGAAAATTGCCGATGAAAGACATAAGAAATTTTTGTATTATTGCTCATATTGACCATGGTAAAAGCACTTTAGCTGATAGGTTATTAGAATTTACTGGAACCATTTCTGCACGAGATATGCAATCTCAAATCTTGGATGATATGGATTTGGAGAAAGAAAGAGGAATTACCATTAAGTCTCACGCCATACAAATGGAGTATATTTATAAGGGAGAAAAATATTTTTTAAATCTTATTGATACTCCAGGACACGTTGATTTTAGCTATGAAGTATCCCGTTCAATTGCAGCTTGCGAAGGAGCTTTGTTGATTATTGATGCAACACAAGGAATTCAAGCTCAAACAATATCTAATCTATATCAAGCATTGGATCATGATTTAGAGATAATTCCCATTTTAAATAAGATGGACCTGCAAAATGCAATGCCAGAAGAGGTAAGTGACCAAATAATAGAACTTATTGGTTGCAAGGAAGAAGATATAATTAGGGCAAGTGGGAAAACAGGACTTGGAATTGAGGAAATATTATCTACAATAATAGAAAAGGTTCCTTGCCCAAAGGGTGACCCAAAAGCACCACTTCAAGCCTTAGTGTTTGACTCGGTATTTAATAGTTTTAGAGGTATAATTTCATATTTTCGTATTCTTAATGGAACAATGACTAAGGGACAAAAAGTTAAGTTCTTCCATACCGAAAAAGAATATAATGTTGATGAGGTTGGAGTTTTAAAACTTAAACCAGAACCTCGTCCATTCTTAAGTTGTGGTGATGTAGGTTATATTATTTCTGGGATAAAAACATCAAAAGAAGTAAATGTTGGTGATACAATCACATCAGTTGAAAACCCATGTAAAGAAGCCATCGAAGGATTTGAGCATGTTAAGCCTATGGTTTTTGCAGGAATATATCCAATTGATGCAGATGATTATGAGGAATTAAGATCTTCAATTGAAAAACTTCAACTTAACGATGCAAGTTTAACTTTTGAGCCAGAAAGTTCCTTAGCCTTAGGGTTTGGTTTCCGTTGTGGATTCTTGGGGCTTTTGCATATGGAAATAATCCAAGAAAGATTGACAAGAGAATTTAATATTGATGTAATTACAACCGTTCCTAACGTTAACTATAAGGTTTACACAAACAAAAAAGAATGTATTGATGTTTATAATCCTTCTGGATTGCCAGAACCTAATTATATTGAACATATTGAGGAACCCTACATTTTAGCATCTATAATAACTAAGGCAGAATATATAGGATCAATCCTAACTCTTTGTATTGAAAAGAGGGGAATTCTAAAAAATCAAACCTATTTAACTTGCGATAGAGCAGAAATTACCTTTGAGTTACCTCTTGGAGAAGTAGTTTTTGACTTCTATGATAAGCTAAAATCAATTTCAAAGGGATATGCTTCATTTGATTATCATCCATTGGATTTCAAACCTTCAAAGCTTGCTCGACTTGAAATACTTCTTAACGGAGACCCGGTTGATGCACTTTCAACCCTAACTCATGTTGATAATGCTTATCCTCTTGGAAGAAAGATGTGTGAAAAACTAAAAGAACTAATACCTCGTCAGCAGTTCGACATTGCAATTCAGGCAGCAATTGGCAGTAAAATTATTGCAAGGGAAACTGTTAAGGCAGTTAGAAAGGATGTTACTGCAAAATGTTATGGAGGAGATATTTCCCGTAAGCGTAAACTATTGGAAAAACAAAAAGAAGGAAAGAAAAGAATGCGTCAGGTAGGTAATGTGGAAGTTCCTCAATCAGCATTCCTTGCAGTATTAAAATTAGATTAAAATTAAAAACATAATAATATGATTTGGACAGTAGTAATTTTAGCTATAGCTTTTGTTGCAGCAGTATTTGCAATTGGCTATTTCAACAATCAATCAATAAAACAATTTGTTGTAAACGAACAAAAGAAATCCTTGCTTGAAATAAAGAAAATCCAAGAAACAGAAACTCGCAAGGTAGTTACTCCAATTCAATTACAAGCATACGAACGTTTAGTTTTGTTTCTTGAAAGAATGAACCCAGACAATCTTGTGCTTCGTTGTTTTCAACCAAATATGGATTCGAAACTATTGAAAGATGTTATGGTAAAAAACATACGTGATGAGTTTGAACATAACCTTTCTCAACAACTATATATATCAAATCAAGCTTGGGCATTGATAAAAAACGCTAAGGAAGAAATGATAAGTTTAATAAATTCTGTTCAAGCTAAGGAAGATGATAAAATAACAGCAACCAAATTTGCAGGAAACCTATTTGAACAGTTTGCAGGAAAGAAAAATCCTTTGGAACAGGCAATGGACGTTCTAAAAGAAGAGATACAATCAAGATTTGCTTAAAAACAATTATTATGACCGTAAAAGAATTAGCTGAAAAACTCAACCTTAAAGTTCTTTCTGGAGAAAAAGGTTTAGAAAATAAGATTGAAGGAGGTTACACTTCAGACCTTTTAAGTGATGTTATGGGTAATGCAGAAATGGGACAATGCTGGATAACCCTTCAAACTCACAAAAACATTATGGCAATTGCTTCATTAAAAGAGATTGCATGTATTGTTTTGGTTAAAGACCTTGAGCCAAATGCCGACACAATTGAACAAAGCAATGAAGAAGGCATCCCAATTCTTTCAACCAGCAAAGAAGCATTTGAAATAACTGGAGAGATCTATTCATTACTTCAATAAAGTAATGCAATCCTTTAAGGCCGACTTGCATATACACACTGTTCTTTCGCCTTGTGGTGATTTGGAAATGAGTCCCACAAACATCGTTGCTAAGGCTAAGGAAAAGCAATTGGATTGTATTGCAATAACTGACCATAATTCCACTCTCCACTGTAAATTAGCAAAAGAATTAGGACAAAGAGAAGGAATATTAGTTATTATGGGAGCTGAGGTAACCTCAAAGGAAGAAGCTCACTGCCTTTGTTTTTTTGAAGATGAAGATAGCTTGGATAAGTTTCAAATATGGCTGGATGAGAAACTTCCGAAAATACCTTTGGATGAAGATAAATTTGGATACCAGTTGGTGGTTAATCAGGAAGAAGAGATAATAGACCAAAAGGAATTCTTATTAATTAATGCAATAGATGCCGACCTTGACACAATTTATGAAAAGGTAAACTCATTAAATGGATTATTTGTTCCAGCACACATTAATAAGGGGGCTAACAGTTTAACCTCACAATTAGGTTTTGTTCCCCCAGATGTTAAGGCCGATGCATTAGAAATCTCTGGTCATATCTCAAAAACCAATTTCCTTAAGAAAAATGCCTACCTAAAGAAATTCCAGTTTATTCAAGACTCCGACTCGCATTTTATTGACTCCATTGGAGATGTATATTGCAATTTAATTATGGAAGAGCTTAGCTTCGAAGAGTTCCGCTTGGCAATTCGCGGCGAAGAGGGACGTTATATAGAAACAATAATTAATTAGAAATGAAAGACCTGTCACTCCATATATTAGATTTACTTCAAAACTCAACAGTTGTGAACTCAACCCTGATAACATTAGATATAAAAGATAGCATAAAAGAAAATATCTTTAGCTTCTGCATACAAGACAATGGGAAAGGGATGAGCAAAGAGTTCTTAGAGAAAGTAACCGACCCTTACAGCACAACAAGAACAACAAGAAAGGTTGGATTAGGACTTCCACTTATTAAGATGAATGCAGAACAATGCAATGGAGGATTTGATATCCAAAGCCAAGAAGGGAAAGGGACAAAACTAAGCTTTTGGTTTGAACATAATAATATAGACCGTCCCCCAATGGGAGATCTTGCAGGAGTATTTGTTCTGACAATTGCTCAAACCGAAGAAATACGTTTTATTCTGACTTATCAGACAGACAAAGACACCTATATATTCGACACCCAGGAAATCAAAGAAGCCCTTGATGGAATACCATTAAATAATAATGATATAATCAAGATGTTAAGAGAAATGATAGAAGAAAATTTAAAAGAGATTAATTCAAACCAATAAAATAGACCATGAAATTAGAAGAAAAAATAAATGCCGACATCAAACAAGCAATGTTAGCAAAGGAAAAAGAAAAGTTAGAAGCACTTCGTGCCGTTAAATCTGCTGTCCTTTTATTAAAGACAGATAAAAACTTCACAGGAGAAATTGCAGAAAAGGATGAGATAGCAACCCTACAACGCCTTGTGAAACAAAGAAAAGAAGCAGCACTAATGTATAAAGAACAAAGCCGTGAAGACCTTTATGAAGTAGAAATGTTTCAAGTAGGGATAATAGAAAAATACCTGCCACAGCAAATGAGTGAGCAAGAAATTCGCATAACCTTAGAAAACATAATCAAAGAAACCGGAGCAAGCTCAGCAAAAGATATGGGAAAGGTTATGGGAAATGCCCAAAAACAATTTGCAGGAAAAGCAGATAACAAAATAGTATCTCAAATAGTAAAAGAACTATTGGGATAAATATAATATTATCAATATCCAAACAGAAGGCTATCAATAAACTATGATAGCCTTTTTTTTATAAAATTTGTCCAAAAATAACCTCAAAATCAAAAAGAGTACTATTTATACTAAAGCTGCTTTCCAAAATAAATAAGGATTAATTCCAAAGCAAACCCTAAACCCCAACCCCCACCAATAAATCCCTACAACTTTCTTTTTAAACATATTAAAGTTTAATAAATTAAAAATCATAAAACAATAATATTTTGTATATTTGCCCCATCATAACAAATATATTAAAGATTGAAGAGATAAAAGATTA
>JAQUTD010000007.1 GCA_028709955.1 Bacteroidales bacterium | reverse complement strand
CATTCATATTGATATAAAAAACATACTTCCACTCTATATGCAAGTACATAATCAATCATGTCAAGCACTTGACAGAGAATATATACAACTTTACAACAAATTTTTTAATCTCACTAAGCAAATAATTATTTCGCCAAACATTTCACATAAATTGGAAGTTGTTCAAGGATTAATTTCAGCAGTTTGTTATGCACTAATGGATGGGCTTCATAAATCAAACACAATAGTCTCCAATCTAAGCATTAATAAAAATATGAGAAAAACTCTGCTTTTTGAACAATTTATGACTATCTTAAATGATTATCATCAAACAGAGCGTTCAGTTGGATTCTATGCAGATAAACTAAATATTACTCCAAAATATCTTTCTAAACTTATTAAAGAAACCTCTGCTAAATCAGCAGCAGAGTGGATAGATCAGTATGTAATTTTGGAAGCACAAACACTCTTAAAATACTCTGATATGACAATAAAAGAAATAGCTGATTATTTGAATTTTGTATCACAATCTTTCTTTTGCAAGTATTTCAAGCACCAAACCGGAATAACTCCAGGAGATTATAAGAAGTCATAAATAAGTTGTAATTTTGCAGCCATTAAACTTAAATATAACAATATGAAAAAACTATCAGTTCTTTATTATGTTATACCTTTCCTATGTTTAATGCCTTTCTTTACAGCACCAATAGCATTAGCAGCAGGAATTCTATTAACATTATTAAAAGTAGAAAAACCATACGAAATTAAGAAATACACTTCCAAGATTCTTCAATGGTCAATTGTGTTGATGGGATTTGGAATGAGCTTGCAAAAGGTTGTGGAAACTTCTCAAACTGGGGTTTTATTAACGGCTACATCTGTATTTCTTACATTTCTTTTTGGCTTGGCTTTGGGTTATTTGTTTAAAGTGGAGAAGAATACTACAATGTTGATTTCTTCTGGAACTGCTATTTGTGGAGGGAGTGCAATTGCTGCTGTTTCTCCAATTATTAATGCTAAGAATAATCAAATTACCTTTGCTTTAACTGTAATTTTTGTGCTTAATGCAATAGCTCTTTTTATATTTCCTATTATTGGTCATGCTTTGGGAATGAGCCAAGAAAGCTTTGGTTATTGGTCGGCAATTGCAATTCATGACACCTCATCTGTTGTTGGAGCTGGTGCTGCTTATGGTTCTGAGGCATTGGAAATTGCAACAACTGTAAAACTTACTAGAACCTTATGGATTATCCCACTTTCTTTCCTTGTTTTATTTATTAATAGGAAAGAATCAAAAGGTGGAAAAGTTAAGATTCCATGGTTTATTCTTTATTTTGTGATAGCAATAATTCTAGCCTATTATTTACCATCTTATGCTGAAACTTTTAACCATTTAAATTGGTTAGGAAAGAAAGGTATGGTTATAGCATTATTCTTAATTGGAACTTCATTCTCGCTTGAAGATATGAAAACAGCAGGACTAAGAGCTTTTTTGTTGGGAATTATACTTTGGTTAATAATTAGCCTTTCAACTCTTTTCTTCTTTTTGGATTATTAAGTAAGCTTTTGTGTAATATTTCTTCTTAAGAATCGAAGATTAAAATAAATAAATCTAAGCAAAGAATTATCTTAAAAGGTAATACATTTGTTTTTGTGAGGGATTTTAGAAGTTATGGTTAAACCAAAGAATTGATACCAATCTTTTGTTTGAGGATTTCCTCTCATTGAGCCTGCCGAATTGTAAGTGTTTTCTTTTATTTCATTTGTTCTGTCAGCTGCTGCTTGCCCTAATTCACCACTCCACTCCAAAAGCTCCAATCTATCAACATAATTATTACTAACATCATCAATATAGTCTGTGAAAGTTTTTCTAAGTCCCCATTCTATACCAACGCATACATATTTATTAACACTAAATTTAACACCTAATCCGAAGGGGATTGAAATTTGAGTAAGTGAGTAGGGGGAATAGTATCCTTCCATGCCTTGCCCTTCAGTTGAAAGGGGTTGGAGTTCTACCCATTCTGTTTCATAGGTTAATGGATGCTTAATTAGAGTTTTTGGGTTCATAACAAATACTCCAATCCCTCCAAAAATATAAGGACTAATTCTATGTTTTTTGCTTCCAGTTTGGTAATCAAAAAAGTTAAACTCACATGTTGCAGAAATTTCGTTAATTTTCGATTGAAAACTAAGATTTCTAATGTTCCCGAAATGAGAATCTTCTGCTTCAACAGATCCAAATAATAGACTTCCTCTTAATACCCAACGCGGATTGATATTATAACGATAGATTGCTCCAACCATCAGTTTTGTGTTGTAGAAATTGTAATTAGGATTAATGTCTCCAATATAGTTTCCTCCCCCAACAATTAATCCAAATTCCGATTTGTTTATGAATTGTGCAGAGGTGTGTAAGGTTAAAAAACTTAGCAATGCTATCAATAAAATTTTTCTCATTCCTATTTCTTAGTTTATTTGCTGCAAAATTAGTAAAATAATTTAAACTTACGATTAACTATTTAGCATATTCCAAAACTTCTAAGTCTTTTGGTTTCCCATATTCAACATTAAATCTAATCATTGTACACACATTATGAAATCCATATTTGCCAGCTGCACCTGGGTTTATATGAAGAAGATTTAATTCAGTGTCGTAAATTACTTTTAGTATATGGCTATGTCCTGAGATGAATATTTTAGGTTTCTCTATTTTCAAAAATTCTTTAATATGCTTTTCATAGTGTTTTGGATACCCTCCAATATGAGTCATTATTATTTTTGTTTCTTCAATATTGATAGTCTCTATTTTTTTTATTTGTGAGTATAATTCGTATCCGTCAATATTTCCATATACAGCAACTAATGGTTTAAAATGTTTCAATTCTTCATAAGCGTCAGTTGAGCCAATATCACCTGCGTGAAGAATTATGTCCACTTCTTCAAAGAAAGTGTAGACTTGCTTTGGAATAGAGCCGTGGGTGTCAGAAAGTAGTCCAATTGTTTTCATCAATAAATTTAATTCTATTAGTTTTGCAAATGTAGCAATTAAAATATAAATTTTTCGGATATTTGCAAATTAAATATATTATTAATTATGCTTCAAAAACTATACGCCTACATTGCAATTTTTTTCTCAATGCTTTTTTGGGGAATGAGTTTTATCTGGACTAAAGATTTACTAAATGCCGGTTTTACTCCAATTATTATTATAACTCTTCGATTAGTTATTTCTGCCATTCTCCTTTATGTAGTTTTTAAATTGTCTGGTAAATTAGACAAAATAGAAAAAAAAGACTATAAATTATTTATGTTGCTTGCTTTCTTTGAGCCTTTTCTTTATTTTTTTGGTGAAAACTGGGGTTTGAAATATGTTGATGCAAGTTTAGGTTCAATAATCATTTCAACTATTCCAGTATTTGTACCTTTTATGTTATTTTTCTTTCATAAGGAGCAACTTCGTTGGCAAATTCTTATAGGTGTGTTTTTAACCATTATTGGATTAGGAATAATGTCAATTTCATCAGACCTAACATTTAATGTTAGTGGTAAGGGAATTGCTTTTATGTTTTTAGCTGTTTTTTCAGCAGCAGGGTATAGTGTTGTTTTGTTTAAAGTTATTCAAAAATATGAAGCAATCACAATAACAACGACTCAAAATATTATTGGAGCCATCTATTATTTGCCACTATTTTTTGTGTTTGAATATAAGAACATATCAAAACTTAATTTTGATATTGAAACTCTTTATCCTTTGTTTGCACTTGCAATACTTTGTTCTTCAGTTGCTTTTATCTGTTATTCATATTCAGCAAAACGACTTACTATAACAAAAACAACTGTGTTTACTAATGCAGTTCCAATTGTAACTATAATTTTTGTAGTAATTTTGGGCAAAGAAATATTGACTATAAGTAAAATTTTAGGAATAATAATCGTTATATTAGGAGTGTTTTTAAGTCAAATTGATTTTAAAAGGAAAAAATTAAATAAACATATATCATGAAAGTGAAAGTAGGATTAGTTCAAACATCTTGTGAGAGGGATAAGGAAAATAACATAAAAAGAACTCTCGAAGATATTCGTACTGCTGCAAAAAAAGGTGCAAATATTATATGCTTAGAAGAATTATTTTCATCATTATATTTTTGCGATGTTGAAGATTACGATAATTTCAATCTAGCAGAATCAATTCCTGGCCCAACAACAAAAAGGTTTCAAGACTTAGCTAAAGAGTTAGAAGTTGTTATTATTGCATCAATGTTTGAAAAAAAGGCTCAAGGTCTATATTTTAACACAACTGCTGTTATTGATGCAGATGGAGAATATTTAGGAAAATATAGGAAAATGCATATTCCAGATGATCCTGGATATTATGAAAAGTTTTATTTTACTCCAGGTGACTTAGGATATAAGGTATTTGAAACAAAGTATGGAAAAATTGGAGTTTTAATTTGTTGGGACCAATGGTATCCTGAGGCAAGTCGAATAACAGCACTCATGGGCGCCGAGATTTTATTTTATCCAACAGCAATAGGTTGGGCATTAAATCAGGATGAAAATACAAATATTGAACAATACAATGCTTGGCAAACCATACAACGTTCACATGCAGTTGCAAATGGAGTTCATACAGTTTCTGTAAATAGGACAGGAATTGAAGGGGGAATGCAGTTTTGGGGAGGAAGTTTTGTTTCGAATCCATTTGGTTCAATTCTCTATCAGGCACCACATTTTGATGAAAAAATTCATGTTATTGAATTAGATACTGAACTAACAAATCATTATAGAATACATTGGCCATTTTTAAGAGACAGAAGAATAGATTCTTATCAACCAATAACAAAAAGATATATAGATAACGAATAAACAATATTGGACAATAGAGATGCTATTTATCGCGTCTGATTTATCATGTATGATTTAATAAGTAAATTTGAATAATAAAAATGCAAACACCAAAAGAATTAGGATATTATTTCCCTGCTGAATGGCATAAGCACGAAAGTACATGGCTTTCTTATCCTCATAATGAGAATTCTTGGCCTGATAAAATTCATACAATCTTTCCTTTCTACAACCTTTTTATTAAAGAGCTTGCTAAAAATGAGATTGTAAATATAAATATTCTTAATCAAAAAATGTTAAAGAATGTTGAAATGGAACTTAACTTAATTGAAGTTAATCTCTCAAATATCCGTTTTCACTCTTTTCCAACAAATGATGCTTGGTGTAGGGATCATGGTCCTGCTTTTGTGATTAACAAAAAAGAAAACAAGAAAGCAATTGTTGACTGGGAATATAATGCTTGGGGAGGTAAATACCCTTCTGAATTAGATAATAAAATACCTTCTTTAATTGCAAAAGAATTAGACCTTTTTACATTTAACCCAGGTATTATTATGGAAGGAGGATCTGTTGATTTTAATGGTAAAGGAACTCTTATTACTACAACATCTTGTCTTTTGAATGAAAATAGAAATTTTAATCTTAACAAAGCTGAGATAGAAGAAAAATTGATTAATTATTACGGAGTTGACAATGTGATATGGCTTGGGGATGGAATTGAGGGTGATGATACAGATGGACATATTGATGACATTACTCGTTTTATTAATGAAGATACAATTATTACTGTTATTGAAGAAAATAAGAGAGATAAAAATTATCATCCTCTTCAAGAAAATTTGAAACTTCTAACAAAGGCAAGACTAGAAAATGGTAAACAAATGAATATTGTTGAGCTTCCTATGCCAGATGAAGTTGTTTGGGAAGACCAACGATTGCCAGCTTCATATGCAAATTTCTACATTGCAAATGAAAGTGTTATAGTTCCAATTTTTAATTCGAAAAACGACAATAAGGCAATCTACATTTTAGAAGAATGCTTTAAAGATAGAAAAATTATAGGCATTGATTCTACTGAAATTATATGGGGCTTAGGTTCTTTTCATTGTCTAAGTCAACAAGAACCAAAATTATAAAACTTTTTAAAAATATAAAATGAAAAAAATATTCTTATTTATATCTTTGTTTGGCTTGAGTTTCTCCTTATTTTCTCAAGAGAAAGAATTAATGCGAGAACTTTCAATAAAATATGATTCAGTATATGATCTAAAGGAATTAAAACCATCAACCCTATTTTCTTTTACTTCAAAAGGTAAAGTGGGGTTAATAGATAGATTAGGTTTTTTAGTTTATGAACCATATTTTGAAAGTGTTTCTGCTTATGAAGTTAATGATGTTATTTATATTAAAGGGAAAATGCCTAATGGAAGAATGGCATTATTGAATACTGATGGCAAGGTGTTGATTCAGCCAATGTTTGAAGATTTATTTATTACAAAGGAAGATTTGCTTCTTACAATGTATAATAATAAATATGGAATAGTTAATTTTGATGGATTGGGATATCTCTACCCAGAATTTGATACAGTGAAAGTGTTGATTGATGAAGATACTTTTTTTGTTGCAACAATTGAAGAAAAAAATATGGTATTTAACACTAACAGTGAAATTGTTGAATATTTTGATGCAGACACTTTGATTTCATTTGTTGAAGTTCTCAATACTTCATTACTTCCTTTTGCATGGATTGCAGAACCTAATTGTGATGTTGTGAAATATTTAGGGGGTGGAAATTTCTACATTAGAAATGGAGATAAAATGCAAATATTAAACAGACAAGGAGACCAAGTAAAGGAAAAATCGATAAAAATTAGTGCAAAAGATGTTGTAAAGTTTGATTGGTATAGAATGCTATTTAGGGTTAATTCACTTGTTGGAATGATGGATTATGAAGGGAATATTATTGTGGAGCCAAAATATCAAGATATGAGTGTTGTTATTGAAGACGAGGTTTATTCTTATAAGTTAAATGATCAATGGGGATTAATGAATAAGGATGGAAAAATATTAACTAATTCACAATTTGAAGGATTCCATGTTGAAACATACAATAATGTTCAATACATTAAAACAAAAAATTCTAACAACAAAACTGCAGTATTAAATAAAAGAGGAAAACCGATTTTTCAAGCTTATTATGATGATATTGAGCCTGCAAACCATCCTAATTTCTATAATCAAATTCAAAATGGAGGTAAAGGTATAATTAGTGACAAAGGAGTAATGTATGTTATGCCTGAATTTGATGATGTTAAAGCTTATATTGAATCAGATACTTTTTTTGTTGCAAGAAGAAATAATAGATTTACAATTTTTGGGACAAAAGGAGATAAAATTTATGATGGTCTAAATTTAATAGTTGATATTCAAGATTCAAATTTAACCTATGTTGAAGATTCAAAATTAAAAAAATCAATTATAAGAAATAATATTATTCAGCCTAAATCAAAGATTCTTAATGTAAGATATAATGAAATAGGATTAGCTTTTGATTCAATTATTCTTGTTAAGAATTCTAAAGGATGGACATATGCCAATAGAAAAACATTTATTCCAATAACCAAACAATATTTTGACTACTTAACTCCACTCCATAGGGGTTATGCTTTTGCTGTTAATGGTAAAGAGTTATTTGTTATAGATAATAATTATAATAAAGTATTTAATATAATTGATTCGGGATTAATAAAATCTGAGCTTGAACAATTAGCAAATCTACTTTATGTTTCTTTCAAAAAAGGTAAAAGTTATCAATATATTAGAAAAAATGATAAGTATGGGGTATTTCGTTTAAAAGCAATAAAAGAAGTAAAAATAAAAAAATAAAAATTATGAAAAAGATTATTCTAATTGCACTTATTGCAATTTTTGTTAGCTCATGTTCCTCAATGTATAAATCTTACCCTATAGAATCTATTCCAAAAAACAATACAAAAACAACAATCTATTATTCAATTCCAGCTTCAACAGAAGTTGTTTTTGAAGTAGCTTACACAAAACTGATAAGACAAAAAGGAATTTTTGCAAATAAAAGCAACCTATTGGGAGTTAAGAATGTAATTTTAAACGATGAAGTTATATACTCGGTAAAAGATATTAATATAAGCACAAAACCTCAACACGAACCAATTCAACAATTTGCTTTATTGCTTTATAATGATAATCTAATTGTAGAAAAATCAACAATAGGAACTTTGAAAAGTATTAAATTACAAACTAAAGAAGTTGCAAATGAAGATTGCGGAAATTATAATAATAATTCTTCTGAGCAAAAATTTTCTGAGCAAAAAAATATTCAAAATCAAATACAAGCTAATCAATCTTTGCCAACCAAACCAATTTTTGAAACAAGACTACAACAAAAAGGAATGTTGGAAAAAATGAATCTTACTGCTGAGGAAGTTATAACAAGAATCGAGCATTTGAGAGATAAACAAATAGATATTCTATCGTCTGGACTCGATGGAACTTATATAAACACAACAATTGACTTTATGTATAAACAATTGGATGAGATAATAGATGGTTATGTTTCTTTATTCACTGGAACAGAAACTATCGTTGAAGAAACCTTCATATATAAACTTGTCCCTCACAAACCATTAATCTCAGAAGAAGACTTAGTTCTGCAATTATCTAATTCTCCAATTCCTCTTTTAGCTCGCTTTCATACCAATAATCAAACAGAAAGTATAATAAATAGGAGTGTTGTTATGGATAAAACAGACTCTTCATTAGTAGTAAATCTTAAGAATAAAGAAATATCAGGTATAGATGGAGTTTACTATTCAATTCCTGAACAAGTTCAAGTGAGTGTTGAAACTCCAAAAAAGACATACTCTTCAACCGTTGAGCTAAATCAATATGGTATAATAAAATCCTTTAACTCTAAAAAGCAAAACATAATTTTTGATATTAAAACAGGAGGAATTAAGGCTGTTAGATAACAAGCCACTTTAGCTTGAAAAAAACGCTGTTTGTTTGAAAATAAATAAGACTTATTTTCAAATAAGTTTCTTTTATTTTTTTGAACTCGATTTTTTTATGAATTAAATTCTTGGTCAAGGAATTCTTGGAGGCGAGAAGGTGTTACTCCCTCTTGTAAGTTTCCTGATTTTGAAATTGAAATATGTCCTGTTTGTTCACTTACTATTATTGCAATTGCGTCAGTTTGCTCTGTTATTCCAATTGCAGAACGATGACGTAATCCTAAATTGGCTGGAATATTATAGTTAGAACTTACAGGTAAGATACACCTCGCAGCTTTTATGGTATTGTCTTTAATAATCATTGCTCCATCATGAAGAGGAGAGTTCTTAAAAAATATTGTTTCAATTAGTTGAGAGTTAATTTGACAATTTAGCAATTCTCCTGATTGGATAATAGTATCTAAATCGTTGTATTTTGATATTACAATTAATGCACCAGTTTTTGATTGAGAAAGATGTTGGTAGGCTTGAACAATAGCAGTTGTGTTAAAGTTATCAATTTCGTTTTTATTAATTCTCCAAAAGAAAAACTTATTTTTCTTTCCTCTTTCAATACTTTTTGAACCAAGCATTGCAAAAAATCTTCTTATTTCGGGTTGGAAAATTATAATTATTCCTATTGCACCAACACTTATAAATTGTCCAATTACTTCTGTAAGTATTCGCATTTGAAGGAATGATACTATAATCCAAATTAAATATATAATAAGAAATGTTATTACTATACTTAGAGCATTTGTTCCTTTAAGCAATTTATAAATAAAGTAAATTAATATGCAAGATAGAAAGATATCAAGTAAATCAATAATTCTAAGTGGAAAAGGCTGGGCCAATAATTCAATCATTTATTTAGTTTTATTTGTTGTTCTCAATTAATTTGTAGAGTTCAACGCATTGTTTAGCTTCTTTAACGTCGTGAACTCTTAAAATGTTACTATTATTCATTAGAGCAAAAGCATGTAGAAAAGTTGTTCCATTTAATGCTTCTTGAGCCGAAAGGCATAGTGGTTTATATATCATAGTTTTTCTTGAAATTCCTGTTAAAATTGGTAACCCAAAAGTCTTGAAATCTTCAAGATGGTTCAATAGAAAATAGTTCTGCTCAATTGTTTTTCCAAATCCAAATCCAAGATCAAGGATTATATCATAAACTCCCAATTTATGTAGTTGGTTAATTTTTTCTGAAAAGTAATTAGAAATATCTAAGAAAATATTTTCGTAATTAGTATTCTTTTGCATTTTGTCTGGCGTGGTAGGAGTGTGTGAAAGTACGTAAGGAGCTTTTAGCGAAGGAAGTATTTTGAATAACTCTGAATCAAATTGCCCTCCTGAAATATCATTTATTATATTTGCTCCCTCTTGAATTGTTGTCAGAGCAACTTTTGACCAAACTGTATCAATTGAAATTATAATATCAGGGAATTCTTTTCTAATTTCTCTTACCACGGGGATAAGTTGTTTTAATTCTTCTTCCTGACTAACCAAAATTGCATTTGGACGTGTTGAACAAGCGCCTATATCAATTATGTCAGCCCCTTGATCAATCATTTCCTTAGTGCGAGATAGTGCTTTTTCAATATTATTTACATATTTACCACCATCAAAAAAAGAATCAGTTGTTAGATTTAAGATACCCATTATGAGAGGGTTTTGAAGAGAAATTAATTTTCCTTGCAAATTTATGGTGCTATTATAAGATAAATTTGTAATTTTATCGATTGAATTCATAGTGTGTTTTGCCTTTTTTGAAAAGCAAAATTACATAAATATTAGAGATTATTTATTTATATCAATAAGAAAAAATAATATGAACACATCAAAAGAGTATGATCAGGTTATAAAACAATGTAGGGATTTGTACTCTGCCAAGCTTAAAGATTACGGTGCATCCTGGCGCATTCTTAGACTCCCTTCTCTTACTGATCAAATATTCATAAAAGCCAACCGTATTAGACAGTTTCAAGAATCTGGAGTAATGAAAATTGAAGAAGGAATCCTCTCCGAATTTATAGGAATTATTAACTACTCAATCATAGCACTTATCCAATTGGAATTAGGTGTCGTAAACGATAATAAAGATAAACTCGATAATTCAATTGCATTGGAGCTTTTTGATAAATATTCAAAAGGAGCAAAAAAGTTGATGGAAGATAAGAATCACGACTACTCAGAAGCTTGGCGCAGCATGAGGGTTAGTTCTATTTTGGATTTAATTCTTATGAAAATAATGCGATTAAAACAGATTGAAGATAATGAAGGAAAAGTTTTTGTTTCTGAAGGAATTGATGCAAATTACTACGATATTATAAATTATGGCGTATTTGCCTGCATTAAAATTCAATAATAATTTTGTTATATAAGAACATTATGAAGTATTTAGGAAGAATATTTAGAATAATTGTCGGATTAGTTTTTATCTTCTCTGGCTTTGTAAAATCAGTTGACCCTTTTGGAACAGCGTATAAAATTACGGAGTATTTTGGGGCCTTTGGCTTAATTGATATTATTAATTTTATGCCATGGTTACCTATTATATTATCCATTTTTTTATGTAGTTTAGAATTAATTATAGGGATTCTATTGGTTTTGGGCTATTTTAAAAAGTCGGTAAATTGGTTAGTTGGCCTTATGATGCTGTTCTTCACAGTCATTACATTAATTGACGCACTAACAAATAAGGTTTCAGATTGTGGTTGTTTTGGTGATGCAATAAAATTAACCAATTGGCAAACCTTCTGGAAAAATATTATTCTTGATATATTGCTTATCCTGTCGTTTATTTTCGATAAATTAAAACTTTCACCGCCTATTAACCGAAGTTACGGCAGACTGATTGGAGGATTTGTTATACTTATGGTTCTATGTTTTTCCTCTCTAAATGCTGTTTATGAACCAATAATTGACTTTCGCCCATGGAAAGAAGGCAATAGAATGGTTCCAAAAGCAGAAGATCAAAAACCTCCCGTGAGTTATGCTCTATACAAAAACAATAATACGTCTTTGGAAAGAGAATTTGGAATGGAAGAACTGATGAAAGCATATGAAGAAGATCCCAATTTTATTTCCAATTGGACATTTATCAGTAGTAGAGTGTTAAATACCAATACTATTGCAGCTGATGGCTTTTCAATGATTGGTGTGTTAAATGACCATGACCAATCTTTTGAAATTCTATCCCATCCTGGAACCAGCTTTATCTTTACAATTGTAAATTTAGACTCACCATCCAAAAAGGCAATACAAAAAATTGCTAAGTTTGAAAAAGAAGCTACTAACCACGGCTGCCAAACTGCTATCATAACCGCTTCTTCTGTTAAGAAATGGGCTGAATTTACTGAAAAACATAATTGGAATAACGTCTTAATGTATTCAACCGACGACAAAGCTATAGAAACCATGATGCGTTCAAATCCAGGTGTTGTTATGATTAAAGATGGAGTTGTTCAAAAGAAATGGTCATGGAGATGTTTGCCCGATTTTAAGGATTTGAAAATAGAAAAGCAAGAGCCTATCCAAGAATAACTTTAGAAAAGGTTGAAAAGAGAGTAGAAATAGAAATTTTTGAACAACAGTTTTTAATGTTAGACTTTATATTAAGAAGAATAGGTTATGGTTTTTTAGTTTTGCTTGGGGTTGTAACTCTGGTATTCTTTTTGTTTAATGTACTTCCTGGCGATCCTGCCAGAATGATGTTAGGTCAAAGAGCAGATCAGCAAAGCGTTGAGATAATTAATAAAGACTTGGGACTTGACAAATCTCTTGGAATTCAATTCCTCTACTACCTAAACGATTTGTCCCCCATTTCCTTTCATAAAACTTCGAAAGAAGAATCAAGATACTTAGACAAAACTAAGTATTCTTACAATAAAATCTACTCCTCAGAAGAGAACGTTGTAGTTTTAAAGAAGCCCTACTTAAGAAGAAGTTACCAATCCAAACGTCAAGTAACTGATATTCTTTCTGAAGCCTTTCCAAACACAATTATATTAGCATTAGTCAGTATGCTCTTTGCCTTTGTTGTGGGTGTAAGCTTGGGCAGTCTTTCAGCAATTTTTAAGGATAGTTGGTTTGATAGGATAAATCTTAGTGTAATTGTTCTTGGAATGTCTTTGCCATCATTTTTTGCAGCCATCATTTTTGCATGGCTCTTCGCATACGTCCTTGCTCCCTACACAGGACTGAGTATGTTTGGTAGCCTATTTTCTGTTGATGATTTTGGACGGGGTGAAAACCTTGACCTTAAGAATATAATTCTTCCCGCATTCACCTTAGGCATAAGACCTCTTGCCGTAATCTCCGAACTTACCAAGAGTGCTCTATTAGACGTCCTTTCTCAAGACTATATTCGTACTGCAAAATCAAAAGGTCTCTCCAGATTTCAAATACTTCGTCGTCATGCTCTTAAAAATGCCATGAACCCGGTTTTAACTTCAGTTTCAGGATGGTTTGCTTCTCTTTTGGCTGGAGCAGTTTTTGTGGAATATATTTTTGACTGGAAGGGAGTGGGAGTTGTTATTGTTGACGGCTTAGAAAAATACGATTTTCCAGTTGTTATGGGGGCGCTTCTAATAATTTGTGTTCTTTTAGTTATAATCAACATTGTTGTTGATATCCTTTATGGTGTTTTAGATCCAAGAGTAAGGATAGGTAAATAAATTTTTTTATATTTTTCCCTTATTTAATCTTTGTATGTTGCCAACATATGAGTGATATGTTGGCAACATAGTGACGTTATGTTGGCAACATAATGAAAATAGATTAGGATTAAATTAATTTAACATGAGTTTTGATTAAAAATTGTTTATTGTAATCCTTTTTCTTATTTAATATAAACTAAAATCACGACTTTATGGATTAAACGGATTGAATTTTATATTAAAAAGATGTTTCTAAATGGTTATATCGATTGACATATTGAAATAAAATTAAAAATTTAAGAATACATATTTCTTTTCCCTATCCTTTTTAGCTCTATATAGAATTGGCTTTTCATAAATTTCGTGTATATTTGCAATTAATTACTACATTAAATTAACAAATTAATACAATAAAATTATGAGAAGAAATATAGTTGCTGGAAACTGGAAGATGAACTTAAGTTTCGAATTAGCAGATGATTTGGTAAACGATATTGCTGAAAAATTAGACTCTGTTGAATTAAATGCGGATGTCGTTATTTGTCCACCTTTTCCTTACCTTGAATTAACTTCAGATTTAGCACAGGAGTCAAACTTCTTTGCAGGGGCTCAAAATGTTGCCTCTTTTGATAATGGCGCATATACTGGAGAGGTTTCTTCAAAAATGTTGGCTTCAATGAACGTTGATTATTGCATCGTTGGACATAGTGAAAGAAGGAAATACTTTAATGAAACTAATCAAGAGATTGCAACAAAAATTACAAAACTATTGAAAGATGATATTAAGCCAATATTCTGTCTTGGTGAGGTTTTGGAAGAGAGAGAATCTGGAAAACATTTTGATGTTGTGCAAAAACAACTTGAGGAAAGCCTTTTTAATTTAACAAGTCAGGAAATATTAAATGTTGTTATTGCTTATGAACCAGTTTGGGCTATAGGAACTGGAAAAACGGCGACAAGTCTTCAAGCGCAAGAAATGCACGCCTTTATTCGTTCTTTATTAGATAAAAAGTATGGGAATGAAGTAGCAGAAGAAATTTCTATACTTTATGGAGGTAGTTGTAATGCTAAAAATGCAAAAGAATTGTTCGCAAATAAGGATGTTGATGGAGGATTGATAGGTGGAGCTTCTTTGAAAGCAGAAGATTTCTTAGCCATAATTAAATCTTTCTAAAAGGATAAAAGAAATAAATAAAGTCAATTATTAATGAAATATATTGAAGTAGAGTTTTGCTTAGAGCCTCTTCAAATTTACTCCGAGATTTTACAATCTGATTTATGTGATATTGGATTTGAAAGTTTTATGGATACATTTGAGGGCTTTTTAGCTTATTGCCAGGAGGGGCTTTATAGTGAGAAAGAATTTAAGCTTTTGATAGCAAGATTCATTGAATTGAATCCAGAAGTTGATATTTCCACAAAAATAAAGGAAATAGAACAACAAGACTGGAATGCAGAGTGGGAAAAGTCATATCCAGCTGTATTAATCAATGATTTTTGTTATGTACATGCAAGTTTTCATGAGCCAATTAAAGAAGTAGAGTACAATATAGAGATTTCACCCAAAATGTCCTTTGGCACAGCTCATCATCCCACAACCTTTCAAATTATCCAACTCCTACAAAACGAGGATGTAAGAGGAAAGGATGTTATGGATATGGGAAGTGGAACGGGCGTGTTAGCAATTCTTACCAAAATGAAAGGGGCTTCTTATGTTGAGGCTATTGATAATGATGAATGGGCGTTTAACAATGCTAAAGAAAATATTGATAGAAACAATTCTGAAATTGTTGTAAGATATGGAGATGCTGATCTATTGGATAGGGATTATGATATTTTCATTGCCAACATTAATAGGAACATTCTTCTTCAAGACATTTCAAAATATGCTAACCATATAAGAAAAAATGGAGTCTTGTTTTTGAGTGGATTCTACACAAATGATGTTGATATGTTAGTTGAAGAAGCTGGAAAATACGGGTTTGACTTGGATATTCAACTCTCGAAAGAGAATTGGGCGGCATTAAGATTGATAAAAAATAAATAAAACTGAAAATGAGAATTAGGAGATTGATTTTAACCTTGTCTATATTGTGTATGAGTTTAAATATTTTTGCACAAAGATTTAAGGAATTTAGTGGAAATGCAGACACTTACATAGCGGAGCTTACCGAATTTTATCAATCCGATGTTAATATGAAAAAAGATAAGCAAAAAGATTATGAAGCCCTTATCTTACAATACGCGAATCTTTGGAATGGACTACCAACTCAGCAGAAGAAAGATGTTATGATACTTTCAAATGAAATGCTTAAAAAAAGAGTACGTCCTTTGCCAGGGTTTTATGATTTTATTGAAACTCAGGTTGCTTTTCAAACAACAAATCAATCGAAAGAAAGCTTTAATCAATGGTTTAAAGGTCTTCAGTGGACAATAGAATCTTCTACCTTAGGAGGATTTAATAATGCAGTATCATCATCTCTTAATTTAGTAAAGTATAATTCTTTGTATTCTTCAAAAACTATTAATTGGGCAGCCAAACATAGTGGTTATACAATCCGAATAGATACTGCCAGAGGTCCATATGCCGAATTTACTTCAAATATAGATTTAACATATTCATCACAAAAAGACCAGAATACAATTTATGCAACAAGAGGTAAATTTTATATAGTAGAACAAACATTTGAAGCCGAAGGAGGAAAAGTTGATTTCTCAAGAGCAGGGTTACCAAAAGATCAGGTTTTTGCAGAATTATCTAAATACAGTGTTTCATTAAAACGAGCTGCGATTTATGCCGATTCTGTTCAGTTTACCAATAAAGAGTATTTCCAACACAAACTAAAAGGAAGTTTTGAAGACCAATGTTCTGATAAAACTTCAGATCCAACTTTTCCTCGTTTCTATTCCTATAAAAGAGAAGAAATAATTAAGAATATATTCCCAGAGGTTGATTATGTTGGAGGATTTACTCAGCAAGGAGGAAAGTTTTTAGGAACAGGAAATGCACAAGAACCTGCAGAATTGGTATTTAAGAAAGAAGGTAAACTATTTTGCAGGGCAAAAGCAATCGTTCACCCTTTTAGCCAGGATGGAATTGCTTCTGCAGAATGTCAAATAACTTTTTATATCAATAATGACTCAATCTACCATCCTGGACTTCTAATGCGATACAATAAGAGTTCAAGAGAAATTGCTGGGATAAATAATAAGGAAGGAATTTCTGCAAGTCCTTGGGTTGATTCTTATCATTCAATTGATGTTTATACAGAAGCAGTTTATGTCAAATTGGATGGACATACAATTGAATTTACTTCAATTAAAGGTCCAACAAATAGCGTTTCGTTTGCATCTTTTGAGTCAAATAATTACTATACTCAATCGAAATGGGATAAACTACAAGGAATAGATGATGTTAATCCTATTTATAGAATAAAAGGATTTGCTGATAAATATAAGAAAAAGAATATCCCAGTTAAAGAATTCGCAAGATATATCTCAATGGATGAAACTCAAGCCGAAGTTATGCTTATGCGTCTTGCAATAAGTGGCTTTATCAACTATGAATCCTATCGTAAAACTGCAATTGTAAAAGAAAAAATATACGATTACATAAAAGCTAACACCAAAAAACAAGACTACGATAATATCCGTTTTGTTTCTTCAACCAAGAAAGAAGCAAATGCAGTCTTAAACATATTGGATATGGATTTAAGAATGTATGGGATAGAAACTTTCTCATTATCCGACACTCATTTTGTTAATATAGCTCCAGTTAAAGGGGAAATAGTAATGAAGAAAAATAGAAGCTTTGAATTTAATGGAAGAATAACTGCAGGAAGATTTAATATGGGTGGAGAAAAATGTTATTTTGATTATGAAAGATTCGCTCTAAATCTGCCTAAGATAGACTCTATGGCATTTTATGTTCCATTGTTTGAAGACACAAATAAAATTGTAAAAATTCAAACTCCTCTTCAAAATTTGGTTTGTGAATTATTAATTGACGACCCTAAGAATAAGAGTAGTATAAAAAAAGTACCAGGTTATCCAATGTTATCTTCTCTTGAAGATTCTTACGTGTATTACGACCAAACAAGAATTCAAAATGGTGCTTATTTAAGAGATAAATTTTATTACAAATTAGACCCTTTCAAATTGAAAGACTTGATGACTTTCAAGACAGATAGTGTTAAATTTACCGGAGTTTTTAAGTCTGCGGGAATATTTCCAGATATAAAAGAACCATTAAAAGTAATGAAGGATTACTCTCTTGGTTTTGTTATAGAAACGCCTCAAGTTGGAATGTTAGCTTATGGAGGAAAGGGAAAATTCTATAATAGAGTTGACCTTAGTTTACAAGGACTTTTGGGAGCAGGTTATTTGGAATATATTGCTTCTCGTAGTGATTCAAGAATGTTTGTTTTCCTTCCTGATTCAATGTATTGCACAACTGATAAGTTTATTTGCACTAATAAAGGAGCAGTTGAGTTTCCAGATGTTACAGTAACAAAAACCTTTGCTAATTGGTACCCTTATAAAGATTATATGCAAGTTGATCAAAAAGCTGAACCATTCTATATGTATTCTGGAAATTCACTGCATAGTGGAAGTTTAATAGTTAGGCCAAGTGGATTGACAGGAAATGGAAGCAATAAAGTAGGAGAAATGATAGTTGATGCAACTAACTTTAAGTTTAAAAATATTACATATAGTTCAGATACTGCTAATTTTACTTTAATGTCATTAAATGGAAATGATATTGCTTTTAAGGCAAAAGAAGTAAAATCATATGTTGACTTTAAAACCAGAAAAGGAGAATTTACTTCAATTGAAGGAGTTAAGCCATGTGATTTAACTTATTTGCAATATAGTTGTGAGGTAGATAAATTTGATTGGCAAATGGATTCAAAAGAACTTGCTCTTTTGAACTCAATGAGCGTTCAAGCGGGAGATTTTCCTAATAAGGACATAAAAAGTTTAGTTGAATTGGAACAACCTGGAGCAAAGTTTATTGCAACAAACCCTCTTCAAAAAGGTCTAACATTTAATTCTGTTCATGCAACACTAAGTTTAAAAACAAATAAACTTACAGCCGACCAAGTATTTCTTGTTAGAAGTGCTGACGCAGCCATTAGTCCATCAGATGCAACAATTATAATTCGTCCTGGAGCTCAAATGGATACAATTGAAAGTGCTAAAATCCTTGTTGATACAGAAACAAAACTACACCAGTTCTATGATGCAAGAGTTCATATTTTTTCTTCAGTACTTTATTCTGCAAATGGTTATATTGACTTTGTGGATGAAAATAAGAAGAAACATCCTATCTTTATGACAAAAATTAATCCAGACCCAACATATACAAGAGCAATAGGTTCTGTTTATAAAGATATTTCAATACCTCTTAATTCTGCATTTAATTTCTATGGAACAGTTCAAGTTGATGCAAAAGACACAAATTTCCTTTTTGATGGGGGATTACAACTAACACATAATTGCAATGAAAATCTTGCATGGGTAAAGTTTAAGTCAAGAGTAGATTCTAAGAATATATTTATACCAATTCCAGAAGCACCAACCTCAGTTGAAGGACAAAGGATAACTGCATCGCTTCAGTTTAATCCAAAAAATATGGAACCAAGATCAGCATTCCTTACAACAGATGTTGAAGCAGACAATACTTTTATGAGTTCTAAAGGATTTTTGACCTACGATAAGGCATCCAATGAATATAGAATTGCTTCCATGGAGAAATTAGAAGATATGCAAGGGGAGATAGGGGATTATCTTGTTTTAAATAAATCTACTTGCGACGCAAAAGGACAAGGCATGATAAGTGTTGGATTTAATAAGGGGGGAGTTGTGAGTATGAATAACTATGGAGAGATTAAAATTAATAACTCTAATGCAACTGCCGATATTAATATGAGCCTTGGTTTAAGGTTTCCATTCAATCAACAAGCATTAGATTATATGGGAGTTGAACTATATGAGGATATGAATCTTATTCCAATAGAATTGGAAACTTCAAAATACAAGGATCAACTATTTGCAATGTTTGGTGAAAAAGGAGTTGAACTATATGAAGATTTACTTATAACTGGAGAATGGAAGGAAATTCCTAAAGATATGAATTATACACTTTATTTTTCCAACGTTAGAATGCAATGGGACCCAATCCTAAATTCTTATGTTTCTTATGGTGATGTTGAATTAAGCATGGTAGGGAAATATCAAATGAATAAAATGATAAGAGCCAAAATACAGCTTCTAAAAACTTCTATTTCTAATGAAATTAGAATATATGTTGAAGCTAATCCTGACCATTGGTATTTCTTTACATATAATGGAGCTTCGATGAGTGCAGTTTCTTCCTATGAAATCTTTAATGAATATATAAAAGCGGTTCCTTCCAAAGATAGAGAATTTAAGGGAGAAGACGGAAAGATATATACTTATAGACTCTCAACACCAAATGAAAAGAGAGATTTTATAAGAAAACTTGAAAAAATTGAAGAACAAGATAAAAATCAAGAATAAAAAATTATGACACTAATACATTATATTATGTTAGGTGTTGGAGGTATATTTGCTTATCTAATAGGCTCAATACCATCAGCAGTTTGGATAGGGAAATCATTCTATGGGGTTGATGTAAGAGAGAAGGGGAGTAAAAACTCAGGAGCAACAAACACAATTAGAGTTTTAGGCTTACTACCAGGTCTATTTGTATTAGGTATTGATGCTTTTAAAGGTTGGATAGCAGTATATATTGCAAACTTTTTTGGACGTTTCTACACAGATATTTGGGGCATGGTTTCTGGAGCAGAATATCTTACCTATTATAAATTAGTTCTTGGAGTTATTGCAGTTATTGGGCATGCGTTACCAATATATGTTGGTTTTAAGGGAGGCAAAGGAGTTGCAACTATGCTTGGTGTAATAATTGGGATTTTTGAACCCCTGCTACCTCTTATTTTGGCAATCTTTATAGTTACATTTGTTTTTTCAAAATTCATATCCTTAGCCTCAATAACAACCTCAATTGCATTTCCAATACTTTATATAACTTGTGAACATTGGCTCAACTATAATATTTATATCCCCCTAATTGTTTTCACTTGCATGGTTGCTTTGTTTATACCCTACACTCACAGAAAAAATATAAAAAGATTATTAAAAAAGGAAGAGCCTAAGTTCAGGTTTAAGAAAACAGTGGATGAATGACTGGAAATTATAAAAATATTAGATTAATAAATAATTAACAAAATGAAAAAGACAATTTTATTTATGCTAAGTGCAGCATTATTATTTGGAGGTTGTGGCAAGAAAGAAAATTCTGATAATCCTCTATTAAAAGAATGGAACACTCCATTTGGAACACCTCCATTTGATCAAATTAAAACATCAGATTATCTCCCTGCTTTCGAAGAAGCAATGAAGGTTCATAACAAAGAGATAGATGCAATTATCAACAACAAAGAGGTTGCTAATTTTGAAAATACGATTGTGTCTTACGACCTAAGTGGTGAGTTATTAGGTAAAGTTGCTGGAGTATTTTTTAATATGACAGCAGCCAACACTAATGAAGAATTGCAAAAGTTGGAAGAAAAAATAGGACCAATGCTTGCAAAACATGCTGACGAAATCACTATGAATGCTAAACTATTTGAAAGAGTTAAGAAAGTTTGGGATAATAAAGAGAATGAAAACCTAAACAAAGAACAATCAATGCTTTTGGATAAAACCTATAAGAAATTTGTTCGTTCGGGAGCTTTGTTAGATAAAACAAAACAAGACAAACTAAAACAAATAAATGGAGAAATAAAAACATTAGAATCCAAATTTTCTGCAAACCTGTTAAAAGAAACAAAAGCTTACTCTCTTGTTATTGAAAAGAAAGAAGATTTAAAAGGACTTCCTCAATGGCTAATAGACCAAGCAGAGGCAACAGCTAAAGAACAATCAAAAGCAGGAAAATGGGTTTTTACCTTAGATAATCCATCAGTATTCCCTTTCCTCCAATTTTCAGAAAATAGAACTTTGAGAGAAAAAATATTTAATGCAAAGAACAATCGTTGCAATAATGGAGGCGCAACAGACAACAAAGAAGTAATAACAAAATTAACCAACCTAAGAGCTCAAAAAGCTGAAATATTAGGCTATAATACTTTTGCAGATTATGTTCTTGAAGAAAGAATGAATAAAACACCTCAAGAGGTATATAACTTACTTGAAGGTTTATTGAAATATTCTATTCCTGCAGCAAAGAAAGATGTTGTTGAACTTCAAAAACTACTTGATAAAGATCAAAAAGGTGCTACACTTGAAGCATGGGATTGGTCATATTATGCAGATAAACTAAAGAAACAAAAATTTAATTTTGACGCAGAAGAAACAAGGCCTTATTTTGAAATAAACAATGTACGTCAAGGATGTTTTGATGTTGTAACAAAACTTTATGGATTAACATTCACAGAAAGAAAAGATATCCCAACCTACGAAAAAGATGTTCAAGTTTATGAATGCAAAAATGAAAAAGGCGAACATGTAGGTATTCTTTATTGGGATCCATATACAAGAGCTTCAAAGGTAGGTGGAGCTTGGTGCAATAGCTATAGAGAACAATATGTTAAAGCAGGAAAGAAAATTACCCCAATAACAACAGTATGTTTTAACTATGCAAAATCACCTTCAGGCAGAACAACACTTACCTCAGAAGAAGCCTCAACAGTATTTCACGAAATGGGACACGCAATCCATACTCTTCTTTCCAATTGTACATATATATCAACAGGAGGAACTTCAGTCCCAAGAGATTTTGTCGAACTACCATCACAAGTATTTGAACATTGGTGCTCACAACCAGAAGTATTAAAGATGTTTGCTAAAAACGAAAAAGGACAAGTTATCCCTCAAGAATTAATTAAGAAAATTGAATCAGTTGCAAAATTTGATGTTGCTTATGGAATGACAGAACGCTATGCCGCTGCTTACCTTGATTTAGAATATCATGTAATAAAATCAAAGGATAAAATACAAGATGTAACTGCATTTGAAAAGAAAGCAATGGATAAGATAGGCTTAATCTCTCAAATTCCACCAAGATATCGTTCAACCTATTTTGCACACGTTTTTGGAGGAGAATATGCAGTTGGATACTATTCTTATGTATGGTCGGAAGTTCTTGATGCAGATGCTTTCAATGCATTTTTAGAAGCAGGCAACATATTTGATAAAACAACAGCTGATAAATTTAAAAATGAAGTTCTTTCAAGAGGAAGTACCGATGACGCAATGGAAATGTATAAACGTTTTCGTGGTCAAGAACCATCAATTGATGCAGTTCTAAGAAACAACGGAATGAAGAAATAAACATCTCTAACGCGAACTTAATTTGCAAAACAAATATAAAAGAGGCTGTCTGACAGCCTCTTTTTCTGTTTTTAACCCTTTTATTACAAAAAAAGCTTACTCAAAATTTATACTTGATAAAAAAGAATTTTTCCTTGATAAAAATAAATTTTTCCTTAATCTATTTTGAAATATATTAAGTTTAAATTCAACTAAACTTGATGTTTTCCAGTTGTGTGGGATTTCTCTGTTTTGTGAAGCGACTTTCCGTCGGGGCTGTATTGAAACATTGTATTAAAGAGAGCCTCATTTTTGTTATACTAAATAAAAAATTTCATCCTTGTCTGAAATGGAGTTTCTTAATTGTTGTACATGATTTAATGGATATAATCTGGTTATTGAAACAATTTATATTTGATTTGGTATAGGTTTTTGCTCTTGAATTTTGTATATTTGCATATTATAATATAAAACCTTTAATATGAAAAAGTATTATTTTTTTATTTTGTGTTTCTTATTATTTGGGATGCAAGATACGTTTTCTCAAAATTATATTGAGAATAGGGAATCGAAATCTCCCTCTGGTTCCAAAACCACTATTGACCTTATGGCTTTGGACAGTATTACTTATTGTTTGGCACCAAATGAACCCACTATTTTTGAATATGATCTGAGAGGTAATCTCACTCTAATTAAAGATGTGTTTTCTAAGACCGAGAATGCCTATAATGTTGATAGTCTGTTGATAAGTTCTCTTTATTATATTTGGGATTATGATTCAAACCAATATAGAGAACATGAGTTTATGGAATTTACTTATGATAATAACCGTCTATTAGTTCAAGAGGTTATGACTGTAAATATTGACAATATTTGGCTAACAAATTATAGAAGAAATTATGAATATACCAATGGGTATAAAACAAGGCAGATTGATTATTTCTTCAACACAGATTCAAATGCTTGGATTATGTCTTCTAAAAGAGATTTTGTTTATAACACAGATAATTTATTAATTAACGAAAATTCCTACTACTTTGACAATTACGGTAATGAACATATAGAAAGTCAGATATCCAATACTTACGATCAAAATGATAATATGATTTATTCATTATATGAACAATTTAACGATACTTCTGCCTTAGTTAATGGATCGAAAACCTATTTTATATATGATAGTAGTAATTTGTTAACAGAACAATTGTTTGAAAATTACAGTATTTATAATGGTTCAACCTGGTTGCCTTCATATAAGATGGAATTATCCTACAATTCAAATGATTTGATGTTGTCAAGATATAATTATATGTATAATAATAATTGGAATCTCCATAGTATTGATTCTTTTTTCTATGATAATTATGATAATAAAGTTCTTGTAAAAGCTTATGTTCAATGGGGCGTAGATTTGTTGTGTAATCATAAATTTATTTATAACTTTGATTATAATTATACCTCTGATGAGATATTAAAATTTAAACCATCTCCATTAAATTATACTCAGAGCTATCTTGATAACTACAATCATATGCTTACTCATTATATTAATGCAAATAATTATGAACCTTCTAATGAGAGTACTTGGTCTTATGACACAAATATTTATAACTATTCTTTAAAAACTTTTATCCTCACCTTACCAACTAATATACTATATGATGGAACTAATTTAATCTTGTATCCTAATCCAACCAATGAGAAAACTATAATTAGTCTTGAAGGAGTTGGAACAGAGATTAAAATATTAATTATTGATATTCAAGGCAAGGAAGTCTTAAGTTTGGTAGAAAAACCAATTGGGAATAAATTGGAATTAAGTGTTGATGTTTCTAAATTTAAGAAAGGTACTTATTTTATAAACATAAGAAGTGGTAAATACTCTCAAACAAAGAAACTAATTGTTAATTAACTTTGTTGTAACCATTATAAATCTGTCTTTCCCAAACATATCTTTTACTATTTTGGTATTATGTTTATTAAATAATAGGGCTGTTGAATTTGCAAGATTTTCGTTGATTTCAAGGTAAATTTTTCCTTTAGGGTTGAGATTCAATTGGGATAGTTTTTCTATTGCTTGATAAAATATTAAGGGATTATCATCTTTCACAAAAAGAGCTTGATGGGGTTCATAATTCAAAACATTATCTCTCATCAGGTTCTTTTCCTTTTCCATAACATAGGGCGGATTTGATACAATTATATCAAAAAAAAGATTAGTGATATTCTCTTTTAAAAGGTCTTTCTTTTCAATTTTAATATCTAAATGAAGAGATTTTGCATTTTCCTCTGTTTGATTAATTGCATTATCATCAAAATCAAATGCCCAAACTTCACACTCTGGAATATTCTTTTTCAAAGCTAAAGCTATTGCTCCACTTCCACAACCTAAGTCTGCTATTTTTAAACCTTTTCTATCTCTATTCTCCTTAATTATTAAATCAACTAATTCTTCTGTTTCAGGACGAGGAATTAATACCTTATGACTTAAATTTATTCTAATATTATAAAAATCAGTATATCCTATTATATATTGAAGGGGTTTCTCTTTCTTAAGGTCTTTGATTGCAAAGTTAAGTTTCAATAGTTCCGATTCAAGAATGGTTTGTTTGTTGTTAGCCAAAATTGAAGTTTTGGGGATATTACAAAAATGAGTAATTAGACTATATGTCATTTGTTTTATTTCGTTTATTGAATAAATGCCTTCAAGTTCTTGTAGTGCAAATTTTAATATATCTTCAATCCTATTTGATGCTATCCTCATTATCTTTTTTTGCAAAATTACTATATTTATCCCAATCAAGGAATTTTAGTATTATTGGATTAAGTAGTATATTTGCTTTTTATTTTACGATAGATATGAATGATGAGTTAATAATGAGTAGGTGTTTGCAGTTGGCTTCTTTGGGAGGAGGTTATGTTAGTCCAAATCCAATGGTTGGAGCTGTTGTGGTATATAATAATAGGGTTATTGGTGAGGGATATCATAAAGTTTATGGACTCTCACATGCTGAACCTAATGCTATAAACTCTGTTAAGGACAAAACCTTACTTAAGAACGCCACTCTTTATGTTAGCCTCGAGCCTTGTTGTCATTGGGGTAAAACTCCTCCTTGTGCAGACTTTATTGTTCAAAGCGGGATAAGAAAAGTTGTTATTTGTAATTATGATCCAAATCCTAAAGTTGCTGGAGGTGGTATAAAGATTTTAAAAGATGCAGGCATTGAAGTAATTTGTGGTGTTTTAGAAAAGGAGGGTAGGGAATTGAATAAGAGATTTTTTTCTCGCCATGAAAAGAATCGCCCTTATATTATTTTGAAATGGGCTCAAACCTTGGATGGGTTTATGGATATTGAAAGAAGAGATAAAGATAAGAAAGATTATTGGATAACAAATGATGCTTTAAGAGTTTGGGTTCATAGGCAAAGATCTATTGAGGATTGTATTTTGGTTGGAAAGAATACAATAATTAATGATAATCCTAATTTGAATGTTCGTTATTTTAGTGGTCGTAACCCAATTCGTATGACTATTGATAAAGATTTAACTATTCCTACTGATAGGTTTTTGTTCGATAATACTCAAAAGACAATTATTTTTAATTCAAAGAAAGATTTTGTTCAAGGCGAGATTACTTATGTTAAATTGGATTTTGAAAAGAGTATTTTAGAACAAATCATACATTATATATATAACGGAATTAAGGCTTCGTCCCTAATTGTTGAAGGGGGTAAATTCACTTTAGAAAGTTTTATTGAAGAAAATTTATGGGATGAAGCTAATGTTTTGGTTGGTAATAAGATTTTTAATAATGGACTTATATCACCAAAGAGTTTAATTAAAAGCAAACCCGTATTTAAGATTTCTTATGGTGAGGATTGGATTGAGAACTATACTAATGCATAATTATTATGTTTGATGATACATACTTAACAATTGAAGAAAAATCTCAAGGAATATATAAAGAAAAAGGGAGTAAATTTATTGCTTTAGCCTTTCCGGTATCAAATGAAGATAACGTAAAAGAGATTATAAAGAGTATTAAGAAAGAGTATTTTGATGCTCGACACCATTGCTATGCATACATCATAGGTCACGATAAGTCAGTTTTTAGGATGAATGATGATGGTGAACCTTCATCAACAGGAGGGAAACCTATTTATGGCCAATTACTTTCAAATAATTTAACGAATATTTTGATTGTAGTTGTAAGGTATTTTGGGGGAATAAAGCTTGGTGTAAGTGGACTGATTAATGCTTATAAACAAGCTGCACTTGATTCAATTAACAACGCTAAAATTATTCAAAAAACTCTAAATGAAGTGTATTCAATTAGTTTTGAATATACTTTAATGAATAGAGTTATGAAAGTGCTTAAAGATTTTGATTTGCCTCAATTAAATCATAGATTTGAGAACGATTGTTATCTTGAATTTCAAGTTAGAAAGTCAGACGCAATTAAAGTAGTTGATACTTTATGTTCAATTGATGGTGTAAAGGTTAAATTCATGAACTTATGTTAACAGAAAATATTTATTTTTATTCTTTTTCTGAGTTTGGCAAGGCCAATTTTACTACTTTCCCTTTAAAATATGGATGTTTGTTAAATGTTCTTGTTGAAAAAAACATAAAAAAAGATGCTTAAATATTTTTTTTATTCAGAATAAATATTTAAATTCCGCCGCAAATTGGGGTTGTTAGTAATTATGTTGATAACTATCTATGTTTAGTTGTATTTGATATCTTGTCCTTTTTTTGGATAAATTTGATTTAGGATTCACTATAAAAAATACTTGAATAAATCAAGAGAAAATAAATATTTATTTGTTATTGATAATTTATAATTTTGAAAACCTAAATCGAAGATTGTTTATTTATATAGTATTTATCATAATTTTTACCAACTGAAATGCAAAAAGGACACGAAGAAGTATGGAATAATTGTTTACAAATTATTAAGGATAATCTTGCAAACGAATTTCTTTACAAGACTTGGTTTGAACCAATACGTCCATTAAAACTTGAAAGTAAAGTATTAACTATTCAAGTTCCAAGTCAATATTTTTGTGAGTTTTTAGAGGAGCACTACGTAAATTTACTTAAAAAAACAATTAGAAGAGAAATAGGACAATCTGCTATGCTTCAATATAGTATTGTGCTTGATTCTCAATCTCAATATTCTACAATTCAACCCTCTGAAGATAAATATGCTACTTCAAATAACCCAGTTAATGTTCCCATAAACATTAATTCTAACCCCACAAAAGATTTTCCTAATCCATTTATTTTACCAGGATTAAAGAAAATTAAAATAAATTCTCAACTTAATGAAGCTTTATCATTTGACAATTTTGTTGAAGGAGAATGTAATCGTTTGGCTCGAAGTGCTGGTTATGCTGTTGCTCAAAATCCAGGAAAAACTTCTTTTAATCCTTTCTTTATTTATTCAGGAGTGGGTTTAGGTAAAACCCATCTTGCTCATGCAATTGGACTTGAAACAAAAAAGAATTTTCCTGATAAAATTGTCCTTTATGTTTCAGCTGAGCAATTTGTTCATCAATATACTGATTCATGCAAAAACAACACAAGAAACGATTTTTTACAATTCTATCAGATGATAGATTTACTAATTATTGATGATATCCAATTTTTTGCAAAGAAAACGGGGACTCAAGATGTATTTTTTCAAGTATTTAACTCACTTCACTCAACAGGAAAACAAATAATCATTACATCAGACAAAACTCCTGCAGAGTTATGTGACTTTGAACAAAGGGTTATATCACGTTTGAAATGGGGCTTAAGTGCAGATCTTCAATTACCTGATAGTCAAACAAAAATTAAAATATTAGAAAGTAAATTATATAAGGATGGTATTGAAATGCCTGATGATATTATTGAATATTTGGCATACAATATTAATACAAGTGTTAGAGAATTGGAGGGTGCATTAATTTCTCTCTTAGCTCAATCATCATTCAATAAAAAGATAATTACAATTGATCTCGCTCGAGAAATGATTGATAAGTTTGTTCGAAGTAATGTGAGAGAAGTTTCAATTGAATATATTCAAAAAGTTGTATTTGACTATTTTAATTTACCAATTGCAAAAATTCAATCCTCAACAAGGAAAAGAGAGATTGTTCAGGCTCGTCAGCTTGCAATGTATTTTTCAAAAAAACTCACTAAAAACTCATTAGCTATTATCGGTTCAAAGTGCGGAAACAAAGACCATGCGACCGTTCTTCATGCATGTAAGGCAGTAACAAACCTATACAATACAGATAAAAAATACAAGACTTGGGTTGATGATTTGGAAAAAAGAATAGCAAATTAATATAAATAATGGTTAGTTAAAAGATTATACTTAATTGTATAGTCTTTTTTCTTTTATGTATTGTAGTTTTATTATAAATCCGTACTTTTGCAAGGTTTTAAAAATATTAAATTTAAAAAAGAATGAATGTAGTATTTCAAATTTTGACGCTTTTAGGTGGTTTAGGCCTTTTCCTATATGGAATGAAAATAATGAGCGATTCTTTACAAAGGATAACTGGTGATAATTTAAGGAATATCCTATCTAAAATGACTGCCAACCGCTTTAGAGGAATTTTAACTGGTTTAGGTATTACTTCAATAATTCAATCATCTTCAGCCACAACTGTTATGGTTGTAAGTTTTGTTAATGCGGGTGCTCTTACTTTAGCGGGAGCAGTTACAGTCATTATGGGTGCAAATATTGGAACTACTGTAACGGCATGGATTGTTTCATTACTTGGGTTTAAATTTGATATTTCTGAACTTGTGCTTCCAATTATTGCTATTGCGACTCCATTTTTATTTATTAAATCTAAAGAAAATCTTGGAGAGTTTTTAATTGGATTTGCTCTATTGTTTCTGGGATTACAAATGCTAACAAATAATGTTCCTGATTTTACTGATCCAAAATACGTTGGCGTTCTTGAATTTATTGCCAATATGAAGGAATATGGTTATTTTTCAACCCTCTTATTTGTTGTTGTCGGAACAGTTTTTACTTTTATAATTCAATCCTCTTCGGCAATGATGGCAGTAACACTGGTTATGTGTGCTAAGGGACTTATACCTTTTGAAATGGGAGCAGCTTTGGTTTTAGGAGAAAATATTGGAACAACTATAACTGCAAATATTGCTGCCTCTGTGGCAAATAAAACTGCTAAACAAGCTGCAAGAGCTCACTTGATTTTTAATCTTATTGGAGTAATTTGGATTTTAATTCTTTTCAATCCTGTACTTAGGCTTATAGATAATTTTTCAATTTCATTTGGAGGAGGCTCTCCTCTAAATAATAGTAGTGCAATTCCTGTTGCTTTATCCATATTTCATAGTTTCTTTAATATATCTAACTCATTTATTTTAGTATGGTTTGTTCCTCAAATTATTAAGATTGTTGAAAGAATGGTTCCAATCAAGAAAGACGATGATGAGGAATTCCGTTTAAAATTTATTCCTTCGGGTTATATGTCAGCTGGAGAATTAGCAATTGAACCTGCAAAAAAAGAAATTGAAACGTTTTCAAAGAGGATATTGAAGATGTATGATATGATACCAGATTTAATAAAGACAAGAGAAGACAAAAAATATAAAGAAATTTATGAGAGAATTATTAAATATGAAGAAATTACAGATAGGATGGAAGTAGAAATTGCAAACTATCTTACTAAAGCTTCAGAACATGATTTGAGTCATAAAGCATCATTATACATTAGTTCAATGTTAAGAATTGTTGATAATCTTGAAAGCATTGGTGATAGTTGTAATCAAATTGCAATTACAATTGATAATAAAAGGAAGACAGGTAGTTGGTTTGAACAAGATTTGAGAGATAAACTGAATATTATGTTTGAATATGTTCGTGAAGCTTTGATTTTGATGGATGAAAATTTACAAACAAATTATTCAGAAATAACTGCTGAGAAAGCTAATGAATTAGAATACAAAATTAATAAGTATAGAGATCAATTAAGGGATGAACATACTGAAGCTATTAAAAATAATGCATACCCTTATCAAACTGGTATTTATTATAGCAGTTTATATGCTCAATATGAAAAATTAGCCGACTTTGCAATTAATGTTACAGAGGCTGTTGAAAAAGTACATGAATAATTAAATAAATTGAAATGAAATTTGATATAATAGTTTTAGGATCTGGTCCTGGAGGATATGTGGCAGCTATTCGTGCTGCACAATTAGGTTATTCAACCGCAATTGTTGAAAGAGAAAACTTAGGTGGAATATGTTTAAATTGGGGATGTATACCAACAAAAGCCCTTTTAAAATCAGCTCAAGTGTATAACTATTTAAAACATACATCTGATTATGGTATTGATTTGGAAGGTTCCGCAAAACCAAATATGGATGCTATTGTAACTCGCAGTAGAGGGGTTGCAGAGAATATGAGTAAGGGTGTTCAATTTTTGATGAAGAAATATAAAATTGAAGTTATTGAAGGAAATGGAAAACTTCTTAAAGAAAAGAGAATAGAAGTAGAATTGAATGCAGGAGGGAAAGAAATATTTGAAGCTGAACACATAATACTTGCAACAGGTGCTCGTTCACGTCAATTGCCAAACCTTCCTCAAGATGGGAAGAAAATTATTGGCTATCGTGAAGCTATGACTTTAAGAGAACAACCTCAAACGATGGTTGTTGTTGGCTCAGGTGCAATAGGAAGTGAGTTTGCTCATTTCTATCAATCAATAGGAACACAAGTAACTCTTGTTGAATTTATGCCTTCTGTTGTTCCAAATGAAGATGCGGAAGTCTCTTCAACTCTTCAACGTTGTTTTAAGAAAAATGGAATGAAAATTTACACTTCAACTTCTGTTGAAAGTGTTGATACTTCTTCAGATAAATGCAAAGTAACGCTAAAAGGAAAGAAAGGTGAAGAAATTATTGAAACAGATATTGTTCTTTCGGCAGTTGGGGTAACAACAAATATTGATAATATTGGATTGGAAGAAGCCGGAGTTGAAATAAGTGGAACAAAAGTTGTGGTTGATGATTTCTACAGAACAAATATTGAAGGAGTTTATGCAATTGGTGATATTGTTCATGGACCTGCACTTGCTCATGTTTCATCGAAAGAAGCTTTGATTTGTGTTGATGCAATTAATGGCTTAAATCCAAGACCTTTACGCTACGATAATATTCCAGGTTGTACATACACCACACCAGAAATTGCATCAGTTGGACTTACTGAAGAAAAAGCTAAACAAGAAGGAAAAGAAGTAAAAGTTGGTAAGTTTATGTACATGGCCTCAGGAAAAGCTTCAGCAAGTGGAAATAGAGACGGGTTTGTTAAAGTTGTTATTGATGCAAATACAGATGAACTTCTTGGTTGTCACATGATAGGGGATAATGTAACTGAAATGATTGCTGAAGCCGTTGTGGCAAGAGAAAACAATATATCTGCTCATCATATAATTGATGCTGTTCATCCACATCCAACAATGTCCGAGGCAATGATGGAAGCTATTGAAGCCGCTTATGGAAAAGCAATTCATGGTTAAATTTTTATGAAAATAATAAAAACACCAATCCCAGATCTTTTAGTTGTTGAACCAAGCGTGTTTAATGATCAAAGAGGATATTTCTTTGAAGTATACAATCAAGAACGTTATTTTAATAACAATATGCAAATGCAATTTGTTCAAGATAATGAATCTAAGTCAGGAAAAAATGTTCTCAGAGGTCTTCATTTTCAAAAACCACCATTTGCTCAAGGAAAATTAGTTAGAGTAATTCAAGGAAAGGTTTTAGATGTTGCGGTAGATATTCGGAAAGGTTCTCCAACCTATGGGTCTTATCATGCAGTTGAATTGGATGCAATTTCAAAGAGAATGTTTTATATCCCAGAAGGATTTGCTCATGGTTTTCTAACAATGGAAGAAGATACTATATTTGCGTACAAGTGTACTAATTATTATAATAAAGAATCTGAAGGCTCATTATTATGGTCAGATGAAACTATTGGGATAAAATGGAATATTGAAAATCCAATACTTTCTGAAAAAGATAAAATATCACCATTATTTAAAGATTTTAATTCGCCATTCAAATATTAATGGCTAACAAAGAAAAAATATACGAAATCCTAAAAAAATACTGGGGATACGATAGTTTCAGATATAATCAAGAAGCTATAATATCCTCAGTTTTATCTAATAAAGATACCCTTGCATTATTACCAACTGGAGCAGGAAAATCACTTTGCTATCAATTGCCAGCTCTTTGCAGGCCAGGAATTTGTATTGTTGTTTCTCCTCTTATAGCCCTAATGATAGATCAAGAAAAATCATTAAAATCAAAAGGGATTAAAGTTAGAGCAATATATTCTGGGCAAAGCAATCAAGAAATTGAAATTGCCTTAAATAACTGTATATATGGCAAGGTGAAAATATTATATATTTCCCCCGAAAGAGTAAGTTCTAAATTATTTATTTCCTATTTTGAAAAGATGAAAGTTAATCTTATTGCAGTGGACGAGGCTCATTGTATTTCAAAATGGGGATATGACTTTAGACCATCTTTCCTTAATATAGCAAATCTTAGACAATACCACCCACAAGCTCCCATTCTTGCACTTACCGCAACTGCAACACAAGAAGTGGTGGATGATATTCAAGAAAAACTACTTTTTAAAGAAATAAATATCTTAACCTCAAGCTTTCAAAGAAAAAATCTTTCTTACACTGTTTTTGAGGAAAATGATAAGATAGCAAGAATAAAAGCAATTACTGAAAATGTTGGAGGCTCAGGATTAATTTATGTAAGGTCAAGGAAAAAAACTATAGAGTTGTCTCAAAAGTTACAATCCATAGGAATAAAAGCAACTCCATATCATGCTGGATTAACTTTGGCAATTAGAAGATATCACCAAAAACAATGGCAAGATGACGAAATTGATATTATTGTTGCAACAACAGCTTTTGGAATGGGAATTGATAAAAATAATGTTAGCTATGTTATACATTATGACCTTCCAGAAAGCATTGAAGCTTACGTTCAAGAAGTTGGAAGGGCAGGAAGGAATGGGATGAAAGCCTATGGAATTTTACTCTATAATTTAAAGGACATTGCTTCTTTAAGAAAAACAATCGAATCAAACTTTCCTGAAAAGAAATATATTCAAAACATATATAACGCCTTAGGAAACTACTATAAAATAGCATCAGGAACAGGACAAGACTTAAGATTTGATTTTGATATCATAACATTCTCTCAGTCCTATAATTTAGACCCATATTTAGTATTTTCTTCTATGAGAACTCTTCAAAACTCAGGTTTAATTGAATTGGTAGAAAACAGGAATCCATTGTCAAAGATATTTATACATACAGAGAGAGAGCCCCTATACCAATTTATGTTAGAGTATCCCCAATATTTTCCTCTACTTGAAGCACTTAGGAGGAATTATAGCGGAATAATGACAGAGTTCACACAGATTGATGAAAAAAAACTTGCTAAAATATGTTATGATACAGAAGCAAATATATATAAATCGCTAAAAAAGTTAGAAAAATATACTATTCTTTTTTACGATCCAAAATCAATTCAACCTCAGATTATATTCACTCAAAATAGATTGTCCAATGATACATTTGAACTCTCACAAGAAAAATATTACGAAATAAAAGAAACCAACAAACAAAAGGCAGAAGAGCTAATTAGATATGTTCAATCACATGAGTGCAGAGAGCGACAGCTTTTAAAATATTTCAATATCGAATCAGAAAAATGCAATAAATGTGATGTTTGTATATCAAAAAAGCAAACAGAAAATAAAGAATCTCTTGCAGATAAAATATATCAAGAATTATTAAACTCGCCCCAACCTCTACATTACTTTGCAAATAACTTAACTTATGGCTCAAAAGAAGTTGTAGTACCAATCATTCGTAAGCTCTTAGATGACGAAATCATTGTTTTAAACGATGGAATACTTAGTGTAAATGAGTAAAAATTAATGAATTTATAATAATAAAATTGTAAATTTGCATCAAATAAGTTTTATATAAAAACATAAATAAAAAATAAAATATGGCAGGTGTAATTAGATACTTAAAGAATGAATTATTAAATATGTTACCTTCAGGTTATCAGGATAAAACATTAAAAAAAACTAATTTTTTAGGTTTTGCTTCAATTTCATTTGCTCAAGAGGGTGAAGATATTATATTAGGAAAATTATTAGAAGGGGTTGAAAATGGGTTTTTTATAGATATTGGAGCCCATCATCCAATTCGATTTTCCAATACTTATAAATTCTATTTAAAAGGGTGGAGAGGAATGAATATTGATGCAATGCCAAATAGCATGGGATTATTTAATAAGTATAGAAAAGAGGATATAAATTTAGAAATACCAATTGCAAAAGAAAAGAAAACAATGTCTTTCTACACTTATAATGAACCAGCATTAAATACTTTTAGTGAAGAATTAGCAAAAGAAAGGGGAGAGGCAAAAAAAATATATCAATTAGAAACAAATCCACTTTCAGATATTTTAGATAAATATCTCCCTTCAAACATTAAAAAGATAGATTTTCTGTCAATTGATGTGGAAGGGTTAGACTTAGAAGTATTAGAATCTAATAACTGGGACAAATACAAACCAACAATAATAGTAATTGAATCTTTAACAACAGCAAAAGACATTAAAACTTCATTAAATTGTGAAGTAGCTCAATATCTAAATACAAAAAATTATTCACTTTGCTCAAAAGCAGATAATACATTGTTTTTTAAACTAAACGATTAATTGTTTTCTAATTTGATTCTAATTTTATCCCCTTTTAAAGTGAGGCATATCCATAGGAATAATTATTGAAAATTCAACTAATCCTCCAAATTCTCCATTTTCGTACCAAGGAGTTTGATAGATAAGTTTTTTCAATCCTTCTTTTTCAATAGTATATGCATTTGTTTTAGGACTTGACATCATTTCCCTTATTATCATTTGAGCCTTTTCAGGATGACAATCCATAAGTTGTTTGCCTATTAATTCTCTTCCTCCCGATTTTTGAAACGTCATTGCGCTTCTATCATTCATTTCAATTATCTTACCATCTTTATCCGAAATAGTAATAGCCATAAAAGGCAGTTCGTTCGCCCAATTTTCCATATAACATTTAATTTTTAGTTTTTAATTTTTCGCTCTTTACTTTTTTGGGTTTAGGTTCAGGAAGTTCTTGATAGGATTTTATAATAAGTTCTTTAATAAGAGCCTTGTCATCGAGGTTTTCAATCAATATGCAAGGTTTTGAGCCTTTGTAAGGGGGTAATTCCTCTGAATTTGGAAGTAAATCTTTACCCGCCTTTGTTTTTTTTATTAAGAATTGATTATCACAAACAAGACCAATAATTTTTCCTTTATACCAAACGCCATATTCTCCAAACATTTTTTTATAAGTTATATCTCCAACACCATTAATTTGTTGGAAAACATATTCCATAAACTCAACACTTGTTGCCATAGATTGAATATTAAAATTTATAAATGCAAATTTAATAGATT
>JAQUTD010000006.1:24660-37033 GCA_028709955.1 Bacteroidales bacterium | reverse complement strand
TTAGGTTTAGTTTTGAGAGTTCTTTACCTATTTTTGAGGGTGTTAGTTCTTTGTGGTTGAAGCCAAAGGATAGTATTAGTTCTTGGGATATGTCGCTGCAGGTGTAGTATTTGGCATTCTCCACTTTCATGAGGGTTGTGTTTTTTGATGGTTGTTTAAAGACTTTATCAATTTGTTCTTTTACAAAGTTAGGACGGGTGTATTTGCTGTTTTCTTCTCTTCGTTTTTGTATTTCTTCTTTGGTTTCCCAATATACAAATCCTTCTTTGTGAAGTGCTAAGGCTTGTGCATATACTTTGTCGATGTCTATGTCTGCGTTGTAGTCTATTTCTAAGATTTCATGTGCCCAAAATCTTCTCTCGCCTTCTTCTCCTGAAAGAAATTGGGTGTCGTTGAGGGTGGCACAGAAGGATGATCTACGGATGTAATTCTTTTGATTTTTTCCATAGTGTTCTCTTTCTTGTATGCTGTCTCTGGTTAGCAGTTCTTTGAAGGATTCTATTTCCTTTTTTGTGTATTTGGAGAATTCATCTATGCTTATTAGAAAATTTTGACTTAGCTTGAAGTTGGTGTCTTTGTGTTTGAGGTCTAATGGGCTTTGGGTGAAGTAGTCTGTCCACTCTTCGGGTTGAAATTTTTTTATCAATGTTGTTTTCCCAACTCCCTCTTTACCACTTAGAACAAGGCAATAGTGGTTGATTGTTTTAGGGCTTAGGAGTGAGGCTACTATGGCAACAATAAATTTCTTTATATCTGATTTCCATAGTTCTTGGTTGCTTGTTTTGACGGTGTTGGCAAATTCTCCAATATGGTCGTTTCCATCCCATGGTTCAAGTGAGTTGAGCTTTTCTTCAAAGGGGTCATAGATTTTCACTCCACTTGTTTGAAATAGTTTTTCTATGTTTATACGTCTTGCTTTTGGCAGGTGGTCGGTTATGTAGGTGTGTATGGTGTTTGACAATATGGTGTCATACATCATCCAACTGCTTTCGGGTTGTGTTTTATCAACTATCTCAAAGCAGTTCTTGACAATATTGTTTCTTATCTCAAATCTTTCAGAAAACAATTCTCTTAGTTGGTCGTTTGTGATTTCTGAAGAGGGTTGTGGTTTTTCTGTTTTAGGTTTTGGGCTTTGGTTGGCTATATTTGATTTCTTGGCTGAGTTTAGTGTGTTGTTTATTTCGGTGGTGCATATATCGGAGTATTTTTCCGCACAGAATTGTAGTAGTTTTTGTTTTTCTATTCCTCTTGAAAAGGCTTGCTGACAAAATGAATACAATGAGTTGTTCCTATTACCTTCCGAGTTTGGTGATATGCTGTTGTTTGCTTCATAGATTGATTCTAACAAATCATCTCTAAGGTTAAGGCATTTCGCGTCCTTATTGAAATAGGCTTGGGGGTCGTGGCTCACAAAGCATAGTCTTGTTATGTCCTTAACCGAAACATCTCCCTTAATGTTATATTTTGTTTCTGCATAATCATTGGCTTGATTAAACTTATAAACATAGTAGTTTCTCAGGTCTTCAAATTGTTTTTCTTTTAGCCAATTGTCAACTCTGTTGTCATACTCAATCCTATAAAACACTTTTATCCCTTCTCCACTTGGTGAAACAAAGGTTGCAAAGGTGTAGGGGTCTTCTTTGATTTGATTTTGTATTTGTTCCAACTTTTCTTTATCTCCAATTTTGTCGAAGTCTAAGCCCAAAATATACTCAAAGCTGTTGAGATACTCTAACCTCCTTCTTTGTTTAAAGGTAGAGGTGTAGGTGAAGGCAGGAAGTTTCTTTTTGAGCTGATCACTCAATTCTGTATTTCCTATATTTTTTGCCTCTCTGATAGCATTCACTTCTTCTTTGTGTTTTGGTGATGCTATTTCACTGATTAACTCACTCCAGGGTTTATCTTTGTGTGGAGTGGAAAGATTGTTGAAAAAAGTAATTTTTTCCATATTATATTGTTTTATATTTATTTACAATTATTTTTCCTATTTCCTCTATTTCTTCTTCGGTGAACCTTCTCTTAACATTTTGGGTCAAAAGTCCATTTTCTTTTCTCAAACGATAGAGGGTTGCTTGAGAAATTTGCATAATCCTCAACACGTCTTTTTGTGTGTATTTTGGAATTTTTCTTTCATCTAACATATAATAATATTTTTTAATTTTAATTTTAATTAATTATATAGCAATTGCCACAATAGTCAAGTTAATGCTATTGAATTTGGTGCAAAAAATACAATTTATTGCAAAAAAGTCTTTGAATTAGAGCTTCAAAGCTTATGAAATGATGATGAAGTTGTTTATGGAGAATAGAATGGAAATGTAGTTGGAAATTGCTGAGGTTGTTTCCGAGAAAACTTTTGTGAGGTGCTTGATGATTGATTTGCTTAAGGCATCTCTAAACTTATAAATTAGTATAAGTTGTTTTTTTGTGATTAAGGAAAGAGATCTTAGGAATCTTTTTTTAGACTCTTCTATTATGGATTTTCTTTCATCATCAGTGTAAAAAAATGGTAAGTCAAATAGGCTTGAGAAAGTATCACTTAAAAAAAACACACTCTCATTATTTATTATAACTGCTTCTATCGGAGTTAAGAGGTTTGTTTCTTTATCAATCTTAATCCGCTTTCTTTTTTTACGTTTAAGGATTAATTGACAGAATTCTTTTAGGGTTTTCATCGAAATCATAATTGTTTTTTATTTCTTAAAAGGTTAAATTAGTTAATCTATTAAATTCCAGCAAAGATACGAAATTATTTGCAATATCCACAATAAAAATATGCATAAATAAAATTTATTTACTAACAAATTGCAATTAATTGAATTCATAGCAAATCAAATGAGGTCTAACGCCTTGTAAGGTAGTATTATATGTGAAAAATGTTGTATCTTTGTAGAAGATAAACAGGGTATGAATTTGTAATTTATTCAAATCTTATTTTTCGACAGTTCTCTTTTTTTTATTAACCAATACTTTTTAAGTTATGGCAATTTCTTATGTTAGAGTGAAGAAGAACATCACTACTGGATTAGTTCCTGGGGACAAGTACTTAGCACGTTTGTTTCGTGATTCTGATGTTTCTTTAAACGACCTTTGTGTTGAGATTTCTCAATCCACAACCGTTGGTTATCCTGACGTGCTTGCTTGTCTTAAGGCTCTTGAGATTCACATTTCAAGACATATCCTTAATGGACAGGCAGTAAAATTCAATCTCTTAGGTTCATTTATCCCGTCAATTAAGGCAAAGGCAATGAGCACCTTAGAGGAAGTTGATAATTCCACAATCAAGAAAGCAAGATGCAGGTTCTATCCTTCACCAGCTTTTATGTATGATTTGGCAAAGACTTCGTTTCAATTGAGAGATATTGAAGTTAAGGGCTATCAACCTCAACAATAAGCTTAACAACTTATTTTTAAAAAGTTTGGCAATCTGTAATGGGTTGCCTTTCTTTTTTTTATTCCGAAAAGATAAGCCAGTTTGTTTGGTCTTTGGTGCTTGAGGTGAGTTTGCCTATTGGGATGTAGTTATTGTTTTCTGTTCTTATCCATCCGTGGCTCCAGGTTCCCATATCTAAGCATAGGGCTGTTTTTATGCCCATTCTTATTAGTGATTGTGAGAAGTCGTCTATTTTGAGTTTTTGCTCCGATTCGATGATTATGGGTTGTTTGTTTACAATTGCTAATGCTCGGCGATAGGTTTCTTTTTGTCCAAATATTTTGCAGGGAACTATTGTTGAGTCTTTCACTAAGAGCATTTGTTGGAATAGGTAGCCTTTATGTTTTATGGCTTTGTGTTGATTGTGTTTTAGTTTATGGGTTATGGGTTTGATTTCAATTTTCCCATCTATTATTGTAACGTAGCCGTTGGATATTGATTTGTATCCTTTTTTTAGCTTTCCGTTTTCTATGTGGGTCCCCATTATGCTTTTTAGGTTTTTACCTGTGAAGGCTGCTGCAACTGAAAGTTTTATTTGTGTGTTGGTGGAGTCGGGGCGTGTGGTTGTGAACTTGGCTATGGTGTTGATTGGACGATAGATTAGTAGTGTTATTGTGGTTGTGTCTAATTGTTGTGTTATTGTGTCTATTTCAATCTTTGCGGGTTTGGGTTGTGGGTTTGTGAGGGTTTTGCTATTTTGACAGTAGAGGTTTATGCTTATAATTATGCTTAGGATTATTATTGAAGTTTTTCGCATGAGATGATGATTTTTTCGTTTTCGCTATTGGTTGTGAAAAATAAGTATTCTTCACCCCCTTCTTTCACGGATGTTCTTTTTCTTATTTCGGAAACGTTTTGAGGGAAGTTTCTTATTGTTATGTTGGCTTTTGGAAAACGGGTTGAGAGTGTTTTTATTATTTTGTTGTTGTAGGGTAGTATGGTTTTGATTATGAATCTCCTTCCTGGAAAGTCTTCTATGAGTTTTTCGGAAACAAAAAGGTGGGAGTGTGGTGCTAATTTCCTTACTTCGAAGTGTTCACATATTTCATGATATCCTCCTGCTTTCATAACCGATGAGTTGGGTTCAAACAAATACACGCCTCTTTGCAATTGGCTTTTTGGGGCTAATTGGGGTGGTGTTTGTGAGTTTTTGAAGATGAATTGGTTGGTTTGTTGGTTTGTTTCTATGTTTATGCAATGATACTCTATTTCGTTATTATAGCCTTTCTCCAACACTATGAATAGTTCCTTGCATTCATTTTTCACTGAAATAATATGTATTTCTTTTATGTTTATTAGCTCTCTTATGGCTTGTTTGATGTCAAGCATTGGGGAGAGTTTTAGTGCTATTGTGTTTGCTTTTTCAAAGAGTTTGGGTAGTATGTCCACAACATAGGGTTGGCAATCTTCCAAAAGGAATACTTTCTTTTGATTTTCATCTCTTCTTGAGGGGTCGAGGTAGATTATGTCGGTGGGTTCTAATTCTTTCAACATGTTTAAACTATTGCCTTTTATCACCTCAATATTTGTTAGCCCAAGCTCTTGAAAATTATATTCTGCTATTTCGGCAAGCGTAAGGTCTAATTCGTGATAATAGACCTTTTTTAGTTTTTGGGCAAAGAATATATCGTCTATTCCAAATCCTGAGGTTAAATCTCTTAGGGTGGAGTCAAGAGGGAAGATTGATGCCTTATATTTTGCGGTTTGCTCGGAGGAGGTTTGTTCGAGATTGATTTTTTTAGGATATATCAGCTCGTTTGATTGAATGAGTGATGGAAATTTCTCTTCAGCTTTTTTTATGCCCTCAATTTGAGTTACGCAAAGCTTGATGTCTATGTTCTCGGTTGGAGCTTGAAGCAAAAGCTTGGTTGTGTTTGCTTCTATGTTTTGTTTTATAAATTCTTTTTCTTCTAAATTTGGCTTTTTCATATTGCAAATATATGAATATTTTTTATCTCCTTATTCCTGCTTTATGCAATAATCACGTATATTTGCAGTATTAAATTTTATTAATATGAAAAGATTCTTTTTAATAACTCTATTTCTTACACTATTTACTTGTTCCTTGTTCTCTCAAAATGAGGTTGATAGATTGATTGAGACAGCAATTTTTAAGATGGATAATGGCGATTATCAAGAGAGTATCCTCCTTCTTGAAAAAGCTCAAAAGCTTGAGCCTGAAAATTCAATAGTTAAGTATGAGATGTCTTATGCTTATTATTTACAGAAAGACTATAAGAAAGCTATTAAGATTTTAAATAAACTTGTTAAGGAAGAAAAGCCGAAGGATTATTATTATCAAATGTTGGGGAATGCTTATGATTTGAAAGGAGATTCTAAAAAAGCTATTAAAATTTATGAACAGGGATTAAAAAAGTTTCCTAATTCGGGAAAAATGTATTTGGAAACAGGGAATGTGTATTTCAATCAAAAGAACTATACCGCTGCAATTCAATGGTATGAAAAAGGGATTGATGCCGATCCTGATTTCCCTTCCAACTATTTTAGGGCAGCTCATCTTTATCTTAATTCCGACTTTGAGGTTTGGGGTTTGATATATGGAGAGATATTTATGCATATTGAAAATAGCACTAAACGCACTGAGGCTATGAGTAAGATGCTTTTTGATGCTTACAAATCTCAGATTAGTTTTAATGACACTTCAATTGAGGTTAGTTTCTATAAAAATGTTATTAATATTAATTATAATCCAGATAATGATGATCCGAATGCCTTGCTTGAAGCTATGCTTGAAGCTAAGAAAAAGGGAGATGATATGAAAAATAGATCATGGGGAACTGGTGTTTTTGAAAAAATATTATCTCTATCTCTAATTGGTGAGAAAGAAATTAGTTTAGCCTCTCTTAATCGCATTCGTTCTAAATTTGTTGATATTTATTTTGAAGAAAAACAAAATGAGAAATATCCTATCGTTCTTTTTGATTTCCAAAAAAAGATAAAAGATGCTGGTCATTTGGAGGCTTACAACTATTGGCTTTTGTCTTATGGCAATATTGAGGAATTTAATGCTTGGCTAAAAGATAACAAAGATAGGTTTGATGCTTTTGTTGGTTGGATTAATGAAAACGCAATTGTATTAAAGGATTCAAATAAGTTTGTTAGAGGGCAGATAGAAAGAAACTAAATATTATTTTTAATTAAATTCATGATTTGTAGAACTAAACATTTAAGTAAAGCTATTTTATTTTTATTAATAATTGTTTTTATTATGGCAAATAATATTAAAGCTGATGCCCAAAATGGTGGATTGAAAACTAAGAGTAAGCCTCAAAAGGTTGGCTTAGCACTAAGTGGTGGTGGAGCTTTGGGCTATGCTCATATTGGGTTTTTGCAAGCTATGAAAGAATATAAATTTGAGGTTGATGTTGTTTCGGGAACCTCTATGGGTTCAATTATTGGAGTGCTCTATTGTGCTGGTTTCACTCCCATTGAAATTCTTGATTTGGTGGATAAGGAAAATATGAATAAGCCCTTAAATGTTATTAAGCTAAATTCAAGCTTTGGTAAGGGTTTTTTTACTCACGATAAGCTCGCAAAAGTTTTAGAGAAAAATATTCCTCACAACGATTTCTCTAAGCTCAACAAAAAGTTCTATTGTTGTGTAACCAATTTTAATAATGCAACTTACAAATTTGTTGGTCAAGGAAATCTCTTGAAAGAGTATGTGATTGCTTCGGCCTCAATTCCTGTTATTTTTGAGCCTAAAACAATTGGTAAAGAACAATATGTTGATGGTGGGGTTATGCAAAATCTTCCTGTCAAGCCTTTGATTGACGAGAAATGTGATTTGATTATTGGGGTTGATGTTATTTCTGTTCCAAATCAGAAGGAGGTTAAGGGAATTGTTAATATTTTTTTAAGATCCTTAGCCATTTCAATTGTTAGCAACACAGAAAACTGGGCAAAGAAATGTGATCATCTTATAACTCCCAACTTAGAAAACTATACAATAACAGATTTCGAAAAAGCTCACGAATTGTTTGATATTGGTTATGAGTATGGGAAAGCTTTTTTTGAAGATTACTACAAAAATATTGATAAGTCAAACTAATAATTTAGTATCTTTTTTTCTTGTTTGGCTTTGTGTAGGCGTCCCTAACTTTAATATTGCTTCTAACAACGTTTGATTTCTTTTTTCTATATGGATTGATCCCAACAGGCTCACCGTAGAAACTACTACTGCCCGAGGCACATGATGTTGTTAGTAGTGAAGTTGATGAAAATGCAATTATTGCAATACATATCATCCAGATTTTTTTCTTTATTTGTTTCATAATATATTTTCTTTTAATGTTTTATAATTTAAATATTTTTCTGAGGAATTGAAGGTATAATGCTTGTCATGTCAATAAATAGTGTTAGAATAAGGTAGATTCCAAATATTACAAAGATGGTTCCAATTATTCTATTTATATATGTTATAACTCTATCTGTCATAAATCTTTTAAGCTCGTTGGCAATAGCACATTTCAACAAATCCATGCAAAACACGGTGGCAAGAATTGAAAAGAGAAAGAGTATTTGCAGGTCAGCTTTTGGATAACTACTTGCAACTCCAACAGGAATTAGCCAAAAAATCCAAATGCTTGGGTTGGCAAAATTGAAAATAAATCCTTTTGCAATTGATTTGAATTGAAATTTAGTTTTTAGTTGAATGTCTTTTGGTGTTGGAATTGTTGTATGACGTTTCATTCCTGTATAGATTCCAAACAAAAGAAGGAAAAATCCTCCTGCAACTGATAGTATTCTTTGAGCTTGAATTGAATCGAAAAGAGAGGATAGGCCATACCAAGCAATAAACGCCATACAAATATCACTTATTGAAATGCCAATTGCAAGGTGTGCTCCTTTCTTAAATCCTTTGCTTATACTTGTTTGTATGAGTGAGAAAAAAGCAGGACCGGCCATAAGGGCTAAGGTTAGTCCGAAAAGTATTCCTTGTGTTATTGTTTGAAAATGAAGCATATTATCTATGTGTGGCTGAATGTTTAAGTTGCAAATTTACATAAATATCATTAATAATGGGCAAAAATAGGGCTAATTATTGTATCTTTGCCAACTAAATTTTTATGAAATGGAAACTAAATTGAATACAATAGAAGAAGCAATTGAAGACTTCAAACAAGGAAAATTGTTGATTTGTGTGGATGATGAGGACCGCGAGAATGAAGGCGATTTTATATTCCCTGCCGAAAAAATAACTCCCGATATCGTAAATTTTATGATAACTCACGGAAGAGGACTTATGTGTGCTCCTCTAACAGAGGAAAGATGTAGGGAATTAAATCTCGATATGATGGTTTCTCAAAACACTTCAACACACGAAACGCCCTTCACCATTTCGGTTGACAAACTTGGAGATGGTTGCACAACTGGAATCTCAACAAGTGATAGAGCAAAAACCATAAAGGCTCTTGCCAATAAGAACACTCGACCTGAGGATTTAGGACGTCCTGGTCATATTTTCCCTCTAAGAGCTGTTTCATCTGGCGTTTTGCAAAGATCTGGTCACACTGAGGCTTGTGTTGATTTAGCTCGTTTAGCAGGATTGGAACCCGTTGCAGTTTTGGTTGAAATTCTTAATCAAGACGGAACAATGGCACGTATGCCTCAATTGATGGAAATGTCTAAAAAATATGGAATTAAGATTATTTCCATAAAAGATTTAATAGCATATAGAGTAAATCATGAAACTCTAATTCGTAGGGAACAAGAAGTTAATCTTCCAACCGCTTGGGGCGATTTTAAATTGATAGCCTATACCCAACTAAACAATCAAGCAACCCATATGGTTCTAAGAAAAGGCACATGGGAAAAAGATGAACCAGTTCTTGTTAGAGTACATTCTTCTTGCATGACTGGTGATATTTTTGGTTCATGCCGATGTGATTGTGGTGATCAGCTTCATCAAGCTATGAAAATGATTGATGAAGTAGGGAAAGGAATGGTTGTTTATATGAGTCAGGAAGGTAGAGGAATTGGTTTGGTTAATAAAATTAAGGCCTACCATCTTCAAGAACAAGGAATGGACACCGTTGATGCAAATCTTGCACTTGGCTTTAAGGCCGATGAAAGAGATTATGGAATTGGAGCTCAAATAATTAGAGACCAAAATGCAACTAAAATACGTCTTCTAACAAACAACCCAGTTAAAAGAAGAGGCTTGGAAGGATATGAAATTGAAATAGTTGAAACAGTGCCCTTGGTTGTGGAAGCTAATAAATATAATCAGAAATATTTGAAAACAAAAGCCGAAAGAATGGGGCATGTTTTAAATGTTGATTAAGAGATAGTTAATCTTTGCCTGTAAAAAATAATAGGTTTCTATTATGCAATTACTCAAAAATTGTATTATATTTGCAGTGTAAGTAAACAAAGAAATTGATGGAAGATTTACACACGCTTATTTCAAGTATAGACTACAAGGTTAGAAGATTATTAGATGATAAGCGTAAATTAGAAAATTCAATTGATGGTTTGCTTACAGAAAAACAAAAATTAGATAAGATTGTATCGGAACAATCGCAAGAAATAATTAATTTAAAAGAACAAATAAAAATATTAAAATTAGGAGAAGCAGTAAAAAGTAATTCAGATATAACTGAGGTTAAACTGAAAATTAATAACTTGGTGCGAAAAATAGATAAATGTGTTGGCATGATAACTAAAACTGAACAATAGTTTATAAATTCTAACTTAAATGACTGAAGATATATTGATTAGTGTTGAAATAGCAGATAGGATTTATAAAGTAAGGGTCAAGAGGGATGAGGAAGAAATGTTTAGAAAGGCCGTTGAAGAAGTAAAGTTAAATGTTAGAGATTATGCCAAAATTTATGCTTACAAAGACAAACAAGACCTATTAGCAATGGTGCTACTACAATATGTGACATCTTATATTAAAATGAAAGAAGAAAATGTATTTAGTGACAAAACTTTAGTAGCAAAATTAGAACTAATAGAAAGCATACTTAGCACGTAAGGAGTAAATAATAAATATATTAAGATATTCCCGCATCAGTTCAGGAACAGTTTGGAAACTCAACATTAAAAATTGAAAAGAGAACGCTCAAATCTGGGAAAAACAGGCCTCAACCCAATGGGTTCTTCTTTATGAAGACAGTGGAAGTTTGATACGGATGGCACTCAAATCTTGTTTACCAGAGTTTTTCTTAACTCTATTTTGAAAGGATGCGGGTTTTTAATTTTTCAGCAACCAATGTTTTATCCGAATTATAAAAATGCTAATCCATAGGATAAAAATATACTAATAAATACTTAAAAACATTATGAGCATAGTAACACTATTAATCGTAAGCATTATAGTTGCAATAGTTTTTTCAGCACTTGGAATCTATCTAACAACAACTAAACTTCGTGCTTCATTAACAAAAAAATCTGCCCAAACATTAGTTGAAGCTGAAGAAAAAGCTGAAATGGTGAAGAAGGAAAAAATTCTTCAAGCTAAAGAGAAATTTCTCCAATTAAAATCAGAACACGAAAAGCAAGTTCAAGAACGCAATAATCGTGTGATGCAATCTGAAAATAAAAATAAGCAAAAAGAACAGGAGCTTAAACTAAAGATTGATGAATTTCAAAAGAAATACACAGAATTTACTTCTGCAAGAGAAAATCTAAACAAACAATTAGAAATTCTTTCAACTCGTCAAGCAGAGGTTGAAAAAACTTTCCAAAAGAGTGTTGAAAAATTAGAACAAATTGCAGGATTATCGGCAGAGGAAGCAAAAAAACAACTTGTTGAGGCTATGACCTCAGAGGCAAGGTCGGATGCTTCAAGCAGGGTGATGGAGATTATTGAAGAAGCCAAAATGACAGCAAATCAACAAGCAAAGAAAATTGTTGTGGAGTCAATTCAAAGGACAGCAACTGAAAATGCAATTGAAAATACAGTTTCAGTGTTTAATCTTGAAAACGAAGAAGTAAAAGGACGAATTATTGGAAGAGAGGGAAGAAATATTAGAGCTTTGGAAAGCTTAACAGGCGTTGAAGTTATTATTGATGACTCCCCAGATGCAATTATATTATCATGTTTCGATCCAATCAGAAGAGAGATTGCACGACTATCCCTTCATAAACTTGTTACCGATGGACGTATTCACCCAGCAAGAATTGAAGAGGTTGTTTCAAAAACAAAGAAACAAATTGAACAAGAAATTATAGAAATAGGTAAGAGAACATGTATTGATTTAGGAATAATCAACCTTCACCACGAATTGGTTAGGATGATAGGAAAAATGAAATATCGTTCATCATACGGACAAAACCTTCTTCAACACTCAAGAGAAGTTGCCAACCTATGTGCAACAATGGCATCAGAATTGGGTCTTAATCCAAAAATTGCAAAACGAGCAGGACTTCTTCACGATATTGGTAAGGTGCCTGACAACGAACCAGAACTTCCTCATGCACTACATGGCATGAAGCTTGCAGAACGTTGCAAAGAAAAACCAGAAATTTGCAATGCAATTGGTGCTCACCACGATGAAACCGAAATGACAAGCCTTTATGCTCCAATAGTTCAAGTGTGTGATGCCATTTCAGGGGCACGTCCAGGAGCAAGAAGAGAGGTCGTTGAAGCATATATCAACCGATTAAATAAATTGGAGGAAATAGCAATGTCTTATCCAGGGGTTGTAAAAACTTATGCAATTCAAGCCGGAAGAGAACTAAGAGTTATTGTTGCTGCCGAAAAAGTAACTGACCAAGAAGCAACCCAAATATCGATGGATCTTTCAAAACAAATTCAATCGGAAATGGTGTTCCCAGGAATGATAAAAGTAACTGTTATACGAGAAACACGTTCGGTCAATTTTGCAAAATAAAGCTAAATTTCAACGATACTAAAAAGTATAAACAAATATAAAAAGCGAAGTTATTCCCAACTTCGCTTTTTTTTGT
>JAQUTD010000006.1:0-24560 GCA_028709955.1 Bacteroidales bacterium | reverse complement strand
CGTAGAACTTGATTCTAATTTTCTATAATCAAATAGTAATTTTATATGTATTTTAATTTTCTTGATCCATATAATAGTCATTTCTTTATTTTTTCTTTTATTTTTTTATTATATATAAATTGATTTAGTTTCTAAGTATATATTGTAATTGATTTGGAAATTATTGTTACTAATAATTATTCAAAAAATATTTATTGGTAAAGTACTTTTTAGAGAGTAAAAAATATGTAATTTTGCATCATAATTAATCGCTTTTTGATATTTCATATGTTAAGCATTTGGAAACCCAAAAAATCTGATTTTTAGTATTATTACTATTATGAAAAATGACAAAATCAAGTGCTTTTCAAACGGCTATCTAATATCTTATGTCAAAGTTAAAAGACATTATAAATATGGACTTATTGATAAGTTTGATAAGGAGATTATTGCTAATATATATGACAAAATTCAATATTTTGGAACTAATGTGGTTTTAGCCAATATTGGATACAAAAAAAGTCGTAAACACTTGAAACTTGGAAAATGGGGCGTTCTCAATTTGAATGGTGATATTGTCGTGCCTTTTCATTACTCTTACATGCAATATTATAATGAAAAATTAATTGTATGTTATAAAAACAAATGGGGGTTGATCGATATTGAAGGCAAAATTGTTGTTCCTATAATATATGATTATATTCAAACAACTGATATTGAAGATTTATTTCTTTTTGAATTAAACGATAAACAAGGGATTTTCGATATTGATGGAATTGCAGTTGTTGATCCTATTTACTATGAAATTGATTATAAGAAAGGATTAGACAGAAATCAACAATTTTCAATACAAAAGAACGATGAATATTATTGCATTAATAGCTTTGGGAAGATTGTTGAAGATGATGAAAATGTCAACTCTTATGCTAATTTACTGTAAAAGGCATCTGATAATTTTAATACAAAAATCCAAAAAGCCATAGGGGGATATTGTTAAAATAGCCTATTTCTATATCATCTTTTACAACAAAACTATCTTCTATATCTTGAATTTGTTTATTAGTTTTATTCTTTCCACCAACTTCAAAGCTGTATTTGTTGTTAATAAAAAAGTCTGTTTTATTTGAGAATAATACATCATTTCTAACCATTAGTTGATTATAGAAGAATGTTTCTCTTATGGATCCAATATTAGTTTTATCTCCAGCTAAAGCAAATGCATAGTTTGTGTTTGCAAGATAAATCTTTTCTGGTTTTGCAAGATATTTCATTCCTAAAGCATCTTTATTTAACATTAGAATTGCTTGAGCCTTTTCAAGATATGTTAGATAGTTTAATAAGCTAATTCTTGTAACATCAATTTCTTTACTTAGTTGAGTTATATTGGGAGTGAATGGAACAAGAGATGACATTATATAAAATAGCTTCTTTATTTTATGGATAGAATAGAAATCAATCTTTTGTGAAGAAGGTAAATCAACTTCGAGTATAGTGTTTAGAGTATTAAGTAATCTTTGAAGGTAAGTATTTTTGTCCTCTTTGAAGAAAGGAAAATATCCGTATTTTAAATATTCTTTAAATGCAGGAATAGGTTTGATTTCTTTGTTTATTTCAGATGCTATATTAATATGATTACTAATTATATCATCTAAAGAATATGTCTTTAATTTAATCCCATATTCCAATTCTATGAATTCTCTAAATGACAATCCGAATAGATGATAAGTTATTGCTCTACGACTTAAATCTGCTTCTGATTTATATATTTCTAAAAGGGAAGAACCCGTAAATACTATCTTTAAATTAGGATAGCTATCGTAAATGTTTTTAATTTCTATTGACCAGGAAGGATATTTATGAACTTCATCAAGAAATAATATTTTCCCTCCATTTCTATTGAACTCATCTGCAAGTTGAACTAAATTATGAGTTGTAAACCAAATGTTATCAAGAGAAACATATAATACCTCATTAATTCTATTAGAGTAGGCCTTCTTTATATGCTGTAATAATAAAGTTGTTTTCCCACATCCTCTTGCTCCAGTAATAGCTATTAATCTATTATTCCAATTAATATCAGAATAAATATAGCGAATAAACTTAGTGTCAGTTTGCTCAATAATTGTATTAAAAGAAGAAAATAATGATTCCATAACATTTAGTTTTACGATGCAAAGATAAAATTGTTTTTTCTAAGAAACAAATTAATCATTAAATTGTTTAGTGGAGAATACAAAAATATAGTTAAATTGTTTTTTCTATGAAACAAAATAGCAGGTAAAAGAAATAAAATAGGCTGTCAAGTAAAACTGACAGCCTATTAAATATTAATTTTAAAAGTATTTGAATGTTTGTGAATTAGATTTCACAATTACTACATTCACTTGTTTGTTTGTATTTTGCTAATGAGGCTTCCTCAAAATTCATTATGAATGATGCTGCTTCTTCAATTTTTGATTGTCCCATACGAATCATTAATTCTGCTGAGTTTGAGAATGTACTGCATCTGTTTGCATCAATAACTAAAAGATGTCCCATAATTAGGTAGCCACACATTTCAACTAAACGACGAGCATTAAAGTCATAGAATTCTGAATTAGAACCGAAGCTATTTGCTCTTTGATGTGCTTGTTCAAAACGTTCACGCATAGAAACTAAAACTTTTTTCATTGTTGAAAATTCTGGTTTAGTTGCTTTTGCTTCGTATTCTTTCACTAAATTCATATATCCACCATTAATAACTCCACGAATTGCTGCCACAACTTGAAGTTGTGATGTTCCTTCGTAAATTGTTAAAATACGTGCATCACGATACATTCTTTCTACGGCATAGTCTTTCATAAATCCAGAACCACCATGAACTTGAATTGCATCGTATGTTATTTGATTAGCATATTCTGATGAGAATAGTTTAAGCATTGGTGTTAGAATATCTGCAAGACGTTGGAATTTTTTTAGAGTTTGTTTCTCTTCAACACTAATTGGACGTTCTTTTGAAATGCCTTCAATTGCTTTATAAATATCTATGCTACGTGCTGTTTCGTATAATATTGAACGAATTGCATCTGTTTTTGCTCTCATATTTGCAAGCATCTCATAAACTCCAGGGAAATTCATGATTGGCTTTCCAAATTGTTCTCTTTCTTGAGCGTATTTGTATGCTTCTCTGTATGCTGCCTCTGACAAACCTACTGATTGAGCTCCAACTCCCAAACGAGCACCATTCATTAAGGACATTACATATTTTATAAGTCCTAATTTTCTGTCACCTACCAGTTGTGCTGGTGCATTGTTGAAAACTAACTCTCCGGTTGGAGAGCCTTTAATTCCCAATTTGTTTTCAATTCGGCGAATTGTAACTGCTTTATGTTTTCTATCATAAACAAAATATGAAAGTCCACGACCATCATTTGTTCCTTCTTCCGAACGAGCAAGAACAAGCTTTATGTCTGCATCTCCATTTGTAATGAAACGTTTCACCCCATTCAAACGCCAGCAATTTGATTTTTCATCCCAGGTTGCTTTTAGTTGAACTGCTTGAAGGTCGGAACCTGCATCTGGTTCAGTTAAGTCCATTGAGCAAGTAAAACCTTGATTTATTTTAGGTAGGAATTCGTCTTTTATTTCTTTTGAAGCGTATTCGTAGATGGTTTCTGCACAATCTTGAAGTCCCCAAATGTTTGCAAATCCACAGTCTCCACGAGAAACTATTTCAGCTGCCATAACATAAGGAACATAAGAAAAGTTTAATCCACCAAATTCGCGAGGTAGACTCATTCCATAAAGTCCTGCATCACGCAATGCTTCGTGGTTTTGTTGTGTTCCTCTTGCATAAATAACTTCATTATTTACTATTTTTGGTCCTTCTTGATCTACACTTTCAGCATTAGGTGCAAGAATATCACCGGATATTTCACCAACAATTTCTAAAACCTTTTCGTAGCTATCAAATGCATCTTCATAATCAGCAGGAGCATAATCATATTTTCCATAATCAGCATAATTTCGTTCCTTTAACTGAACAATTTCTTTCATCATTTCATGAGAAAGGTGAAACTTTAAGCTTTCATTATCATTAAAAAAATTAGCCATATAATTATTCTTTTTTTTCGTTATTATTAAATCAATATTAATTGATTATGACAAGAAATTTATCATTATCCATTAATAATTAATCATTACTTAGTATTAGACTTGTAATACTTTATCATCTTAGGTAAAACTTCTAAAACATCTCCAATAATTGTGTAGTCAGCAATTGCATTGATTGGAGCATTAGGGTCTTTGTTTATAGAAATTATTTTAGATGATTCTTGCATTCCTGCTCTATGTTGAACAGCTCCAGATACTCCACAAGCAATGTATAGTTTTGGACGAACAGTAACTCCGGTTTGACCGATTTGTCTTTCATGTTCTGTCATTGATGCATCAACAGCAGCACGTGTTGCTCCAACTTCTCCTTGAATAACATCTGCTAATTCGTGAATAAGCTTAAAGTTTTCTTTTGAACCCATTCCATAACCACCACAAATGATAATTTGAGCTCCTTTAATATTTATCTTTTGTTTTTCTATATGACGTTCTATGATTTTGATACAGAAATCATCATTTTTCACATAATCTTCAACCTTTAAGAAATTGATTATTCCTTTGTGTGAATTGCTAAAAATCTCTTTTTTCATAACACCCTCACGCACTGTTGCCATTTGAGGACGGTGGTCAGGATTAATGATTGTTGCAATGATATTTCCTCCAAAGGCAGGACGAATTTGATATAGAAGATTTTTATATTCCTTACCTGTTTTGTTTTCTGTGTGGTTGCCAATCTCCAAGGTTGTACAATCGGCAGTTAGTCCAGTACGAAGATAAGATGCAATGCGAGGAGCTAAGTCACGCCCAACAGATGTTGCTCCAAATAGAGCAATTTCTGGTTTCTTTTCTTGAAAAAGTTTGGTTACAATTGAAAAGTGAGGAAGAGTTTGATAAGGGAATAAACGATTATCACTTGCATAGTTGATAATATCAACCCCAAAAGGATATAGAATACTTTCAATATCTTTTATTTCATTTCCACAAACAATAGCTTCCAATTTAACACCTAATTCATTAGCAAGTTTTCTACCCTTAGAAACAAGCTCCAAACTTACATCGGCAATTTTTCTTTCCTCAGTAACTTCACAATATACAAATACATTATTCATATTATATTTCCTTTCTTGTTTATAAAAGAATTAACCTAAGATATGTGAAGATATAAGCTCTTTCATCAAGTCGTTTATATCATTATCATTAGGAGTAAGAACCTTACTATCTTTTTGTGTTAATACTACGTTTTCTATTTTCTTAACCTTGGTTGGAGAACCTGTTAGGCCAAGACGATCATCCTCAGCCATAATATCTGAGGCAGACCATTCTTCAATTTTTAAATAAGGTTTTTCATTCCAAATAGTTGAATAATCTTGTCCAAGCTCTTGTAATTCTGAATTACTTTTTGCTTTTTTGAACTTCATTAAACGTTTCGCATGACGAGCACGACATTCTTTTGCCGAACCATGAACAGTGATTAAACAAGGGAATCCACTTTCAACAATTTCTATCCCGTTTTCAAGACGACGTTTAATTTGAATTTTCTTTTCATCAACCATCACCACTTCTTCGGCATAGGTTATTTGAGGGCAATCAAGCTTTTCAGCAGTTTGAGGACCAACTTGAGCAGTGTCACCATCAATTGCTTGACGACCAGCAACAACTAAGTCGATTTTTCCTAATTTCTTTATAGCTTGAGCTATTGTATAGGAAGTTGCTAAGGTGTCCGAACCAGCAACCTTTCGGTCTGAAACCACAATCCCATTATCTGCACCTCTATACATTGCCTCACGAACTATTTCGGCAGCACGAGAAGGTCCCATAGTTACGATAGTGATTGTTGCATCTTTAATATTATCCTTAATATGTAATGCCATTTCTAAGGCATTCAAGTCTTCTGGATTAAAAATAGCGGGCAAAGCAGCGCGATTAACTGTGCCATCTTCCTTCATAGCATCTTTCCCAACGTTTCTTGTGTCGGGAACTTGCTTCGCGAGAACTATAATTCTAAAACTCATTGTTTCTTAATTTGTTAATAAATAAACGAATTATCCAATTTGCAAAGATACAAAAAATGAAACAACTGGGTATAATTTAAAAAGTTTTAGGATTAAATTGAAAATTTGAAGCACAAATAAAATCGGATGAATATCAAATAATATAAATACTATAAATTAAATATGATACAATTTCATTTGATAGTTGTAAAATTAGTATATGGTAGAGATATCTTATTATATTTACGTGCTTAAAATAATAATGAATGTTTCGTTTGATATTTAAAAACTCTAATTATTGATTATTTTGTTAAATAAATTATTACATTTGCACGTCACTATGAATTATGAAAAAAGATAGGAACAATGAAAAAAAACTTATTATTTATTCTTTCTTTGCTTGTTTTTGGTATTAGTTTTAATGCTCAAGCACAAGATATATCAGCAGCAAATAGCGTTGGAGATACTATTTATTATAATATAACTTCTAATGTTGCTCCTTATACTGTTGCAGTTACATACAAAGGCAGTAGTCATATGGCTTATCCTAATGAATATATAGGTGCTATACAAATTCCTTCTACAATTACAAATAATGGGATAACTTATTCAGTTACTTCAATTGGAGAATATGCCTTTGGACTTTGTTCTGCTTTAACCTCTGTAAATTTACCAAATTCAATAAGATCAATCAACTACCAAGCTTTTTTAGTGTGTGAAGCTTTAACATCAATTAATCTTGATGATTTTATTACTTCAATTGGCGATTTTGCTTTTTTTGGTTGTATCCAATTAACAACAGTCAATATTCCTAATACTCTTATTTCTATTTCACATGGAGTTTTTAAGAACACAGGATTAACAACAGTCAATATTCCTAATTCTGTGAGACAAATTGGAGCTGGTGCTTTTTGGAATTGTAGTCAATTAGTATCTGTTAATATTCCTGATTCTGTATTTTCAATTGGAAGTTATGCTTTTTCAGGTTGTTCTTCTTTATCTTCTCCAATTGTTTTGCCTATTGATCTTACAAAAATAGAAAATAGTACTTTTGATAATTGTAGTAGTATTCCTTATGTTAAATTAGGAAAAAATACTAATTCTATTGGAGCTTATGCTTTTTATAATTGTAGTAGCTTAGATACAATTATTTTCCCTAACAATCTTGATACTATTGGTTTTAGAGCATTTGGTGATTGTATTGGTTTAACATCTGTAACATTTATGGAGCTTACTCCTCCAATATTTGAGTCATTTGATATTTTTATGAATATGCCACTTAATGTGCAAATAAATGTTCCTTGTGGCTCCAAAGCATTATATGAATCTGTACTAATGTATAGAAATGTTCAAGATTCAATTAGCTGTAATTTTTTATCTGTTAATGTTTCGAATATTTCAGCAACACATGCAAGAATAAATGTTAATACCTCTTTAACAGATATAACAACAATAGCTTATCAATGGAAGGAAAATGGAGATACATCATTTAATACTTATATCTCTCCTAATTTTCAACATACAATTACAGGCTTATCTCCAAGTACAGAATATAACTTTAGAATCTTCTATGTAATAAATAATGACACAACTTATACTATTATAGATACTTTCTTAACTCGTTGCTCTATTATGAACTTACCTTTTAATGAGGATTTTGAAGGAGTATTAGATTGTTGGCTTGGGTTTAAATCTTCAGCCGATAGCTTAATGATTGTCTCTGCTGGTGGACTAATCCCTAATTGTTCTCCTTATAGTGGAGTAAATATGGTTAAATATAATTGTTGGAATATTCAAGCAGGAAATTATGCAGGATATATAACACCTCCAATAAATTTATTGCTAAATAGTCAGATTAGTATATGGTTATATAGATATAATGGAAATTATTCAAATAATAATGAGGGCTTAAGATTTTATATTAACCCAGAAAACACCATAGAAGGAGCAAATGAATTAGGATTTATTTCAAATAATAGATTGGCATCTCCAATAGCAAATGCAGATGGTTGGTATAATTTTATTTTATCAATTCCTAATACAGAAGTAGGAGAGAAGTATATTTTCATAAAAGCAGAATCACAATTTGGATATGATATATATTTTGATGACTTAACTATTTATTCTCTTTCAGCAGTAACTACTAATATTAATGCTTCAATTTGTCATGGCGAAACATATTCTTTAAATGGTTTTAATGTTGATAGTGCAGGAACTTATATTCAAAGTCTAAATACAATAAACGGAGGAGATAGTATTGTTACATTAAATCTATCATTATATCCAACAGTAGATACAACACACTTTACTGCTTCAATTTGTCAAGGGGAAACTTATTTATTAAATGGTTTCAATACAGACACAGCAGGAATTTATACTCAAAACTTACAATCAATAAATGGTTGTGATAGTATTATTGCATTAAATTTAAGTGTTAATGAATTAATTCCTCCAACTAATTTGGCTTTGGGCAATATCGCAAATTATATTGAACTAACGTGGAGAGGTAATGAGGAAAACTATATTGTTTATCGTAATAATGATTCAATTGCAAATGTATCAGATACAATTTATCAAGATACTAATGTTGTTGATGGAACAAATTATTGTTATAAGATTAAGGCGTTAAATAGCAATTGTGCAAGTGAATTATCTCAAGAAGTGTGTCAAGTATTCTCTGGACTAAACTATATTGGAAATAATGATTTATCTGTTACTCTTTACCCTAATCCAACAAATGACAAAGCAACATTGGAGGTTGAAGGTTTAACAAAAGACGCTAATGTTATTGTTTATGATATTAATGGTAGAAAAGTTATAAAATATAAGTTTAATGCAGGTCAGAATGAATTAGAGATTGATGTTAATGGTTTGCCAAAAGGCATTTATAATATTAGAATCGTTAATGATAATGCGACTATAAATAAAAAATTAATTGTTCAATAGTCTTTCAAGTCTTCAATTTTAAATTCTCAGTTATCCCTTTTTATTTGTAATTTTTGGTTTGAGAGTAATTATTTTAGTAATTTTGCAACTTATAACTTTAAAAAGATTGAAATATGAAATTACTTGAAGGTAAGGTAGCTCTTATTACGGGTGCTTCTCGTGGAATTGGTAAAGCTATTGCAATTAGATATGCTCAGGAAGGTTGCAATATTGCTTTCTCTGATGTAAGAAGAGATGAAAATATGGAACTTTGCGAAAAAGAATTACTTGCTCTTGGCGTTAAGGCTAAAGGTTATGCATCTAATGCTGCTTCTTTTGAAGATAGCGAAAAGTTAGTTGAAACTGTTGCTAATGATTTTGGAGGAATTGATATATTGGTTAATAATGCTGGTATTACTCGTGACAACTTATTAATGAGAATGCAAGAAAAGGATTGGGATTTGATTATGGACGTAAATTTAAAGAGCGTCTTTAACCTAACTCATGCTTGCCAAAAGATAATGTTGAAACAAAGAAGTGGCTCTATTATTAATATGAGTTCTGTAGTTGGTGTTAGTGGTAATGCAGGACAATCAAACTATTCTGCTTCTAAGGCTGGTATTATTGGATTTACTAAGAGTATAGCTCAAGAACTTGGTTCAAGAAATATTCGTTGTAATGCAGTTGCTCCTGGTTTTATAATTACAGATATGACTGCTCAATTACCAGAAGATGTTCGTAAGGATTGGGAAAAGAAAATCCCTCTTCGTCGTGGAGGAACTCCAGAGGAAGTTGCTAAGGTATGCGTATTTTTAGGTAGCGACCTGTCAAGTTATGTTAGCGGACAAGTTATTAATGTATGTGGTGCAATGAACTGTTAAAAAATATAATATGTTAAATAAAAAATTCGATCCAGCTATGGCAATAAATTCTGTTGCTGGAATTTCTACAGAAAGAGGTATTAACCCAAGTATTAATGATTCTGCAACTTTTTGTTTTCCTTATGGACAAACAATGACAGATACTTTCCATGGAGAAACAGAAGGTTATTTCCTCTATTCAAGACATTGGAATCCTTCAAACCTTTCTCTTTGTAATGCATTGGCTGCAATGGAAGGAACAGAAGCCGCATGGGTAACTGGTTCTGGTATGGCTGCTATCACTTGTGCTTTATTGCAATGTGTTAAACAAGGAGATCATATAGTTGCTTCAATGACTGTTTATGGAGGTACATTTGCTTTCTTAAATAATTATGTGAAGAGATTTGGTATTGATGTTACTTTTGTTGATACAACAAATCTTGAGCAAGTTAAAGCTGCTGTTAAGCCAAACACAAAGGTTATTTATACTGAAACAATGTCAAACCCACTTCTTAGAATTTCTAATGTTGGGGAGTTGAGAAAAATTGCAGATACAGTAGGAGCAAAGCTTATTATTGATAATACTTTTACTCCAATGATATTCTCTCCTTATGTTTTAGGAGCTCATATTGTTGTTTACTCAATGACTAAGTTTGTTAATGGAAAGAATGATTGTGTTGCTGGTGCAATTTGTGCTGACTCAGAATTTATTAATTCTTTAATAGATGTAAATGATGGAACAGCAATGTTGCTTGGTCCAGTTTTAGATAGTTTCCGTTCAACTTCTATCCTAAAAAATCTTTATGATTTACATATACGTATGCAAAAGCATAGCCAAAATGCCTTGTATTTAGCAAAGAGATTTAATGATATTGGAATTAAGGCTAATTATCCAGGACTTGATGACCATAGAGACCATAAATTAATGGTTGAGCAAATGAATGAAGGTTTTGGCTTTGGAGGTATGATAGCTATCGACCTTGTAACAGCTGAAAAAGCTAATCTATTTATGGAAAAAATGCAAGAAATGGGAGTAGGTTATCTTGCTGTATCTCTTGGATATTTCCGCACCTTATTTTCTTGCTCAGGAAAATCAACTTCTTCAGAACTTCCAGAAGAAATACAAAAAGAAATGGGAATGAGTGAAGGTTTAGTTCGTTATTCAGTAGGTCTTGATAACGATATGGAAGCTACATTTAAAGTTATTGAATCTGCACTTAGAGATTTAAAATTTATCTAATTTAGACATACTAAACTTAATATTAGTTTTTTAGTCTAAATAAGACACTATCAATATAATAGCTTAAAGTACTTTATTTTAATTATCTTTAAAATAGTACTTTAAGCTTTTTTCTTTTTTTATAATAACAATAATTCCAGAAGTCCTTTCTCTTTAATTATAAATAATATTTATATCTCAAAAAATAAACTCCCTATATTCAAAAATAAAGCTTAGTTATTTAAAAAAACTCGGCGTATAAATTTAAAAACTCGGTGTTTATTTTCAAATAACCTTTGTTTGTTTTTACATTATCTGATAATCTCCATTTTATGCAAAAACAATTCAAGTCTCGAATAATTCAGGGTTTTGGAGTAATTTTTTCCAATTAATTTTATTCTAATAGAATTTAAGCATAATTTTTCTTGGTTTAATGAACAATAGTTCGTAACTTTGCAGCGTAAAATTAATTAAGTAGTTGTATGCCAAGACCAAAGAAAATAAGACGAATGACCAGTATTCCAACGGTTTCTGGTTTTAAACCTTACGGCATTAATAATGCAAAAAGTAAAGAAAATGCAGTTTTTCTATTATGTGAGGAGTATGAAGCTTTGCGATTAAATGATTATGAAAAGTGTAATCAATGTGAAGCTGCTGTAATTATGCAAGTTTCTCGTCCTACTTTCACTCGCATTTATATGTCTGCAAGGCAGAAAATAGCTTCTGCTTTTATTGAGGGAAGACAAATAATTATTGAAGGAGGAAAGGTTCAGTATGATCAAAATTGGTACTTATGTAATGATTGTAAATGTTCTTTTAATAGGGTGGAAGAGACACCAGAAAAATGTCCATTATGTGGTAGCAAAGTTTTTCAAGAATACTCTCCTGAAATATCAAATAAAAATACTCCTTATTTAAAACAAAATGATAATAGATGTGGGAGAGGAAAATGTAAAAACAGAAATTTTAGCAAAAGATACGAAAGCGAAAATGAAAACGATGAAATTTAATAATTAAATATATGAAAGTAGCAATCACAAGTACAGGAAATACTCCTGAAAGTAAATTAGATTCTCGTTTCGGACGTTGTTCGTATTTTGTTATATACGATACGGACACAAAAGAAATGGAATTTGTAATAAATCCAAATAAAGAAGCTAATGAAGGTGCTGGACCAGCTTCAGTAAAATTAATTGCTTCTTATAAAGTAGAGAAAGCAATATCTGGTGAATTTGGATTTAAAATAAAATCATTAATGAATGAAATCAATATTCAAATGATTATTATTCAAGAAGAAAAAACGATTAAAGAAATCGTTGATATGTTAAAAAATTAATAATTATGCCAAGAAGAGACGGAACAGGCCCACAGGGTCAAGGAAACGGAACTGGCCGAGGAATGGGTGCATGTAAATCTAACACAAATTCCAATCCAGAAAATCAAACAAAATCAAACAACCAGTTTGCTAAGGGAAAAGGATATAAACGTATTGCAATACCTACAGAAAATGGTATTTTATGTTCACATTTTGGACATTGTGAAGCATTCTATATTGCTGATATAGAAGATAACAAAATTGTAAATAGTAGTTTCGTTACTCCTCCTGCACATGAACCGGGATTATATCCAGCCTGGATAAAAGAACAAGGAGTGAATGAAGTTATTTGTGGTGGAATGGGAGAAAAAGCTAAAGAACTTTTTGCTCAACAGAATATTAGTTTATATATTGGTGTTGATACTATAAACCCGGAAGAACTGGTTTATGACTTATTAAATAATACTTTAAAAATGGGTCAAAATTCTTGTAATCACTAATGAAGATAGCAATTGCAAGTGGTAAAGGAGGGACAGGAAAAACATTTGTTTCTACAAATCTGTTTCAAATTTTCCAATCTTCAGGGCATCATACATTATTAGTTGATTGTGATGTTGAGTGTCCTAATAGTTTGATATTTTTTAAATTGAAAAAAATATCAGATACTTTGGTAATGGAATATAGACCAAAAATAGACTTGGATAAATGTAATTATTGTGGTAGATGTTCAGATTATTGTGAATATAATGCTATTTTTTGTATTCCAGAATTAGAACAAATACGTCTATTATCTAATTTATGCCATGGCTGCGAAGCTTGTGCTGTTGCTTGTAAACAGAATGCAATTAAAGATTCTAAAACAGAAATAGGAAAAATTTCTTTTTTTACGGATTCTTATAATCATATTTTTATTGAAGGTCGCATGAAAGAGGGAAAGATTTCTTCTGTTCCCGTTATCAAGTCTACTATTAAAGAGGCTTCATTTCTGTCTTATGATTATATGATTCTTGATTCATCTCCTGGCACTTCTTGTCCTTTTATACAAACTGCAACTCGAGCAGATTATATTATAATAGTTACTGAACCCACTCCTTTTGGATTAAGTGATTTGCAACAAGCCGTTGAAACATTAGACACATTAAATAAAAATTATGGAGTAATCATTAATAGAGCAGGATTAGGGAATGCTGATGTATATGATTATCTTAATAAGAATCATATACCTATATTAGCAGAAATACCATTTAGTAAAGAAATAGCACATCTTTATTCTGAAGGTAAATTAGCGGTTTCTTATATTGATGATGTAAATGAATTGTTTAAAGGGATATATAATAATATTATTGATAATGGAAGTAGCATTTATTAGTGGTAAAGGTGGTACAGGGAAATCATGTATCAGTTCTGCATTTATTTCAATTGCAAAACAAGTTATTGCTGTTGATTGTGATGTAGATGCAGCAAATATGTATTTGATTTTTCCTCAAACAAATAAGAAAGAATCAGCTTATATATCAGGAAAACATGCTTTCATAGATCAAAGTAAATGTACCCAATGTGGTTTATGTGAACAGCTTTGTCGTTTTGACGCTGTAAAAAAAGTATTAGGTAAAATAGAAATTGATACTGTTTCATGCGATGGATGTGCTTTATGTTATAGAGAATGTCCTTCAAATGCAATTCAAATGATTAATTCCGATAAGAGCAAATTATATTATGGGGATTTTCGATATGGAAAAATTATTTATGGAAGATTAGCTCCAGGAGAAGAGAATTCTGGAAAATTTGTAAGTGTGATTAGACAATATGCGAAAGAACAAGCTGAAAAGAATAATATTGATACTATTATTCTTGACGGTCCTCCAGGAATAGGATGCCCTGTTATGTCTACAATTACAGGTGTTGATAAAGTAGTAATAATTACTGAACCTTCTATGTCTGGATTATCAGATATGAAAAGAACTATTGATGTTGCAAATGAGTTTGTGAAAGATATTTATGTGATAATAAATAAATATGATTTGAACCTCGATGTTGTCAATGTAATTAAAGAATATTGTTCAGAAATGAATATTAATATTATTGCTTATCTGCCTTTTGACAAACAAATCGTAGATGCAATGATTGACGGTAAAACGATAATTGAATATAATAGTAGTTCTGATATTGCAAAAAAAATAAATGATGCTTATCAGATTGTTTTTAATAGTTAATAAATTAAAATAATAAATATTATGGAAAAACTTGAAATGAAATCAATTAAACATATTATTGTTGTTGCTTCAGGAAAAGGTGGAGTTGGAAAATCTACTGTTTCTGCAAATTTAGCAATAGCATTAAGTCGTAAGAATCTAAAAGTAGGTTTAGTTGATGCAGATATTTATGGTCCTTCAATTCCTGCAATGTTTGGACTTGGAATGCTTAGTCCAGAAATGGCAATGGAAGATGGCAAAAATAAAATGAAACCATTTGAAAAATATGGTATAAAATTAATGTCTATAGGTTTTCTTGTTCCAGAAGAACGTGCTGTAATTTGGAGAGGACCAATGGCTTCAAATGCAGTCAAACAATTATTTACTGAAACAATTTGGGGTGAATTAGATTATTTGGTTATAGATTTTCCTCCAGGGACAGGAGATGTTCAGATAACAACAATACAAGATTTAAAAATAGATGGAGCTATCATTGTTACTACTCCTCAGATAATATCTGTTAATGATGCAAGGAAGAGTGCTGAAATGCTAACTAATGAAGCTCTCAGTGTTCCTTTTTTAGGAGTTGTTGAGAATATGTCATGGTTTACTCCGTTAAATCATCCAGAAGAAAAATACTTTTTATTTGGAAAAGGTGGAGGACAAATTATAGCCGATGAATTCTATACTTCTTTATTAACAAAGTTACCTCTTGTTCAAGAAGTTGGTGAAATGGCAGATAATGGAAAGAATTTATTTATGGATAATTCTAATCCTATGCAAGATTTATTTGATAAGCTTGCTGAAGATGTAATGAATAAAATAGATAATAAATAACGAGTTTTTTTACATTATAGAATCAAGTAATAATAAAAATAAAATATGAAAATAGCAGTTCCAACAAGAAATGAGATGGTTGATAGCCATTTTGGACATTGTGAATCTTACACAATATTCACAATAGATAATGAAAACAAAAACATTCTTTCAAAAGAATCACTTCCTTCACCTGTTGGTTGTGGATGTAAATCAAATATTGCTTCAGTTCTTCATGAAATGGGAGTAGAGATAATGCTTGCTGGAAATATGGGAGATGGAGCAGTATATGTTTTAGAAAGTAATGGTATAGAAATAGTTAGGGGTTGTTCAGGTAAAATAGAAGATGTTGTTATAGCTTTTCTAAATGGAATAATTGAAGATTCAGGAGAAAGTTGCAGTCATCATCATGAAGATGGTGAAGAATGTCATCATAATCATTAAAAAATACTATGCTTATTCACAATTGCGAAATAAGGGTTTTGTATGCTGATACAGACCAGATGGGATATGTCCATCATTCAAATTATCCAATATATTATGAAAAGGCAAGGTGGGAGCTTTTAAGGAGTATTGGTGTTTCATACAAGATGATTGAAGATAAAAACATTATGCTTCCTGTTGTTGAATTGAATTCTAAGTTTATAAAGCCTGCTTTTTATGATGAATTATTACGTATTCATACGGAACTAATTTTTATTAAAGGGGCTTTGATAAAGTTTATATATCATTTATACAATGAAAAAGACGAGCTTATTAATAAGGCAGAAACTATATTAGCTTTTATTGATAAACATACTCGTAAACCATGTCGTCCATCTTCTTTACTTATAAAAGCTATAAACGAAAAAGGCTTTATGATTTCATAATATATTTATTATTAACATTATTAAAAGACTTATAACACAAAAAAATGGTAGTTTTAGAAGAACCTTATGTCTCAGAAACATTACTAAATTATCTAGAGAAAACTCAAATGCCAGTATTAAGAAATGATTTTACAAAGAAATATTCTTCATCTCATGAAAAATTAAATTTAATAGACGGAAAAGAATTTATATACCAGTATCATTCAATGTTATCTCCTCGATTGTATACAGTTTCAGAATATGCATTAGATGGGGTTTGTAATGCTTTGGAAGGAGAAAATATAGTTAAGCAAGTTACATTATTAAAAGACAAATATGCTTTTAGAAAAGTTTGTGAGGGAATGTATGATAACTTTCTTTTTAAAGAAATAAATTATACTGATTTATTCACATTTGATATTTCTAAAATTCATTTACCTATTGTATTAAAACCATCGGTTGGATTTTTAAGTGCAGGTGTTTATACAATAGAAGGTATTGAAGATTGGAAAAATGCACTAAATGACATTGAAAAGAACTTTAAAAGTTTATCCGATTTATTTCCAGATACAGTAGTTGGAGACAATCGTTTTATAATAGAATCTTATATTAAAGGGACAGAATATGCTATTGACGTATTTTTCAAGGAAAAAGAACCCATAATAGTAAATATATTTGAACATCGTTTTTCATCAACCAAAGATGTTAGCGATAGATTGTATCTAACTAACAAATCATTATTTGATAAATATCTAAAAGTATTTACAGATTATATTCGTGGTTTGAATTCTGTTTTAAATTTAAGCAACATAGCAGTTCATATTGAAATGAGAGCCGATGGGAAAACAATTATTCCAATAGAAATAAATCCACTTCGTTTTACTGGAATGTGTTTAAATGAATTATTCTGCAAATTTGTTGGAGAACATCCTTTAACATATTTCTTTACAGGGAAAACTCCAGATTATAATGCTATTTGGGAAGGACGAGAAAATAAAACATATTATTTCTCAATAATTGAAAAACCAGAGGGTGTTAAAGATCCAGTATTAGATATTGATAAGTTAAAGAAACAATTTTCTAATATGTTAGAGCTAAGACTAATTAATAATCCTAAATTAAATATTCTTGCTCATGTATTTGCAGAAATTGATGGAAATACTGAAAAAGAATTACATAATATAACAACCTTAGATGTAAAAACTCTATTAAAATAAACTTAGAGTATAGAATTGAGTACGCAGATTAAAGATAAATAAGCATTATGGAATAGTTTATTGTTGATTGGATTAGTTTTGAGTAATGATTAATCCAAGGAATGTATTAAATTTGCAAAAAATATATAATATTATGTTATTAGTTTGTGATAGTGGCTCAACAAAAGCAGATTGGTGTTTGGTTGATAAAGATAATAATAGAAAAGAGTTTTCAACTTGTGGAATGAATCCCTATAATATAACTCAAGAAGCTATTTGTCAAGAAATTGAATCTGTTCTTGTATCCAACATAAATCCTAAAGATGTTACTACTTTAAAGTTTTATGGTGCTGGTTGCAGTGCTGATGCAAAGAAAAAAGAAATAAAAGATATATTCTCTCTGTATTTCACAAATGCTTCAATAGATATTCAACATGATTTACTTGGTGCGGCAAGAGCTTTATGCAAAAAAGAGAAAGGACTTTGTGCTATTTTAGGTACTGGTTCCAATTCTTGCCTATATGATGGGATTGATGTAACAGAAAATATTCCAGCCTTAGGTTATGTTCTTTGTGATGAGGGAGCAGGAACTAATATTGGAAAATTAATTCTTCGCAACTACCTTCGTCATCTCCTTCCTTCTGAGTTAGAAAAAGAATTTGCTCAACTTCATCCTGGAGAAGAATCGGATTTTTTAAATAAACTCTATAAAGGAAGTGTCCCAAATTATTTTTTAGCATCTTTTGCAAAGTTTGTAATAGATAGAAAGGATAATGAATATTGCCATAATATTATTAAAGAATGTTTTGTCTCATTCTTTGAAAATCAAGTTCTATTATATTCTAATTATATTAGTTATAAAATAAATGTTGTTGGAAGTGTTGGTTTTTTATGCCAAGATATATTTAAAGAGGTTGCTTTAAATTATGGACAAGAGGTAGGAAAGTTTGTTAAGGCTCCACTTAATGATTTAGTGGATTTCCATTTTTATTTAGATTAAATGTGTTACAATTAACAAAAAAATTGTACTTTCGCAGTTGGTTTGTACATAAATTGTACCTAATTTTTATTTTCAAATTTAGATTATATAATGAATAAAATTGATGTTTTACTTGGATTACAATGGGGTGATGAGGGTAAAGGAAAAATAGTTGATGTTCTAACCCCTCAATATGATATAATTGCTCGGTTTCAAGGAGGTCCAAATGCTGGACACACATTAGAATTTAAAGGTATTAAACACATATTAAACATAATTCCTTCTGGCATTTTTCATGCAGACAAACAAAATATTATTGGCAATGGTGTTCTAATTGAACCTTTAATTTTTGAGAGAGAAATAAAGGGATTAAAAGAAAAAGGCGTAAGTCCAAATGATAATTTATTTGTTTCGAAGAAAGCTCATCTAATCACTGCTTCACACAGAATGTTAGATATGGCCAACGAATTAGCAAAAGGACAAGAAAAAATTGGTTCAACTCTCAAAGGTATTGGCCCAACTTACACAGACAAAATTGCACGAGTTGGTTTAAGAGTTGGAGATATTTTAAGAAGTGATTGGTTAGAGAAATACAACGATTTAAAAGAGAATCATCTTAGATTATTAAAATCTTTAGGGCATGATTTTAGTTCTTTCAAAATTGACGAAATGTCATATGAAGAATATGAATCAAAATGGTTAAAATCATTAGAAACGCTAAAGACTTTCCGATTTATTAATAGTGAGTATTTTTTGAATGATGCTCTTAAAAATGGACAAAAAATATTAGCCGAAGGAGCACAAGGTTCAATGTTAGACATTGATTTTGGTTCATATCCATTCGTAACCTCTTCAAATACAATAACCGCTGGAGTTTGCTCAGGATTAGGAATTGCGCCATCAAATATTGGGAGAGTGTTTGGTTTATGTAAAGCATATTGTACAAGAGTTGGTAGTGGTCCATTTCCCACAGAACTATTTGATGAAACTGGAGATAAATTAAGACAAACCGGCAGAGAGTTTGGCTCAACAACAGGTCGTCCGCGTAGATGTGGTTGGATTGATATCCCCGCACTAAATTATGCATGCATGCTTAATGGAGTAACCGATTTGGTTGTAACAAAAGTAGATGTGATGAATGATTTCGATGTTGTGAAAATGTGTACACAATATAAAATAGATGGTAAAGAAACAATTCAAATCCCGTTTGACTTAAATGAGAAAATTGAACCTATTTTCCAACAACACCAAGGTTGGAAAAGTAACCTTGACGGTATATCATCGTATAACGATTTGCCAAACCAATTAAAGAAATATATTGAATCTATCGAAGAAATAACAGGAGTTAATGTTGCAATTATATCAATCAGTCCTGATAGGAAAGATACAATTTTTAAAATGAAAAAATAAATATAATCTATAACAAATTATGAGAAAATTTTTATTAGCAATAGCTTTATTAGCTTGCGTTTTATCAGTTCAAGCTCAGAAATTAAGACTTTCAGATATTCCACAAGAAGTTAGAATGGGATTAGAAAATACTTATACTGATTATAAATTATTGGGCTGGTATTTCGAAACAGGTCAATATGTTGCAGAAATAGACATAGATAATAGAACGGGCAGAGTGTTTTTGACAGCTAATGGAAATTGGCAGTTTACAATTTTTAATGTTCCTGAGCAAGAATTGCCAACATTGGTTGCAAATTATTTTATAAATAATTATCCGGGATATAGAATCAAAAAGTCGGAATATGTTGAAGACTTCGGAGGAGATAATTATTATAGACTTATTATTTCTATGAAAGGAGTTGGACAAACCGAGTATGAAATGATTTTTGACACAAGAGGGAAAATGATAAAAACCAATGCTCCTGACCCAGACTTTGTTAAAAAAGATTATATTGCTCGATTAAACCCTGAAGATATTGAACGCCAGCAAAAGAAAATGGCTGATAGAACCGCTTTGCCTGGAACAGGATTGGAAATAGGCGATGAAAATTATGTAAAAGCTAACAAAGACCCTGAAAATAGTGGTAAGAAAGGCAAAAAAGTAGATATTGGAACTCCAGAAGCTATCGATACTCCAAAAATCCCAGAAATAATTACTAAGGCATTCGATAAAAAATATCCGAGGATTGAAGTGGATGAATGGAAATTGGAGGATACATGTTATAATGCGAAATTTCAAAATCGTCAAGGGACAAATGTTCAAACCCTTTTTAAACCAGATGGTTCAGTTGTTTCGGTTACAACAGACGTTAGCGAAGATCGTTACCCTCGTTTGATTATGTCTGACTTAGATCAAAGATACCCTAATGCTAAGGTTTCTATAATAAGAAAAGTTGAGTATGATGCTAAATATAAAAGATCTGTAACAGACAGAAAACTTGAGCAGTATTTTTATATTGAACTTACAGAAAAGATAAGAGGGAGAAAAGATGTCAAAACTATAAAACTTCTATATGATAAATCATTTAAATACCAAGGCTTGGCAGGAACTGGTGATGATTATGAATATGAAGACGAATAACCAACAATGAAAATAAAGATTATATTCATTTTATTTTGTTTTATAATCCTTATCCCAAATGTTTTCAGTCAAAAGAAAATAAATTATAAAGCTAATTGGAGCGAAACTCGACCTTCTTACCCAGATGAAATAATTATGGTGGAGGAGGTCGAGTTTGAGCATCAAGGGATGAAGATGTATTGCGATTCAGCTATTTTTAATGAAAAAGAAAATCGCTTTAGTGCCTATGGTAATATTCATATTGTTCAAAAAGATACTTTCCAGATATGGGGAGACGAATTATATTATGAAGGAGTAAGTAGGATAGCTGAAATGTTTGGAGAAAATGTTATTATGAAAGATAATAATATAACACTAAACACAACTTATCTAATTTTAGAAAGAGTGCCCAACACCCTAAGTTATACTCAGTGGGCAGATATATACGACAATCAATCAACCTTAAGGAGTAGACAGGCAACATATTATATGAATGAAAAAGAAATTAAATTTCTTAAAAATGTTGTGATAAATTCTGAAAAAACTAATGTCTATTCCGACACAATGACCTATAATACTAAAACAGATATTGCCACTTTCTTTGGCCCAACGAATATTATAACAAGCGATAGTACCTTTATTTATACCGAACTGGGATGGTATAGTACTAAAACTGAAGAATCTGTATCATACATGCAATCTCAGATGACAAAAAAGGAAAGATTGCTTCAAGCCGATACATTATTATACAACCCAAATACAAAAATAGGTGAAGGGATAAATAATGTTTTTTTTGAGGACTCAGTCCAAAAGGCAATACTTACAGGTCAAAGAGCATATATTAATAATAAGGATTCAAATTCCTACACTTACTTAACAATACAACCACTCTTACGTCAAGTTAATGAGGACGATACACTCTATCTCCATGCTGATACATTATGGGTTAACCATGATACGGCGATGAATGTTAAAGAAATTTATGCCTATAATGATTCTAAGTTTTTTAGAACCGACATTCAAGGAGCCTCAGATAATATGATATTTCTGATGAAGGACTCATTATTAACTATGTTAGGAAGGCCTATCATTTGGTCTGAAGTGAGTCAAATTACTGGAGATACAATAATCATGAATATTGGGAAGAAATATATCTATAGTGTTGATATATTTCCAAAAGCATTTGTCATTCAAGACGCTGATTCATTATCTGAAAATAGATATAATCAAATTTATGGTAAAAGGATGAAGGCTTTTTTTAACAAGAACAAACTTTATCTTGTTGAAGTATACGGTAATGCCCAATCTATTTATTATATTTGGGAAGAATTAAAAAATCAACCAGATGAATTGTTAGGAATTAATTTTGGAACAGGATCACAGATGAAAATTTATATATCAAAGAATAAAATTGATAGGATAACAACTCTTTCAAATCCAATTTTCTTTACCGATGATGAAGATAAACTATCAAGTGAAGAAAAACAACTTAATGGATTTGAGTGGAGAATTAATGAAAGGCCAATTTCACCCATGGATGTTTTTATTAAAAGGTGACAATCTGTCATTTAATTATTATAAGGAATAGAAATTGAAAATATAGAAAGAGAATGATAAAAAGAAAAAAAATGAAGAAAGAAGAACTTGAAAATCAAGACAAAGAGAATATAGCTAACAAAGACAACGAAATCCAGACAATAGAAAATGAAGAATCCCAACAAAATACTGATTTATCAGAAATTGAAAAGATTGAGCAATTAGGACAGAAATTGGAAGAAATGAATGAGAAATTCCTGAGACTATATTCTGATTTTGAAAATTTTAGAAAGCGAACTGCAAAGGAAAAGATAGAAATGATAAAATTTGCTTCTGAAGATACTATAAAAGATATCTTGCCAATAGTTGATGATTACGAAAGAGCAATTGAAAATTTAAATAACCAAGAAGATGTTCCAGAAACAGTTAAGGAAGGAATTCAATTAATATATAATAAATTTATTAATTTACTTACTCAAAAAGGAGTAAAGCCTATTCAAGCAAAGGGAGAATTATTTAATGAAAACCTTCATGAAGCAGTATCACAATTCCCTGCAGTAGAGGAAAATCAAAAAGGCTATGTTGTTGATGTCCTTATTAAAGGATACACAATGTATGATAAGGTTATTAGATATTCAAAAGTAGTAGTAGCGATATAAACAAAAAAAATGGCAACAAAGAGAGACTTTTACGAAATATTAGGTGTAAGCAAAACTGCTACTGAAGATGAGTTAAAAAAAGCTTATCGTAAACTTGCATTAAAATATCATCCCGACAGAAACCCAAATGATAAAGATGCTGAAGAAAAATTTAAAGAAGCAGCTGAGGCATACGAGGTTTTAACCAATAAAGATAAACGTGCTAAGTATGATCAGTTTGGACATGCAGGAGTTGATGGACAAGGATTCAGTGGACAAGGACAAGGAATGAACATGGATGATATATTCAGCATGTTCGGAGATATTTTTGGAGGACGAGGAGGCTTTGGAGGCTTTAGTGGTTTTGGCTCTGAAAGATCAAGGGGAGGCAGAAGAGTAAATAAAGGTAGTTCATTAAGAATAAAAGTAAAATTATCTCTTGAAGACATAGAGAAAGGAGTTGAAAAGAAAATAAAAGTAAACAAATACGTACTATGTAAAGAATGTCATGGTTCCGGAGCAAAGGCAGGTTCCGAAACAATTACATGCACTCACTGTAATGGTTCTGGCTATATAACACAAGTTCAAAGAACAATTCTTGGAAATATGCAAACCCAGTCAGTTTGTCCATCATGTAGTGGAGAGGGTAAAATTATTAAGGATAAATGTCCTTCATGTCATGGAGATGGGATTGTAAAATCTGAAGAACTAATAACAATCAATATTCCTGCTGGAGTAGCTGATGGTATGCAAATTTCATTTTCAGGATTAGGGAACGCTGGAGCAAGAAATGGGATAAATGGAGATTTGATAGTTTCTATTGAAGAATTACCTCATGAACATTTTGAAAGAGATGGAAATAATATATGTCATCAAACTTACATAACTGTTTCTGAAGCCATTTTAGGAACAACAATAGAAGTACCTACTTTAGGTGGCCAAGCAAAATTTAAAATAGAACAAGGGATGACCTCTGGCAAAGTATACCGATTAAGAGGAAAAGGACTCCCTGACGTAAATGGATATGGAAAAGGAGATTTATTAGTGAGAGTTGATGTTTGGATTCCCAAAAGTTACTCAAAGGAAGAAAAGAAAATGCTTGAGACACTTCAAAAATCCGAAAATTTCAAACCCAACCCTTCGGCAAAAGAGAAGAGCTTCTTTGAAAAAATGAAGAATATGTTTAATTAACTAATCAAGCCCACTAAAAAATGGGCTTTTTTTATATAGAAATTCAAAAAAATCCCACTAAAAATTCATATGATAATAAAGAAAGCCTAATTTTCCTCATTATATAACAAAATAAAACAAAAATAATATGAGAATGACAAATAAGATAATCAGTCACTTAAAATAAAAAGGGTAAAAAAGATTAAAAAAAAGGGTATAAAAATTTTGTAGTTTAGAAAATAGTTGTACTTTTGCACTCCCAATCAGGACAGACACGACAGACAGAGGCGAT